>NZ_JBGQOF010000071.1:0-1004 GCF_052113665.1 Flavobacterium sp. W22_SRS_FK3 | reverse complement strand
CCTAATAATTCCTGCCAGATTGCAGCTAACTGCGCTTCGGTTTCATTACGGGGTGCTACATATTCTTTACTGGATAATGCTGAACCATCCGGATCCGGTAATGACTTTTTATCTAACTTTCCATTATTGGTCAGTGGCAGTACCTCTAATGCAACCCAGATCATAGGAACCATATAATCAGGCAAACTTAGCTTTAATTGGTTTTGTAAAGCTTCTTTGTCTAAGGCTTCTTCCAATACAACATAACCTACTAAACTCTTTGTGCCATTTGTATCTTCCTTAGCCAATACACAACACTGCGTTACTCCCGGTAAGGATGATAATACATTCTCAATCTCTCCTAACTCAATTCGATAGCCGCGGATCTTAACCTGGTCATCTTTTCTGCCGATAAACTCAATATTGCCATCGGGCAGCCAACGTGCTAAATCACCTGTCTTATAGATGCGTTCGCCTTCTCTAAACGGATCGTTGATGAATTTCTCCTTGGTTAGTTCTTCCTGGTTTAAATAACCTAAAGCAACTCCGCTTCCCCCAACGCACAATTCCCCAATTACTCCAATAGGTAATAAGTTGAATTGAGAATCCGTAATGTAGGCGTAGCTGTTCTTTATCGGTTTACCGATAGGAAGAGCTTTTTGTGTGACTTTCTCAATACTATAAGTCGTCGAAAATGTGGTATTTTCTGTAGGACCATAGCCATTGATAATCTGAAGAGAAGGATATAGTTCTTTCAATTTATTGGTATAATTGAACAACACTACATCTCCTCCGACCAACAAAGAAGTGAGAGGCGCAAAAATAGAGGAATCTTCTTCCACTACCTGATGAAACCAAGAGGCTGTCATCCATATAGTGGTAACTTTATGTTTGATTATAAGGTCTTTTAAACTGTTGATCTCCAATAAAGAATTTGTATCTGCCAATACTAATTGACCTCCATTTAATAAAGTACCCCAAAATTCCAACGTAGTTGCATCAAAAGCAATAGATCCGGTTGAAAG
>NZ_JBGQOF010000070.1:0-1091 GCF_052113665.1 Flavobacterium sp. W22_SRS_FK3 | reverse complement strand
TAATTCTTCCCTGTTTAAATAACCTCGGGCGACTCCTAGCCCGCCAATACATAACTCCCCGACTACTCCTATTGGTAGAAGCTGATTATAATCATTCAAGACATAAAGCTGAGTATTATCAATTGGTTTACCAATAGGGATTTTAACCATTGGAGAAGTATTTGATATTTTATAATTAGTAGCTACTACTGTTGTTTCTGTTGGCCCGTAATTATTATAAATAGTAATATCGCTTGATTTACTTAAATGCAATGTATCTCCTCCTGTTAAAACAATAATGTTTGGTAAAGCTATTTCTTTATCTACAAAATTCTCACACACTAATGTTGGCATGTATGTATGCGTAATAGCATGTTGGCTTAAAAAACCTGAAAACTTATCCAGATCGTAACGGAATTTTTCAGAAATAGGATATAAGCTACCTCCAAAAAGTAAGTATGGATAAATTTCCCAAACACTGGCATCAAAACCAACTCCTGAGAATAGCGTACTTCTGCTTTTATCTGTTACCATATACGCTGATCGATGCCAAAAACATAAATTAATCAAATTTCTATGCTCAATCATAACTCCTTTTGGTTTTCCGGTACTACCTGAAGTATAAATAACATATGCTAAATTATCTGGGTCTGTAATTATTTCAGGCAATTCATCAGAATAAGAAGAACTAACCTCTTTGAAGGTATCTAATAATAGAGTATTTACAATTATAGAGCAATTACTGTCATTTATTATATACATTTTTCTTTCTTCTGGGAAACTAGAATCTATTGGTACATAAGATGACCCCGATTTCAATATAGCCAGAAATGAAATAATTAACCATTCACTGCGATCTAAAACTACTCCTATTATGATGTCTGGAGTACTATTATTAGTATTAATAGATAATAAATAGTGAGCCAACTGATTGGAAATTTTATCTAATTCCCTATAAGTCCACTCCTTACCATCAAAAACAACTGCAATAGCATTTGGTGTGCGTTTAACCTGTTCGGTAAATAAATCTACCACCGTTTTATCTTTTGGATATCCAACATCGGTACTATTGAAAATATCCAATAATTGATGTTCTTCTCCTTTGGTTAGTA
>NZ_JBGQOF010000069.1:0-1112 GCF_052113665.1 Flavobacterium sp. W22_SRS_FK3 | reverse complement strand
ATCCTGTTTTTAAACAATACTTTTCTATATTTGTTTAAAACAAAAACGGAAGTTTTTTCACAGACTGACGTTGGCAGCAAGCTATTATCACATTTATGAGAAACCTATTCTTTTTCGTTATTATATTTTTCACTTGCAATAATATTTTTGCAAATGCGTATCCTATAACTCCAAGACCTTTAAGAAAATTAGTCATTGAAAGTGATGCAGCAATAGTTGGAAAAGTTATAAATGTAACCGACAAAATTTACGAAGGAAAGAAAAAAAAGAGAGTATACTATCCGCTATATAAAATAGCAAAAATTGTTGTGATTGATATTTTACAAGGTGAAGTTAAAAATGACACTATCGAAATTCTTTTTCAACCAAATATGACTTGTCCAGATTCTGACAGGTATTACGAAAAAACATCTGTTATAGCATTCTTAGATATAAATAATGGAAAATATAGCACTCATGCTTTATCTTATGGTTCAAAAACCTTAGATTCTGTTGGAATATCAGTCTATAAAAGAAGGATAAATGAAATTCAGAAAATCTTAAAAATTACTGACTCTATTTCTAAACGAACCGAAACAATCGAATGGTTAGTAAAATGTGCTGAGAATGAAGTAACAAGTTGGGAAGGAGTCTTTGAGTTACGCGATTATAAAGAATTTTCAAACAGTTCAAAAAATTATTTTTATCAAGATTTGAATGCTGAGCAAAAAGCCAGATTAAAAAAAGCCTTTTTAAATTCGCTCAAAGGACCATTTTACGATTTTAATTTATCAGACTTAATATACGAAGAGAATAAGTTAGAGATTGATAATATCCTTTTAGAAAGATTAAAACATCTTTCCGAAGATGATTATTATCATGCTGATGAGTATATTGATAGACTCAAGTACAAAAACTCTTCAGAAGAAATGAAAACTCTTTTAAAAAGATACTATGAAATTCGATTTGAAGAGAAAGATCCTTTAGAGCGAAATAAAATTATTGTTAGAATTATATCTCTCATTGACAAATAGCCAGCTGGTAACAGCTAAGGGATTCGTTGCGTGCGTAGCACGAACAATGAAGCCCGTGTTGAACGGAACCGCTGAGATTCCGCAACTATGGGTTTTTCG
>NZ_JBGQOF010000068.1:0-1176 GCF_052113665.1 Flavobacterium sp. W22_SRS_FK3 | reverse complement strand
AGTTGCGGAATCTCAGCGGTTCCGTTCAACACGAGTTTCATTGTTCGTGCTACGCACGCAACGAAACTCTTGCTGTTGTGCATAGTGTTTATTAATTTAGATATTCTGATATTTCAATAATTTTGTAATTACGATTATGTTCAAATAAGTCCTTTAGAACACCTATATGCAATTGTCCCATAATCAGTAAAATTTTATTTGAATTATGTTTTAATTCTGTATTTAAAATATTTGAATATATTTTCAAGTTTCTGTTGTAAAATAAAGTGATGTATTCTGCTCCTATATATTTTTTATCAATTTCACCAATGTCTACAGTATTGGTTCCGGTTTCAGAGAACTCACCATTTATCACATAAGCGGGTAAATTAAAAATCAGATTATGTGATAGGTCTATAAATTTATCTTGGTTGATAGTTTTGATATAATCATAAATTGATAGACTATCTTGTTGAACTTTCTTTTTTAATGGTCTAGCTGTATTCATTAGTTCCGTTAATCCATTTTTAAAAAGCTTAATGTTATCTCCAGAATTTAATAATGATTGTGAAGTAGATTCATAATGGTCGATTCCATATACACTTTTTAAGTCTAATATTTTTGCTAATCTGAAGCCCACTTGATATGTTTCTGAAGCTCCATATTCTATATCAGAAAGTTTTAAATAATTATTCCTATAGGCACTATACAAACTATCCAACTGATTCTGCTCACTTGGTTCTTTTTCAACCATTATCAGGTCTGGTGAAAACACTTTTAGTTTTTCGGTTATTTTAATGATTTCCTGTTGTTTTTTTTGACTGAAAATATCGGAAGAAGGTGTTCCGTTGTCCATTTGACCTAAATGGTCAAATCCGACTAAAAGAATTTCTGTTATAGATTCTTTTTGTGCTAACATTTGGGAACTGATTACACTAGTTAATATTAGTGTGTTGATTACTTTTTTTAATGTCATTTTCATTTTTTTACATTATGCACAACGCTTGGCTAGTAGGCGATGGGCGGGATTAAGTAAGCGTAATATTTCGGTTAATAACTATTTTTACAAGTACAAAACTATTTTTAAATTAAGCCTAATTCCCGACTATTGCTTACTAGCTGTTGAACTAAACCTTCGGTAGCACTTATTGAGATTTTGTACCTTACGAATATAACTAAAAATTATAATTATGGTCA
>NZ_JBGQOF010000067.1:0-1482 GCF_052113665.1 Flavobacterium sp. W22_SRS_FK3 | reverse complement strand
ATATGAGCATGAGCCCGTTGTTTCAAGTGATGTTTTCTTTCCAGAATAATGGAGAAAGTAAAGATGTGGCTTTAGAAAGATTGAGCTTATCTTCATATCCTATTGAAATGGTAAGTTCTCAATTTGATTTAACACTTAGTGTATCAGAGAGTGATCATGGTATTTCGCTGGGAATAAATTATTGTACCGCTTTGTTTGATAAGACAACAATTGATCGAATGCTGTTGCATTATCAAGAGTTGTTACAGAATATTATAAGTGATATAACACAACCAATAGGTAATTTATCTATACTTACTTCTGGAGAGACTTATCAAATATTGAATGTTTTTAATGCTAATTGTATCGCATATCCAAAAGATAGGACAGTAGTCGATTTATTTATAAAGCAGGTTAAAAAGACACCGGATGCTCTGGCAGTTGTTTGTGGAGATGAAGAATTAAGTTATAAAGAATTAGATGAGAAATCGAATCAATTAGCACTTTATTTACAGAAGCACTATAATCTGGGCTCCAATGATATTGTAGGTTTAATGTTAGATCGAAGTATCTGGTCTATTATTTCAATATTTGGAATTTTAAAAGCCGGTGCTAGTTATCTACCGATAGATAAAGAATATCCGAAGAATCGTAAATCTTTTGTTGTTAATGATGCTAATATAAAGTTACTGATTATAGAGTCCGAAAGTTTATTTGATGTGATAGAATATGTGGTGCCTATTTTTTCAATAGACATCGAATTTGAGAGTGTATCAAACGAAGCATTTTCGTTAAAAAGTTTAAAAACCAAAGCTATACATTCTTCTGATCTGGCTTATGTAATTTATACCTCAGGAAGTACAGGAAACCCCAAAGGAGTAATGATCGAACAAGGTAATTTGTTTAATTATTTATTACATAGTATAGATCATTTTGGAGAAGAAAATAAGAGTCAGAGTTTTCCATTATTCAGTTCATTATCTTTTGATTTAACCCAAACCAGTATCTATCTGACACTTTTAACAGGAGGTCAATTGCATGTTTACAAGGATAACGATATTGTTTCGGTAGTAAAGGCTATTGTTTCAAATGATGCTATTACATCCATAAAATTAACCCCATCACATCTATCTTTTTTTAGCGATTTAGATAATTCTCACTTAAAAAGGTTCATCATTGGTGGTGAACAATTGACTCTTTCTGATCTGTCTAATTTAGGAGAATTAGACTCATCGGTTAGATTATTTAACGAGTATGGTCCAACCGAGACAACCATTGGTTGTGCGGTATTTGATGTTACAGACTATCAAACGAGAGAACGTATTTACATTGGTCGTCCAATAAGCAATACCAGTATCTACATAGTAAACGATACATTAGGGCTATTACCAATAGGAGTAGTCGGGGAGTTATGTATTGGCGGGCTAGGAGTCGCCCGAGGTTATTTAAACAGGGAAGAATTAACTCGGGAGAAGTTTATAGCAAATCCATTTAAAGAAGGTG
>NZ_JBGQOF010000066.1:0-1520 GCF_052113665.1 Flavobacterium sp. W22_SRS_FK3 | reverse complement strand
AAGGCTTTATTTGAATTGCAGTATCCCAAATTTTGAAGATTTAAATCGAAAAAAGAGGTTTTTTCACAGCCTGACGTCTTGTCGCTACAAGCAGTTTGGGGTTAAGTATGCGTAATCTTTCGGTTAATGACTGTTTTTACTGACACAAAACCATCTTTAAATTAAGCCAAATGCCCAAATTGCTTGTAACGACTGTTATGCCTTCGGTTCTTTATTTATTCCAATTTTCTGTACTTATTAAAAGTCAGATTCATAATAACTTTCAAGACAAAGCTCGTTAAAAATAACGAGCGATGTTCTTAAAAAGAAAAGATAATAACTAAGTCTAGCTTAATTATTTTTTGGAGGCGCATACAATTAAGTATACAAATGCCAAAGCAATAATTGTTTCCATGTTTTCACAACATTAAAAGTCAAACTTAGATTATCTCAGTAGGCGAGATGCCCCAAAAAAAACCTAGTTTGTCAACCAAACTAGGTTTTAACCTTAATTAAAATCTAATTATAATGTTGGTGTTTTTTTTATCATTGTCGGTTTTATTCTTTTACGGTAAGTCCGCAATTTGAACAATTTTTATCAAATTTATGTATTGGATTTTGGCATACAGGACAAACATTTGGGTCAAATAAAACTCTTGAAGTATCTGAAATATTTGCATTTTGTTCTTCAACTGAAATACTTCGGTTTGTATGAATGTTTTCAGATATTTTTTTCAACAATTTTGTCTGTTCTTTTTGAATTTCAATTATTTCTTCAATTCTAAAAACCCAACGTGTGAAATAAACATTAAGAGCAAGAATTAAGACACTAATTATAAGAATTATAAAAGGATTCATTTTTATGTTTTTTATGGGTTATCTTCTACACCATTTAAGTTAGAAGCAATTTTAAAATTAATTATTATGTCACAAATTGAAACATCACAAGACAAAGAAATGTTTGGTAATACAGACACCGCATTTCAAATACTTGAATTTGTTTCTGAAAATTATTCGGAAACAAAAGAGCATTTAGATCACTTTAAAAAAGCAATTGTAATTTTTAATTCCGTTGGAATTGAAATTGATATATCACTACGTTATGATACCATTATCTTCCAAGATAGAACATAATAATTTAATTTCTTCGGCAGTTCCGTCTAACGTAATTAGTCCACCGTATGTTTGTCTGTTTAATTTAACAAGCAATCTTCCGTTGTCCTTTACTGTTTTGACGATAGTAATGGCTGATTCAAAATCATCGTTATTTAACTCAATATATTTAATCATCTTTAAATTTAAGTATTATGAAAAACGTTCTTTTTTCTGCGTCCGTTCGGTGAACTGAGGCATAACGTCTTGGCGCTTGCCGAGGTTGGGGACTTTTTAAACCGAGTATTTTCGGCTTAACGTAAATGTAGTAAAAAAACGCTAATTCCACTAAATCCCCAATCTTGGCAAACGGCTGTTGAACTAAACCTTCGGTAGCACTTATTGAGATTTTGTACCTTACGAATATAACTAAAAATTATAATTATGGT
>NZ_JBGQOF010000065.1:0-1544 GCF_052113665.1 Flavobacterium sp. W22_SRS_FK3 | reverse complement strand
GGAATAGCTGCCGAAGAACATCCTTTAGCATCGGTCATTACAATAGAGTAAGCACCTGCTATTAATCCTGTGTATGTTCCTGAAGTATCTCCGCTTGTATTGGCAACCGGACCTGTTAAGGCATAACTAAATGGTGCAACTCCTGCTGTTGGGGTCAAAGTGATGCTTCCATCATTTCCTCCATTACAGCTTACATTTGACTCCACCGCTGTAGCTGTTGGAACAACCGGAGTTGTTACAATTACTGCTGCTGTAGTGACCTGACAACCTGCAGCATTACTATCGGTAATCTCAAAAGTATAACTGCCCGCTGTACCAACTGATGCTGTGAAACCTGAACCAGTAACACCCGTAGCTGTACCAGCAGCAATTCCGTCAACATACATTTGATACGTATAAGGAGCAACTCCATCAGTAATCACTACATCAATAGTAGCAGCTGTTGAGCCTGTACAATACAAGTCTTTTGTTAATTTTGCTGAAGCTAACAATTGTTTTTCTATTGTATAATCTACAAATGCCTCACATCCGTTATCATCTTTAACACCCAATTTATAAGTACCAGGTGTTGTAAATGTAGCAACCGATGTAGCAATAGCTGAACCGTTTACTGTATAAGTCTTAACTCCGTTGTAAGTAGTAGTAACGGTACTTAAATCAACCGTTAAATCTGATCCTACATAACATTGCTGTGCCGGAACTGAAATAGCTGGCGGAGCATCGTTAGTAATCATAACATTCTCTATATGGATACAGCCATTGGTATCTTTTACATAAACATCCCATGACAAATCTGTCAGGTTAGTATCTACTGATAAAACAGGATTTGCCGTGTAAGCAGACGCTGCAGGAGCTGTGGCTCCAACCTGTACTACTGCGTATGTATAAGATCCTGTTCCGCCTATAACTCCGCTAACTGTAATTTTTGAAATATCCTCTGAACAGAACACTTTTGTTGCTGTTGCTGTGAAATCAATCGCAACTGGCTCTGTAATAACAACAGCATCACTTGCTGAACAATTAGTCGTATTATCGGTAACTGTTACTGTATAAGTACCTGCTGATAATCCAGTTAAAGTAATAACATCTCCAGCTTGGGCGATCTGTGCCGGCAGAACGGCAGGAGAAACTCCTACTGTGTAATTACCTGAAGCACTAAAGCCTGTAACGGTATATTGTGCCGAACCATTATCGGTTGTACCGTCTGATGCATGACATGATATATCATTAACCAAAATACCTGTGATAGCAATTGGTATTACCGGATCAACTGTAAAGTTTTTCTCAATTGAACAGCCATTAGCATCCGTTACTTTGAATAAATAGGTATCTGGAGCTAACCCTGTGAATACATTAGATGTTCCGTTATCAACCGTAATTGGAGAAATAATCTCGTATTTAGCCATAGGAACATAACCTCCAACTACTGTTAAAGTAATATCTGCAACATTAGTCGGACATACAGGTGCAGTACTTACTGCAAAAGTAATATCTGTTAATGGTATATATGGAGCTACTGTAGTGCTGCCGCTAAATATACAGCC
>NZ_JBGQOF010000064.1:0-1549 GCF_052113665.1 Flavobacterium sp. W22_SRS_FK3 | reverse complement strand
CTTTAAATGGATTTGCTATAAACTTCTCCCGAGTTAATTCTTCCCTGTTTAAATAACCTCGGGCGACTCCTGCTCCTGAAACACACAACTCACCCTCTACCCCTATCGGAACTAAATTTAAATGGGCATCTACTATATAACAGCATAAAGTAGGAATGGAAGAACCTATATTGCTAATCAAACTTTTAGTATCTGAATCCAAAATCTCTTTATAAGTAACATGCACAGTAGTCTCTGTAATACCATACATGTTTATTAATTTACAATCCGGATAAGAACTCTTCCATTGGCTCAAATAGGTTGAATTTAATGCCTCTCCTCCAAAAATTACATAACGCAGCGAATGTGCTAGATGCCCTGATAGAAATTCTTCCTGAAGGGCATAAAAGGAACCAGGGGTTTGATTTAAAACTGTTACCCCTTCTTTTATTAATAATTCCCTAAATGAAATAGCATCTTTCGTAAAAACCTTAGGAACAATTACTAAACGACCTCCATGTAATAACGCTCCATACATTTCCCATACTGAAAAATCAAAACAAAATGAATGAAACAAAGTCCAAACATCAGTTGATCCAAAATCATATAAAGAAGATTCATTTTTGAACAAGCGAACTACATTTTCATGCGTTATCAAAACGCCCTTAGGAATACCCGTACTTCCCGATGTATATATCACATAAGCCAAGTTAGAGCCAGATACTACAGTGCTGAGTGCTGTTATGGGATAACCTGAGAGAACATCCCAATCTTTATCCAGACACAGAACTGATAAATTTTCTCTTTCCTTGATAACTCCACTACTGCTTTCACTACTTAAAACCAAACCAATACCCGCATCTGTAAGCATATAATCTATACGATCTGAAGGATATTCCGGATCGATCGGAACATAAGCGCCTCCCGATTTTAAGATCCCCAGAATACCAACAAGCATCTCTAAACTGCGCTCCAAACAGATCCCCACAAGGTCATCGGGTTGTACACCTTGTTCTCGTAAATAATGGCCCAGCTGATTCGAGCGTTGCTCTAATTCTTCATAACTTAATTTCTTGTCTTCAAAAACCAATGCGATAGCATTTGGTGTGCGTTTAACCTCTTCGGTAAATAAATCTATCAACGTTTTATCTTTTGGATATCCAACATCGGTACTATTGAAAATATCCAATAATTGATGTTCTTCTCCTTTGGTTAGTATAGACAGACCACTTATCGGCTGCGTAATATTGTCTACAATACTAACCAGCAATTCTTGATAATGAAACAGCATTCTATCAATCGTTGTCTTATCAAATAAAGCCGTGCAGTAATTTATCTCCAGCGAAATACCATGATCACTCTCTGACACACTGCATGTCAAATCAAACTTGGAAGTAGCGGTATCGAACTCGTATCCTGAAATGGTAATATCAGTTAAACCCCTATCTTTTTCTCCAAAATTGGCATCCTTATTTTGCAATACAAATAAAACCTGAAACAACGGGCTCATGCTCATATCACGCGTCGTAATCACGCGATCAACAACCTTTTCAAATGGTGTCAGCTGATG
>NZ_JBGQOF010000063.1:0-1639 GCF_052113665.1 Flavobacterium sp. W22_SRS_FK3 | reverse complement strand
AAAAATCCTGTTTTTAAACAATACTTTTCTATATTTGTTTAAAACAAAAACGGAAGTTTTTTCACAGACTGACGTTGTGCGACATATTACACAAAAATGGAAATAGAAACTCTAATAAAAGATTTAATTAAAATTCTTGAAAAAGAAGAACCAAAAAATGTAAATATAATTAATTCATTGCAAAATTGTAATGGCGGAAAATGGAAAAACAAAGCGTATTATCAATTTGTAAACAGTGAAAATCCAAACCAACTTGGTTCTAAATGGCAATTTTCAAATAATCTAATCATTGAACATCCAGAAAGAGGAACAATAATTATAGATATACTTAAAGATAATTTGATTGGCGGAATTGAATTTTATGAATTAATTTAGGAATAGACTATGAATGAGTTGGAAAAAAAAATAGTTACTGAAGCAATTTTGGACTTTGATAAAACTGCAAAGAAATTAATTGAAAAATTATTAACTGAATTTGGAGTCGATAAAAAAGAAAAAAATCCGTTCAATAAATTCATCTCAATAAAAAACAATCTTCGAAAAGGTAATCTTTCAGAAAATTGGACATATTGGTTTCATGGCGATGCTTGTGAATTTGAAAATTCAGAAACTAAACAATTAGTATATGTGAAAATAAACAGAAATGGAAATTATGGAGTAATTGATAATTACTATTTATACAAATTTATATTAACCACTAAATCTTTAAAAAAAGTTTCTAATATCATATCTAACGAAAAGAGATTTAATGAATTAATATTGGAACTTGAAAAAGCAAAGATTATCATAGATATTGGCGAAAATGAATTCATAAAAACTCGGGTATTAAATTTCAACAAAATAAATTAAAAAATACGATCGCACAACAGCTATTTTGAGCTAGCTGGAATTTAGTGGAATTATCGTTTCGCATCCAGTTGTCGTTAGGCCGAAAATTGAGCGGTTACGAACTTCCAGCCATCTCAAAGTAGCAAAACGTTAGCAGATAGTGTGAGCCGAAATATCGCAGAAAAAATAATTAAAAAAATAAATTAAAATATAGAAAATGGATAATGAATTAATTGTTGAGAAAAGTTGGTGGAAAAGAAATTGGAAATGGTTTTTACCAACTTTCTTACTAGTTTTTTTACTCTTATTTGGAGTAATTTTAAGTTCAAGTATTGACGGAAATGTTACAGATATTGCTCATGCATATTCGGATAATTCACTTTATGAAAAAGCGATTGAGAAAGCAAAATCTAATGAAAGAGTTATTGAACTTATAGGAGAAATTGAACCGATCGATAATTTAGCAATTTTGGAAGGAAATGCGATTTACTCAAACAATAATAATTCAGTCGAATTGTCAATAAGAATAAAAGGAAATAAAGGAAAAGGGAAAATGGATATTTCTGCTGACAAAAATGGAAAAGAATGGGAATATAAAAAAATAAACATACGAATTAAAGAGCCGAAAGAAGAAATACAAATTTTAAAAGATACGATTGAAAAAAAGTAACATCACAAAATTAAAACAATATTGAAATCCTGAAACTTAATTGTAAAAACAAAAAACCATCTGCTAACAGCTAAGGGATTCGTTGCGTGCGTAGCACGAACAATGAAGCCCGTGTTGAACGGAACCGCTGAGATTCCGCAA
>NZ_JBGQOF010000062.1:0-1641 GCF_052113665.1 Flavobacterium sp. W22_SRS_FK3 | reverse complement strand
GAAAAATCCTGTTTTTAAACAATACTTTTCTATATTTGTTTAAAACAAAAACGGAAGTTTTTTCACAGACTGACGTTGGCAGACATTTTAAACCTAAAAATCGTGAAAAGACTAATTTTAAGCATTTTACTTTTTAATTTCATTAATTGTAATTCTCAAATTTCAAAAGAATTAGAAAGTTTTATTAAACCTTTCGAAGATTATAAAACTTTCAATGCAATGGGTTGGAAAAATGATTCAATTTCAAAATTACTTGATAAAAAAGCAACCGAAGATGAATTAGTTTTCCTTTCATTAAATGGTAAAAATACATTCACGAAAGGAATATCTATTGAAACATTAATAAATAGAAAAAGTAAAAAAGTATTTGATATTTACGATGATTTAATTGATTCAAAGGATACGTTGGTTTATGCAACTGAATGTCTATCAAGTAGTGCAAGTTTTCCAAATTTTATGTTTCAAAGTTTGACATTTAATCGAAATTATTCAAAAGAGGAAATAATTTCTAACAAAGAAATTTTAGTTCGTAAAGTATTAAGTAAAAATCCAATTAACATAAAATTATTGGAAAGCATACATTATTGGATTCCGCAAACTGAAGAGTTTTATAATCCAATAAGAAAAATTGTAGTAGAAAATAAGTCTTCTACTCTATTAGTTACAATAGCAAAATACAAAAAAGAAAGTGACATAGAATTAATCAAAAGCTTCGGAATAAATGCTTTGCCTGCAATTGAAGAATTCCCAAATGAGCAATTTAGAGAAATATTAGAAAACAATATTAAGTTTGATGATTTTCAATATATGTTTGCTTTAGCAAAATCTTGTACTCCAGAAACTGTAAAAACAGTTGAAAAAGTTATTCAACTTAAAATTGAAGATTTGAAAAAGGATGATTGTGGAAATCATTGTTTAAGTACAATTTACAATCAAATTGAAATGAATAATTGTGAATTATTTTATCCTTCATTGGAAAAATTATGGCTAACAAACAAAATAATTTCATACAACATTTTTGAAAATTTTAAAAAAAATCATTCTAAAATAGAAGTTGAAAACTTCTTATTTAATGGATTAATACTAAATGGAGAAGCCGAAATTATTCATAAAAATATTTATGACGACACTAATTTCTTAAAAGATATGGAAAGTGGTTTAACTTGGAATGAAGAAGCAAAATTAGTTCACATATTAAAAGAATTAAAAAAATATTCAAACGAGAAATATTTAATAGCATTAGAAAAAAACATAGTTGAAATTGACGATTTAAGCTTACCAAGTTTCGTTGAAGAATTAAAAGACAAAAAGAGTTTAATCTTGATTAAAAACTCATTTATTGAAAAAATGAAAACCAATCAAAGTGCTTATGGACTATTTTCAATAATGGACGCAATCAAAATATTAAAAGATAAAGAAACTATCAACAAAGGATTTGAAGTTATAAAAACCAGAAAAGACGAATTCAAAAAGTTTCCAATTTGGGAAGAAGAATTGCAAAATTTTCTAAAAGAGAACAACTTGAAACTAGAATAAGAAAAAACGATCTGCCAACAGCAAGAGTTTCGTTGCGTGCGTAGCACGAACAATGAAGCCCGTGTTGAACGGAACCGCTGAGATTCCGCAACTATGGGTTTTTCG
>NZ_JBGQOF010000061.1:0-1650 GCF_052113665.1 Flavobacterium sp. W22_SRS_FK3 | reverse complement strand
AAATCCTGTTTTTAAACAATACTTTTCTATATTTGTTTAAAACAAAAACGGAAGTTTTTTCACAGACTGACGTTGGCTGTCATTGTAAAACGACACCGTAAAACAGAAACATAACAACAAAAATGGACAATAAGCAAATAGAAGAAATCTACAATCAAACTTTTGCAGGTTTGACACTTTTTTACAGAGATACAACACTTTCAGAAAATTTGATTTCAAAATATCAAGTAGGACAAATTTTAACAGAACGAGGATTTACTGATATGACTTTTAAAGGTGGTGGACTTGCAACAAATTTTCGCTATTTAATTGCTTCTGCAAATGGAAAAGACCTTTCAGCATTTAATCCTAATTCAGAAAAATTTGGACATATAGTTTTAAAATCAAATGCATTTTTCAAGGTTTTGGACATTTACAAAATTGGAAATAAAACTCAAATTTTTCTTTTAGAAATCCCAGAAACTGCAATTGATTTTTTTGCAAGTGCGACTTCAAATATTGAAGAAGACATAACTAAAAAAGCAAGAGAGAGTTTTGACAACAAAATAAATGCAGACCCAATTCCTGAACTTCAAACAGAAGAATGGAAACAAAGAACTGAATTTCCAATTGGTATGTCGGACAAAGGAGAATTGTTTTACCAATCTGACAATATAAAGCCAGTTTCAACCGACAAGAAAACTGAAAATCAAAATGGAACAGACAACAAGAACCAAACCGAACAAGAAAAACCTTGGTGGAAATTTTGGTAACAATTAGACAGAAAAAAACAACGAACAGCCAACAAGGGTTTGCGTCAGGCGGGCTGAAGTGTAAAACTCAACAGCAGTTTTTCAATTGAACCTTAGTAATAATATCAACTTTTGTGCTTCGAAATCCCGCCCGAACGCAAAGCCCCAAAACGTTATAGGGCATTTTAAGACAACCAATAATGAACACAAAGATAAGACAAGGACAATTTGAGGTAATTGATAGCTTTGCGATTAGAAATAGAGATGAATTTTATCTTATAGGACAGTTGAAAGAAGGAACAATTCAGGAAAAATGGTTTATAAATGTGCCTTTTAACAAATCACTTTCAATGACTGTTAGAATTAAAGCAGTAGAAGAAGTTGAGCTTTCAAGTGAGGAAAATAAATACAAACTAATTATTGTATCAAGTGACAGTGAAGAGATTGATTTAATGCTTGGATTAAATATTGGAAGTGAATTCCTGGATATTACCATTGAAGGGAAAGACTAATGAAAGGGTTTTTGTACATAGACAACGAAGAGATTGGAATAGTTGTTTTTTCAATCATAGATGAAAGTATGGGTGGAATAGGTGGTAATTTAATCGCAAATGACAATTACAGCAAATATAGGTTCGCTATTCAACAGCATTTTGATAGAAAAGGAGTTTCTAACGTGGAGGATTTCAATTTCCGAATCCTACTTGAAGACAACACTGAATTAAAACCAGAGGGAGGGATTGGTGTAACGGACTCTGCAGACTTTGACGAAATTTATGTTGCATCTGTTGGACTAGACTTATCAAACTTGAAATAACATGAATGAACAAATAAAACACCCTATAACAGCTAAGGGATTCGTTGCGTGCGTAGCACGAACAATGAAGCCCGTGTTGAACGGAACCGCTGAGATTCCGCA
>NZ_JBGQOF010000060.1:0-1687 GCF_052113665.1 Flavobacterium sp. W22_SRS_FK3 | reverse complement strand
AAATCCTGTTTTTAAACAATACTTTTCTATATTTGTTTAAAACAAAAACGGAAGTTTTTTCACAGACTGACGTTAGCAGCAAGCCAACAACACATTAATCTTAAAACATGAACAAACAAATTCTGATAATTCTCGTTGTAGTTCTTTCTTCTTTTAAATTAATTGCTCAAGAAAAATTTAAATTATCATATAGCGGATTTTTTCAAGACCGTTTGGAGAAGTGGACAAAACTTGAATTTGAGATAATTAATTTGACCAACGACACTTTATACATCTCTTATGTTAACATAAAATTTGAAGTAAGCAAGAATTCTAAAAAAGTAGAAGAAGAAAAGCCTAAACCAAGTATTGGCACTCCATTTATCAGACCAAGGGTGGCAGAATGTCCCGAAAAACAACTCGAAAAGAATAAATTAGCACAAAATTTTGCAAAAAAGTTAGTTGCTCAAAATAATATTTCAACTGAAGAGCAGCAAAATGCTATTAAAGAAGTTGAAATAGCATGTATTGTTGTTTATCCAAAAGAAATTGTATACCAATACAAGATTTTCTTTCATCGAGAATTTGACAGGAATTATGAAATAAATCTTAAACCATATAATGATAAATTGTTTACGAGCTATGAAAGTGATTCAAACGAACTAATTAGAATTAAGCTATAATGGCCAGCTGCTAACAGCCACTACAACGGATTTGGGCAATAGGCTAAATGGAAAGTTGGTTTTGTATTTGGGATGATTTGGCAAATCCGAATAATGGGCTTAATTTAGTCCCAAACCCGCTGTAGTGCCAGAACGTCAGGCTGTGAAAAAACCTCTTTTTTCGATTTAAATCTTCAAAATTTGGGATACTGCAATTCAAATAAAGCCTTCTGAGAAGGCTCTTTTTTTAGTATGCAATTTTCATTGGATAAAAAAAGTACGTTGTATTGAGCTTTAAATACTCCATTTTTAGTAAAAACAAGACTTTTGCCTTGTAGGGTGAGTTCCATTTTTGGAGTTTTGCAATAAGTTCGGGAACGCCCAGTATATTAATACTGCGTTTAATGTTATAGACCAACATAATCAAGCTATGTTCTCCGTTTACTTTTTCCAATCCCGTTAAATTGGTATGATTGTAACCCCATTGCCGTTTGATAGTCCCAAAGATGTGTTCGTTGATTTCTTGTCGCTTGCGGTACAACTGCGTATTTGTATGATAGCGTTTGTTGTTTTCTTCTACTGCATCAGCATATTGGCTTCGGTCGATTTACTCAATTTCATATTTGTTTTTTAATGTTTTCGTGATTCGCTTCGCTTAATTCTCTGCCACCTGCTCTACTTGTACATAAATGTTTTACGGGACATTCTCTGCATTTAGGTGTTCGGTATTTTTTAAAATTATAGCTATCTCTATCCGTAGTTTTCTTATGCCAACTGCCCGTAGTTTTTAGTATTTCGCCTTGTGGGCAAGTATAAGTATCGGTAGTTTTATCGTATTGAAATCGGGCGACCAGATAATCCTTAGTTGTACCTTTTTCATTACTTTTTCCCTGCTCAGGTTGTGCTACAATGGTAGTGATGTTGGCTTGTTTGCATATTTCTATTTGTTTGCCATTATGATAGCCTTTATCCACCAATGCAGTATAAGTCTCAATACCTAAATTCTCTTTGGCTTCAATAGCAATGGCAGATAAAGCACTGCGATC
>NZ_JBGQOF010000059.1:0-1773 GCF_052113665.1 Flavobacterium sp. W22_SRS_FK3 | reverse complement strand
CTCTCCAATAATTCTTGGTAATAAAGCAGCATTCGATCAATCGTTGTCTTATCAAATAAAGCGGTACAATAATTTATAACTAATGAAATACCCTTATTGTCTTCCAATACGGTAAGTGACAAATCAAATTGAGCCTTAACAATGTCGAATTTGTAATCGGAAAATGTAATATTCTTTAATTCTATTTCACCATTGTTCTCAGGAGCTTTTTGCAATGCAAACATCACTTGAAACAACGGGCTCATGCTCATATCACGCGTCGTAATCACGCGATCAACAACCTTTTCAAATGGTGTCAGCTGATGATCGTAACCTTCCAAAGTGGTCTGTTTTACTCTGGACAATAGCGCTTTGAAACTCGGGTCTCCGCTTAAATCACTGCGAAGTGCTAAAGTATTCACAAAAAAGCCTATCATTCCCTCTAACTCCGATTGCGTTCTGTTTGCAATTGGGGTTCCAACACAAATATCATCCTGTCCGCTGTAGCGCGATAACAATACTTTGAAGGCGGATAATAACAACATAAAAAGCGTAACGCCTTCTTCCTTGCATATGGAATTTAATGAAGATCTCAAGTTGTCGTCCAACTTTAAAGAAACACTCGCTCCTGCTGTACTCTGCACCGAAGGGCGAACATAATCTGTCGGTAGGGACAAAGTACTTAATCCTTGTAATTTTGTTTCCCAATACGATAACTGATCCTCTAAAACACTACCTTCTAAATACTTGCGCTGCCAAATGGCATAGTCTGCATATTGTAAACTAAGCTCGGGTAGTATTGCCTTACGACCGGACTGCAGTGCACTGTATAATTCCACAAACTCTTTAACTAAGATTCCTTCTGACCAGCCATCACTGGCTATATGATGGAAAACGCAAGCCAAAATATACTTATCATTCCCTAAAGTATATAAACACGCTCGTAACTTGTAATCTTTCGATAAATCAAATGGACTCATCAGATAATCTTCAAGATTATTTTCCAGTAACGATGCATCTGCTAGTCTTACCTGATCCAATGACCATCTTTCTGCACTAATAATTTCCTGATAACCGATGCCATCTTCTGAAAGAAGCATACTGCGTAAAACTTCATGACGCGAAACTATTTCACTTAAAGTTTTTTCTAATATTAATATGTCTAAAAATCCTTCCAAACGAAGAAAAGTAGGAATGTGATACTCAGTACTCCCTTGAAACTGATCTAAAAACCATAAACGCTCCTGATTAAATGATAATGGGATTGTAGCGAAATGATCTCGATTGTAAGGAGTAATCTTTTTTAATAATTCTTTAGTTGTATTTTCATCTTGATACTTCTGTAAATACCTAACAATTAATTCCTTATTATTTTTTATTTCCAAAAGTACTGTCGGATCTATGTTAGCATTTGATTTTATACTTAATAGATCCCCTTTTAATACTAATTTTATTCCTTCTTTATTTAATCTTTCAAAAAAACTTGAAAATTCCATATTTGTTGTTAAATTATAATTCAATGTTTACACTATAATCATTTTCAGCATCATTGGTGTTGACTACTTTATATATTATATATGATGCTAACTCTTCTACAGTATTAAATCTGAAAATGTTTCGAATAGACACTTCTACCGCTAGTTCTTTACGTATCATAGATACCAAGCGAGTCGCCAACAAACTATGGCCTCCCAATTCAAAAAAGTTATCATGAATCCCAACCTTATCAACTCCTAATAATTCCTGCCAGATTGCAGCTAACTGCGCTTCGGTTTCATTACGGGGTGCTACATA
>NZ_JBGQOF010000058.1:0-1796 GCF_052113665.1 Flavobacterium sp. W22_SRS_FK3 | reverse complement strand
GACAATAGAACCATGCTCTATCATAACTCCTTTTGGTTTACCTGTTGTTCCTGATGTATAAATTATATATGCTAAATTTGAAGAATTGACAATAAAATTACTTAAATATGATTTTGAAACTTCTTTCGATAGGGTTTCAAACTCTATATCTATTAAAAATATCTTTGTATCATAGTCCGTTACTTCGAACAAGCTCTCTGAATTTATAATTAACATTTTTACATTGGCATCCTCAATAATAAATGATTTTCGTTCATCTGGATATTCTTTATCAATCGGCAAATAACACATTCCTGATTTCATAATTCCTAGTATGGAAACAATAGACCATATACTACGGTCCATCATTACTCCAACTATGTCTTCTGATTTTAATTGACAGCTATTCTTCAAATAAAATGCTAAACAATTAGATTGTTCATCAAGTTCTTTATAACTTAATACTTTATCTTCACATACTACAGCTATTTTAGTTGGGGTCTTCTTAACCTGATCCTGAAATAAATCAACTATATTCTTATTTTTTGGGTAAACAAAATTTGTCTCATTAAATTTAAACAGCATTTGCTGTTTTTCTTTAACTGATAACATTTCAAGAGTATTTATTGGTTCATCTATATTTTTAATTAAACTAGTAATAATTTCTTTAAAATGAATAATCATACACTCAATTGTTTCTTTTCTAAATAAACTTGTACAATATTCAACATCAATTAATATTTCTTCTTCTGTTTCTGTAGCATTAAATGAAAGATCTAAGATAGAATTGACATGCTGTCTTTCATACGTGTTTATAGTCAATTTTGGTAAATCTGTTTCTTTAGATTTAATTACATTACTTAATAAAAATTTAACTTGAAATAAAGGACTCATACTATTATCTCGCCTAGTCATAACTCTGTCTACCACTTTTTCAAATGGAGCTAATTGATAATCATAACTCTCTAAAGTTGTGCTTTTTACGCTTTTCAATAAACTTCTGAATGAGCTTTTACCATTTATCTTAGTGCGTATTGTTAAATTATTAACAAAAAAGCCTATTAATCCTTCTAATTCTAACTGTGTCCTATTCGCTATAGGTGTCCCCACACAGATATCTTCTTGCCCACTATATTTATATAACAAAACTTTAAAAGAACTCAATAATAGCATAAACAGCGTAACACTTTGCTCTTTACTAATTAAATCTAATGATACTTTTTGCGCTTGACCTAACTTAAATGATATAATCGCTCCTGATCTACTCTGAATAGATGGGCGCACATAATCTGTAGGTAACAACAATGGTACTACTCCCTTCAGTTGATTATCCCAATACACTAACTGAGATTCTAAAAGTTCTCCTGAGATATACCTACGTTGCCAAATTGCATAATCTCCATACTGGATGGGCACTAAGGGTAAACTTGGAACCCGACCCTGAATCATTGAACTGTAAAATTCCATAAATTCATTTACTAGTATATCTCCAGACCATCCATCGCTGGCTATATGATGAAATATACAAGCTAATACATACTGATCGTTTCCTAAATCATATAAACAACTTCTTAACATATAATCCTTTGATAAATCAAAGGGACTCATATGATAACTATCTAACATATCATCTAAATTAGATTCTACATTTATTGTAACTTGATCTAGTTGCCATGATAATGGTGAAATTACCTCCTGATAACCAACACCTTCATTTGACTTAATTACAGTACGCAATATCTCATGACGCGAAACAATCTCCTGCAGTGTTTGCTCCAGTATGGACACCTCCAGTGCACCTTCTAAACGAAGCACAA
>NZ_JBGQOF010000057.1:0-2160 GCF_052113665.1 Flavobacterium sp. W22_SRS_FK3 | reverse complement strand
CTCATGACGCGAAACAATCTCCTGCAGTGTTTGCTCCAGTATGGACACCTCCAGTGCACCTTCTAAACGAAGCACAATAGGGATATGGTATTCGGTACTGCCCTGCAGCTGGTCCAAAAACCATAGTCGCTCCTGGCTAAAGGATAAAGGAATTCGGGAAGGACGAGCCTCTGCCACAATAACAGGCAATAAAATACCTTCTGACTGCGCTGATATATGGGCTGCTAATTCAGAAATCGTGGCATGTTCAAAAACTTCCCGGATAGAAACCTCTATCTCCAATTGCTTACGGATCATGGAAACCAAACGTGTAGCCAGTAAACTATGACCACCCAATTCAAAGAAATTATCGTGAACTCCTGCTTGTTCTATTCCTAACAAATTCTGCCAGATTGCTGCTAACTGCAATTCCCTTTCATCGCGTGGTGCTACATATTCTTTACTGGATAATTCTGAATCATCCGGATCCGGCAAGGCATTTTTATCTACCTTACCATTATTGGTAAAAGGTATTGATTCGAGTTCAATAAATTGATTCGGAATCATAAACTTAGGAAGTAATTTGGATAATTTCTCCCTCAAATCCTCCGTATTTATTTCTGCTCGAAGTTCTAAAAAAGCTACCAGGCGTTTATTTGAATTTTTATCAACTTTTACCAGTACTACTGCTTTTTTAACTTCCTCTAGTTTTAATAATGTTTGTTCTATTTCCCCTAGTTCGATGCGATGACCCCTTATTTTTACCTGATCATCTTTTCTTCCCATAAACTCTACCGTTCCATCCGGCATCCATCTTCCAGTATCACCAGTTTTATACAGCTTTTCACCAGGTTGAAATGGATGCTCGATAAACTTCTCTGCAGTTTGTAATGGGTTATTTAAATAGCCTCTGGCAATACCATCGCCCGATACACAGATTTCACCTAACAGACCTATGGGAACTAAAGAATGTGATTCATCTAAAATATAAACCTCAGAATTTCCTACAGGCCCACCAATAGATATGGCTGTATATTCTATATCATTTTCAAATCGATAAATAGTTGAATCAATTGTATTCTCAGTTGGACCATAGGAATTGTGTAATGCTATTGAATATCTATTACCAAGCTTGGTATTAAAAGTATTAACAACTTTCGTATTAATTTTATCTCCTCCTGATACCACATGACGCAAACTTTGGAATTTCCTCAGATCACTATCTGATATGAAATCCAATATATTCTGCAATAATAAAGGTGGCATATTCACCTTTGTTATCTGATGTTTTTCGATATAATGCAGGATGTTCTGAAATAAATCATCTTTGAAGTTTACCGGAGCCATAACACAACAACCTCCAACAGTAAAAGGCATGATATATTCTTCTAATGAACCATCAAAACTAAAAGAACGATAAAACAAAACCTTATCCTTTGACGTCATACCATAATAGGACTTATAGAACTGTAATCGAGATACTAGTGATTTATTACGAATTTCTACGCCTTTTGGTTGTCCGGTACTTCCCGAGGTATAAATTATATAAGCTAAATTCTCCGAAGAGGATATTCTCTTGATTAATTCTCCAGATCCCTGAGCTATCAAATCCCAATCCTTATCTAATAAAACAATATCTAAATTAGTTTTCTTTGGCAATACAACTAAGCTATTGCTATCACTAAGCAAGAATTTTATCCCAGAATCCTCTAACATATACTCTATACGATCTGCTGGATATTCCGGATCAATAGGTACATAAGCTGCGCCTGATTTCAAAATACCCAAAATACCTATAATCATCTCCAAAGAACGATTAATACAAATACCGATCAGATCCTCTATTTCTACCCCTTTATTTACCAAAAAACTTGCTAATTGATTGGATTTCTGATCCAAATCCCTATATGTAAGCTCTTGATTATCGAAAATAATCGCTACTGAATTTGGGGTTTGCTTAACCTGTTCGGTAAACAAATCTACAATCGTCCTGTCCTTATTATAGTCAATAGAAGTAGCGTTAAAGACATTCAGTAATTGATGCTCTTCTTCCTTAGGAAGTATTGATAATTTATTTATTGGTTTATTGATATCTATTATTATACTCTCCAATAATTCTTGGTAATAAAGCAGCATTCGATCAATCGTTGTCTTATCAAATAAAGCGGTACAATAATTTAT
>NZ_JBGQOF010000056.1:0-2174 GCF_052113665.1 Flavobacterium sp. W22_SRS_FK3 | reverse complement strand
CATAAACTAACAATGTTACCATGTGTAACCATCACCCCTTTTGGATTTCCAGTCGTTCCTGAAGTGTACATAACATAGGCCAGGTTATCTGGAGAGGAAATATTACTTAGTTTCTTATTGGAATAGCCAGATATTAAATCCCAATCACTGTCCAAAGAAAGTAGTGATACATTTTCTCGTTCCTTAATGACTATGGAACTTGATGAACTACTCAATACCAAGTCAATACCTGTGTCATTGAGCATATAATCTATACGCCCCGTTGGGGATTCTATATCGATTGGCAGATAGGCTCTTCCTGATTTTAATATTCCCAGAATACCGATAAACATCTCAACACTACGTTCTAAACAGATTGCTATTAGATTACTGGATACAATATTCTGTTTCTTTAAATAGCGTCCCAATTGATTCGAGCGTTCGTTCAATTCTTTATAACTTATTGATTTTCCTTCACATACTACCGCTATAGCATCCGGAGTTCTTTTAACCTGTGCTTCAAATAAATCTATTAATGTTTTATCTCTTGGATATACAACATCATTATCATTAAAAACATCTACTAACTGATGTTCTTCTTGTTTAGTAAGCATTGATAAATTGCTTATGGATTGAGTACTATCACTCAAAATACTCTTCAATAGTTCTTGATAATGTTCTTGAATTCGGTTGATAGTAGATTGATCAAATAAAGCTGTACTATATTCCAAATTAACACAAATAACTCCCTTTAAATCAGACACATCCATTATTAAATCAAATTGAGAAGTTACTCTATCAAAATCATAATCTGAAATCTTAATATTCTCTAATTCCAATTCTTTATTGGTTTCAGGAGCATTCTGTAATACAAACATGACCTGAAACAAAGGTTTCATATTTAAATCTCGAGTAGTAACCACACGATCTACAACTTTTTCAAAAGGTGCCAATTGATGATTATACCCCTCCAAGGTTGTCTGCTTTACCCTTGCCAATAGATCTCTAAAACTTGGATCATTGCTCAAATCGTTACGGAGCGCTAAAGTATTGACAAAAAAGCCAATTATTCCTTCTAATTCCGATTGGGTGCGATTTGCAATAGGACTTCCTACACAAATATCTTCTTGTCCAGTATAGCGATACAACAAAACCTTAAAAACAGATAATAATAACATAAAAAGTGTTACACTTTCTTCTTGGCACATAGATCGTAGAGAGGAACTTAAATCCTCATCTAGCTTAAAAGAAATAGTTGCACCTGAATTATTATGTTGTAAAGGACGAGCATAATCAGTAGGTAAAGACAAAGTATTTACGCCTTGCAATTTTTCTTCCCAATACAACAATTGGCTCTCTAAAACACTACCTTCTAAGTACTTACGCTGCCATACAGCATAATCAGCGTATTGTAGATTAAGTTCTGGTAAATTAGGAGTTCTGTTTAATTGGAAGGAGTTATACAACTCCATAAATTCATTAATCAAAATTCCTCGTGACCAACCGTCGCTAGCTATATGATGGAACACACTTGCCAATACATAATGATTATTTCCTAAACTATATAAACAGGATCGTAACTTATAATCCTTTGACAAATCAAATGGAAGTAAAAGATATTGCTCTAGAATACTATTCAATTTTGTTTCATCAGCTATGTTTAAATATTTCATGTTCCAATTTTCTGAACTAATTACCTCTTGATAACTTATCCCTTCTTCTGAAAGCAGCAAACTACGTAAAACCTCATGACGAGAAACAATACCTTTTAGAGTTTGCTCTAATATTGATACATCTATTGCTCCCTCTAAATGAAGGACAATAGGTATGTGGTATTCTGTACTGCCTTGCAATTCATCCAAAAACCATAGTCGTTCCTGACTAAATGATAAAGGAATACGAGCAGGACGATCTTCTAAAACAATTGTTGGTAATAAAATGCCTTTGGATTGTTCTGATATACAAACCAATAATTCTGAGATCGTTGTATATGTGAAAACATCGGCAATTTCAATTTCTACAGACCACTCCTTGCGAATCATGGAAACTAAACGCGTGGCCAACAAACTGTGACCACCTAATTCAAAAAAGTTATCATGGATTCCAACTTTATCAATCCCTAATAATTCCTGCCAGATTGCAGCTAACTGCGCTTCGGTTTCATTACGGGGTGCTACATATTCTTTACTGGATAA
>NZ_JBGQOF010000055.1:0-2317 GCF_052113665.1 Flavobacterium sp. W22_SRS_FK3 | reverse complement strand
CTACTGATTGGATGCGGGGGCTTCACCGCCTACCAATTCCTGACAAACTCCGAATGCTATATAATGTTTCTCAGCAGTGAGGGCTTGGGTGCTAAGGTCCAAGTCCGAGAGGGAAAGAACCCAGACCATCAGCTAAGGTCCCCAAATATACGCTAAGTTGAAAGAACGAGGTTTGTCTGCCCAGACAGCTAGGATGTTGGCTTGGAAGCAGCCATTCATTTAAAGAGTGCGTAACAGCTCACTAGTCGAGCGGACGAGCATGGATAATAATCGGGCATAAGCGTATTACCGAAGCTATGGATTTAGAGTTTACTCTAAGTGGTAGGGGAGCATTCCAGCAGGGTTGAAGGTGTATCGTAAGGTATGCTGGACTGGCTGGAAAAGAAAATGTAGGCATAAGTAACGATAATGCGGGCGAGAAACCCGCACACCGAAAAACTAAGGTTTCCACAGCTATGCTAATCAGCTGTGGGTTAGTCTGGTCCTAAGGCGAACCCGAAAGGGACAGTCGATGGCCAACGGGTTAATATTCCCGTACTACTAATTACTGTGATGGGGTGACGGAGTGATGAAAGCGCCGCGAACTGACGGAATAGTTCGTTGAAGTACCTACCTATAAGATCTGCAGGCAAATCCACAGATTTTGGGGAAATACGATAGTACTCGGAGTCTTCGGACAAAGAGATAGTGCGCCTAAGGGCTTCCAAGAAAAACCTCTAAACTTCAGGTAATTAGTACCAGTACCGTAAACCGACACAGGTAGTTGAGGAGAGAATCCTAAGGTGCTCGAGAGATTCATGGCTAAGGAATTAGGCAAAATAGACCCGTAACTTCGGGAGAAGGGTCGCCCTGAGTAATCAGGGCCGCAGTGAAGAGGTCCAGGCGACTGTTTATCAAAAACACAGGGCTCTGCAAAATCGTAAGATGAAGTATAGGGCCTGACACCTGCCCGGTGCTGGAAGGTTAAGAGGAGATGTTATCTTCGGAGAAGCATTGAATTGAAGCCCCAGTAAACGGCGGCCGTAACTATAACGGTCCTAAGGTAGCGAAATTCCTTGTCGGGTAAGTTCCGACCTGCACGAATGGTGTAACGATCTGGACACTGTCTCAGCCATGAGCTCGGTGAAATTGTAGTAACGGTGAAGATGCCGTTTACCCGCAGTGGGACGAAAAGACCCTGTGCACCTTTACTATAGCTTAGTATTGACTTTGGATAAATGATGTGTAGGATAGGTTGGAGACTTTGAAGCGGCGTCGCCAGGCGTTGTGGAGTCATTGTTGAAATACAACCCTTTGTTTATCTGAAGCCTAACCCCGTATTTCGGGGGACATTGCTTGGTGGGTAGTTTGACTGGGGTGGTCGCCTCCAAAAGAGTAACGGAGGCTTCTAAAGGTTCCCTCAGTACGCTTGGTAACCGTGCGTAGAGTGCAATGGCATAAGGGAGCTTGACTGAGAGACATACAGGTCGATCAGGTACGAAAGTAGAGCATAGTGATCCGGTGGTTCCGCATGGAAGGGCCATCGCTCAAAGGATAAAAGGTACGCCGGGGATAACAGGCTGATCTCCCCCAAGAGCTCATATCGACGGGGGGGTTTGGCACCTCGATGTCGGCTCGTCACATCCTGGGGCTGGAGAAGGTCCCAAGGGTTGGGCTGTTCGCCCATTAAAGTGGCACGCGAGCTGGGTTCAGAACGTCGTGAGACAGTTCGGTCTCTATCTACTGTGGGCGTTAGAAATTTGAGTGGATCTGATTCTAGTACGAGAGGACCGAATTGGACAAACCTCTAGTGTATCTGTTGTCCCGCCAGGGGCACCGCAGAGTAGCTACGTTTGGAAGGGATAAGCGCTGAAAGCATATAAGCGCGAAACCCACCACAAGATGAGATTTCTTTTAAGGATCGTGGAAGATGACCACGTTGATAGGCTATAGATGTAAAGGCAGTAATGTCATAGTCGAGTAGTACTAATAATCCGTAAGCTTATGTACACCCTTTTCCCGAGAGCGAAAGCTCTCGGGAGGAAACTTTCTAAAACAAAAAAAATACTTTTCTTTATCTCAGTATGTTAAGATATTGTTTTAATTATCAATTGCTTGGCCAGTTTGCTATCACTCGGGCTTAAATTATCAATTGTCAATTAAAAGTTACCTCAAGTAACAACGACCTTAAGGTGGTTATTGCGGCGGGGCTCACCTCTTCCCATCCCGAACAGAGTAGTTAAGCCCGCCTGCGCAGATGGTACTGCAGTTTTGTGGGAGAGTATGTCGTCGCCTTTCTTTTAAAAACCCTTCATCAACGATGAAGGGTTTTTTGTTT
>NZ_JBGQOF010000054.1:0-2349 GCF_052113665.1 Flavobacterium sp. W22_SRS_FK3 | reverse complement strand
CTGGTAATGCAGAACCTTCCCTTTGCCCAACAGGTTTTATTGGTCAAAGTAGTTCTGGAGAATGGTACAACTACAACTAAAAAAGTGATCTTTAAATAAATAAAATAACAGGACAATAATTAAAAAATCCGATGGCGAGAGTTGTCGGATTTTTTTTATTAGCTTTTTACTTTTATTTAAAAAACATATATTTTATGTATTAAAAACATTGTATTAAACGAGAAATCTATAAAAGTGCATAGGATTCTACTTATTTTTTTTTAAAATATAAAAAATCCATGGTATTACATCGTGTTTATATGTTTTTAATCGAGTTTACATTTCTCATAGAAAAAACAAATTGCAAAATAATTATTTTTGTGACTTATATACTTCTTAATGTGTGCATTGAACATGTTTGGAGAAATTGTAATGTTCCAGTTGAAAAAATCAGATTACATACATAATAGAATAGGTATATAAGTTAATTGCTCCAGAACTATTTAACACCATAAACCTACCAAATGATTCAAAAATTACTTTTGATGGTACGCCCTTTGTTTTTAAAGACCATCGTTTTATTTTTTTTATTCTTCACTTCTAAAACTTTAAGTCAAACTTCAGTAACAAGAATTTATACGGATTGGAATGGATATTTTGCATCAAGTTCTGCTACAAATGTTGTTGCGAATCAGCCTAATACCGAAAATAATTTATTAGCCTTTGACTGGGGAGGTAAAACATACGCCACTGGAGCCAATAATGCAGCTTTAACGGCTAATTCGATTGTTTTTGAAAATACTCTTTTCAGAGCTTTAAAAATTCAATCTTTAGATTATGCTTCGAGTACTTTTTTTTTACAAGGCTCTATGATAGACGGTTCGTTAACCAACAGAGTGTTGACTCCGGCACTTTCGGGGACTACTTCTCTTCCCGCCGAGCTGGCCTCAAGGCTAACTGATGGTGTCAACGGTTTAGCCTTAGGAACAGGAATTGCTAATATAAAAGAGGGATCAGCTTCATTTAAAGTAGGGTCAAATAATGTTCAATCAAGCTCAATTGCTGATAACATACCTGATATAGTGGTTAGTCAGGTTGCATCTCCCACTTCTAAAGTAGATACATTTAAGTTTGTAGATAGTAATGGCGTAACGGTAGGAACTATCGTAAATGTTAATTTTAGTTCATCTACTATTCCGGTTATGGGAACTTATCGATTAGATTTGTTCAATGCCAACAATGGAACTCCATCTGCTACTTATCTAGCAAACGAAACCAGAGAAATACGTTTGCTTGCAATGGATTTAAGTGTTTTTGGCATTACTTCTGCAAATGCTGCACAAATTGATAGATTTGTGGTGAATTTTTCAGGAGATTCAGATTGCGCTTTCATCGCGATAAATAAAAATTCATTAAAAACTGCTGAAGTTGCTTTGGTAAAAAAAGCTTCTATAACAGGATGCGGTGTGGTTGGAAGCGTGATTAATTATACTTTTGAAGTTACTAATACTGGACAGGTTCCTTTAACTAACTTAAGTATTACAGATCCGAAGATTGGAACAATTTCAGGATCACCCATAGCTTCTTTGGCGGTTGGTGCTACTATTGTTTTAAACGCAAATTATACAGTTACAGCTGCTGATGTTGCTTTAGGTAAAGTCATCAACACAGCAAAAGTTACAGCAATTGATCCATCATTAAATGAAGTTGAAGATATTTCAGGACAGACTAATGGAGATGATATTCCAACGTCTATTAATTTATTTACGCCACCTACAATTGGTGCTGTTAAAAGCATCACTTGTAATTCATTAGGGACGATCGTTTTAAATAATTTGCCTTCAACGGGAACCTGGACTTTAGAGCGAAATCCAGGGGCAGTAATTACTACTGGCACAGGATCTTCTTACACTGTAGCTGGGTTGGCTGTAGGAACATATAGTTTTAGAATAACAAACAGTAGTGGATGTAAATCTCCTTCAACAGCAAGCATTTCGATTTCAAGTCAGACAACAAATACATGGAACGGGAGCACATGGTCTGCCGGATCAGTACCTACTCTTGATCAGAATATTGTTTTTACCGGAAATTATCCTCCGGCAACTGATCCTAATATTGATTTATACGGCTGTACTTGCCTTGTTTCAGGAAGCACTACAAAAGTCACTATTAAATCTGGTAGAACTTTGACTATAACAAATTGGGTAAATGTTGCAACAGATCAGAATTTAATTTTTGAGAATAATGCAAGTCTAATTCAAACGACTAATGCTGTCAATTCTGGAAAAATTGTCTACAAGCGAAATTCCCAGCCTATGAAGAATTTCGATTATACGTATTGGTCATCGCCAGTAGAAGGTCAGACTTTTT
>NZ_JBGQOF010000053.1:0-2364 GCF_052113665.1 Flavobacterium sp. W22_SRS_FK3 | reverse complement strand
TGTAGCTATAGCGTCTTCTAAACTAAAAATACGCATTTGTTGGCGGGAAATTCCTTGTATATGTTGCATTACTAAAATACGAAAAATCCTGTTTTTAAACAATACTCTTCTATATTTGTTTAAAACAAAAACGGAAGTTTTTTCACAGACTGACGTTGGCGGTAATTTTGCCTGAACGAAACGAAAAATTAAAAATTGAATAAACTCACTGAATTTTCTAATGAAAAAATATTCTCTCGATTATTAAAAAATAAGACGAGTGAAAACTATTGGAAATACATTAGTGAATTAAGAAAACGAAAAACCGAAGATGTTTTTGATAAAGCAGTTGAATTAACTAAATCCGAAGTTTCTAAAGAGAAAATTATTGGAATAAATATTTTGGCTCAATTTGGATATCCAAGATTGCATTTAAAAGAAATTTTAAGTACTCTTTTTAAATTACTCAAAACCGAAACTGACAAAAATGTAATAAGTTCTTTATTATATGCAATTGGACATAACAATGAAAAGTTAACAGAAAAGCAAATTGAATCAATTGCCCCCTATAAAAATCATAAAAGTGTAAATGTTAGACATAGTTTAGTTTCTTCACTTTTAGCTATTGAAAAAACTGAAGCAGTTAATATTTTAATCAAGTTATCTAAAGACAAAGATTCAGATGTTAGAGATTGGGCGACATTTGGTCTTGGAACACAAATTGAATTAGATAATGAATTAATTCGTGAAGCTTTATGGAATCGTACAAATGACAAAGATGAAGGAACAAGAGATGAAGCAATTTTTGGCTTGGCTAAACGAAAAGACAAAAGAATAAAAGAAATTTTAAAAAGAGAACTTGAAAATATAGATGAATTTGGGTCATTTATTTTGGAATCAATAGAAGAGCTTAATGACAAAGATTTTATAAACTTAATTGAAAAACAAATCATCAAAAACAAAGAGCTAAAAAAGGTAAATGAAGAATGGCTTGAGAATACTTTGGAAAAATTAAAGGAAACTAAATAAAAAAACTACCACCAACAGCTAAGGGATTCGTTGCGTGCGTAGCACGAACAATGAAGCCCGTGTTGAACGGAACCGCTGAGATTCCGCAACTATGGGTTTTTCGATAAATAATTTATAAGAATTGCAAGAGGCTATGGTGCCTCTTTTTTTTTGGAAGTAGTTTCTGCTTGGTTTTCTCGTGTTTTCCTTCACTTTTAGGCATAGCTACACTTACCCATAAAATTAACTTTAAAAGGGATTGGGATTTTGGCTACCTCCAAGATACCAAGCAGGTGGACCTCGCTGGTCAAAAACGGCTATTCGATGTAAATTGCCCGTTTTGCAACAGGGACACTTAGGTAAAAAAGGCTTTTTCTCTATTTCTCTAGTACTTTTTGTTGTAGTTTCTCCTGCAAGAGCTTTAGCTTTTGACGTTTCCAAGTACTGCTCAAAAAACCATAATGGCGGATTTTTACGAATCGTTTGGGCAAAATATGCAAAGCAAAGCGTCTGATAAACTCCTGATAGCATTACTAAAAATACGAAAAATCCTGTTTTTAAACAATACTTTTCTATATTTGTTTAAAACAAAAACGGAAGTTTTTTCACAGACTGACGTTATGGGCAAGCAAAAACGACACAGCTAATGAGAAAGACAGTTATCATATTGACGACATTTGTAATCTTGGTTTCTTGTAATAATTCCGAAAAGACGAAGACCACTAGCGGAACACAAGTCATAGAGCAAAATGCCAACACAACTAAAACACAAACATTAATTGGAGAATTAAAGAAGCTACAACAAACGATTACTTCTAATGACAAAGAAAAAATTGCTGACATTTTTGAATTTCCACTTTCTGACGAATCGTTCAGTATCTACCTAGACGACCAATCATTTAACGACCAATTTAAGTCAAACGGAAACAAGATAACAAGAACAATGTTCCTACAAAATTATAAAGCAATTTCTGAAAGCATTTGGCTTGACCAATTGAAAAATCTGTTTCATAACATCGCGATTGACAGTTTAGCTCACAAAGACACTTTGGAATATGAAGCTTATATTAAAACTGAACCTTGCTTTTATTCTTACCAAATAGAATTAAATAAAGACATCGTCACATTGAGAATGAATATGAACTCGAATAGAAATTACCAATCCAAAACACTTTCAGAAGACGACATTCCAGAAAATTCAAGTGAAATATGTGAACATAATTTTTGGTGGATTTTTAAATTTGACGGAAATAAATTACATCTTGAAAGTATTTCAGGGGCGGGCTAAATTGCCAGCCCATAACAGCAAGAGTTTCGTTGCGTGCGTAGCACGAACAATGAAACTCGTGTTGAACGGAACCGCTGAGATTCCGCAAC
>NZ_JBGQOF010000052.1:0-2817 GCF_052113665.1 Flavobacterium sp. W22_SRS_FK3 | reverse complement strand
AGTTAGCAGCAATCTGGCAGAATTTGTTAGGAGTAGAACGAGTAGGAGTTCATGATAATTTCTTTGAATTGGGTGGTGATTCAATTAAATCTATTAGATTAATCTCAATTATAAATAAAAGTTTTAATAAAAACATTCAATTACGTAATCTTTTTGAATGCGGTACTATACAAAGTTTTTCTGCTTCAGTACTAAATAGAGATAATATTGATGATAGGTTTAAACAACGCTATGAAATAGTTGAGTTGGAAATAGTAGCATTACGTTCACTAGTCTTGAGCACTATACAAGATCCAGATCTAATTGAAGATATCTACCCGATGACTGATGTCCAACAAGGAATGATTATGGAGTCGTTATTGGCTCCTAATTTGGCAATTTTTCATGATCAGTTGGTATTTACAATTAATGACGTTCTTTTCGATAGTATTATATTTCACAAAGCAATTGCTTTATTAATTGAAAAGCATTCTATATTCCGTACAAGTTTTAATTTTTCTGATTACGATCAACCGGTACAGATAGTATATAAATCGGTCTCCTTTGATTTAAAAAATACAGATTTAAGTCTGTTTGATCGACAAGCGCAAGAAAAGAAAATTGAACAATTTCTGGAAAAAGAAAGAGGAATTTCATTTATTGCTAAACAAGTTCCATTATATCGTTTTGATATTTTTAGTATTGCTGAATATAATAAGTTATTTATATTTCAGTTTCATCATTCGATCATGGATGGATGGAGTGTGGCTTCATTTATTACAGAACTCTATAAAACTTACTTTGAACTCAAAGAAGGAATTTCTTATTTACCATCAATAATTGCATGTAATCAACGCGATTCTATTATTAGTGAATTGATAGCTAAACAAGATGTTGATGCGATTGCCTTCTGGAAAGAAAAATTATCAGGATACAAAAAACTAGATATTCTTAAAGAAGAAACCGAAATATCCGAGCAGTACACTAAGCAATATGATCTTAGTTTCTTAAATGATTTAAAGAAACAGTGTAAACAATATAATCTGACATTGAAAACCGTTCTCTTTGGGGCGTATATCTATGCATTAAAAATGCTTACCAATGAAAATGAGTTAACAGTTGGTTTGGTAGCTAATAACCGTCCATCTATTGAGGATGGTGAGAATATATTAGGATGTTTTTTAAATATGTTACCTGTACGCTATACTTTTCAATCTGAAGAAAATTGGTTGCAATATTTCAAGAATGTCGAAGAAAAGATTAAGGAGGTCCAGCTTAATAGTCACCTGACATTTTTTGAAATCAAGCGTCATGTAGGATTGAATAAAAACGATTCTTTTTTTGATGTTTTATTTAATTATATTGATTTTCATGTATACAATGAAATTATATCCGAGAATTCTTTAACAGATAATTTACAATCTGGTAATGAAGCTAATATTAATGAAGGTTTAAATATATCTTCGTTTGAGCGAACAAGTTCGAGTTTAAATTTAACGGTAGATTTAACCGGAAATAAAGATCTTAAGTTAGGGTATAAATTGTATAAAAACTTTAAATCAGAAATATCTTTAGAGCATTTTCACACCTATATTGATACTATTTTATGTTGTTTTAAAGATAAATTTGATGCTCCTGTTGATATGGAGTCAATTTTATTAGAAGAAGAATCGCATCAGTTATTAGAGGTCTTTAATGCTACTTCTATTGACTATCCTAAGGATAAGACCATAGTGGATTTGTTTACCGAACAGGTTAAACGTACACCAAATGCTATCGCAGTGGTTTATGAAGACAAAAAACTAAGTTATAAAGAATTAAACGAGCGTTCGAATCAGCTGGGTCATTATTTACGAGAACAAGGTGTACAACCTGATGACCTTGTGGGGATTTGTTTGGAGCGCAGTTTAGAGATGCTTGTTGGTATTCTGGGGATCTTAAAATCGGGAGGCGCTTATGTTCCGATCGATCCGGAATATCCGTCAGGTCGTATAGATTATATGCTTAAAGATGCTGGTATTGGTTTGGTTTTAAGTAGTGGTGTTAGCAGTAAAGTTATAAGTAAAGATGAAGATTTATCAGTTTTGTGTTTAGATAAAGATTGGGATAATATCTTAGGTTATCCTACCAGTGAACTCGAGAATGTTTTGACTGCATCAAATTTAGCTTATGTCATATATACTTCAGGCAGTACTGGCATTCCTAAGGGAGTGATGAATGAACATGGTGGTATTGTAAATCGTTTATTATGGGGACAATCGCATTATCAACTTAAGAGTGATGAGGCAATACTGCAGAAAACATCTTTTAGTTTTGATGTATCGGTATGGGAATTTTTATGGACTATTAGTTGTGGAGCGCGATTGGTTTTTGCCAAACCGGAAGGGCACAAAGATGCTGAGTATTTGAAGTACATTATAGAAAAGGAAAACATCACGACAATTCATTTTGTTCCTTCGATGTTGAGGGTTTTCTTAGAGAATATTAAATCAGGAGATTGTAATTCCTTAAAACGGGTTTTATGTAGTGGAGAGGCTTTGCAAGTAGATCAAGTACTTTTATTTAAGGATAAATTCAAGGACGTTCGATTAGATAATTTATATGGGCCTACAGAGGCAGCAATTGAAGTAAGTTCATGGAAAGTACCACTGAAAGGTTCAATATCTCAAGTTCTAATGGGAAAGCCAGTTGCCAATACAAGTTTATATGTTTTAGATAATCAAAACCAGCTATTACCAATAGGAGTAATTGGAGAATTGTGTATAGGAGGTGTTCAGGTCGCCCGAGGTTATTTAAACAGGGAAGAATTAACTCGGGAGAAGTTTATAGCAAATCCAT
>NZ_JBGQOF010000051.1:0-3064 GCF_052113665.1 Flavobacterium sp. W22_SRS_FK3 | reverse complement strand
GAGTTGCACCATTGGCAACGGATTATGTTGCCAGCAACAGTGCAGATTTAGCACCAGCAACCAATACACAATGGGATATTTGGGTAAAAGATGCCAATGGCTGTACTTATAAAATTGATGTTACAATTGCAACGGATACAGCTCCGGCGACAGTTACAGCAATCGGATCAGGTTGTTTAGGTACAGCTGGAGGATATTCAATTACTGCAACAACTACAGGAGGAACAGGTACTTTGTTATATAGTATTAATGCAGGAGGTTCATATCAATCCTCAAATATTTTCACTATAACAACAGCAGGCACTTATGTAATTCGTGTGAAAGATGCTAATGGTTGTACTGCAGATAGTGATCCGGTTATTGTAAATCCGCAATTAACATTAAGTGCGGTATTAAATAAGGACATTACATGTAATCCAGCTCCAACAGCTGCACAAATTACATTAACTCCAGTAGGTGGTTCTGGAACATATACCTATACAAGTAATCCAAATACAGGATCTTTTGCAGGCAATGTATTTACAACTAATGCGGCTGGAAACTATATTTTTACTGTTACAGATTCCGGAACAGGCTGTACATATACAACTACATCAGCAATTGCTGTTTCTACCCCAGTAAATCCTGATATTACAGGTGTTAATCAAACACAATCCATTAATTGTAGTGGAGAGAATACAGCTGCAATTGCTATTACAATTGACAATACTAAAGGAATAGCTCCATTTGTATTTAATGTATTTAATACTACTACCAGCACTAATTACGGAACACAGACTTCTGGTTTAGCAGCGGGAGATTATGTGATTACTGTTACGGATGCTAAAGGTTGCACGGATACAGATAATATTAGTATTTCGCAGCCAAATCCTATTGTAGTTGATTATGATGTTGATCCGATTACTTGTGGAGCCGGAGGTGTTTCATTAGGAAGAATTATCGTAAATGGAGTAACAGGTGGAACTCCAAATTATATTTATCATGTTACGGGAGTGAATGGTTATAACCAAAAATTCACAGATCAACCTGGTACTTCACAAGTGTTTGATATCGTTAATTTTGGATTATATGAATTAATTATTACTGACGCTAATGGCTGTCAGCAATTACATCAGAATATCTTGGTTGCATCACCACCAGATGATTTAGATATTACGGTTTCACCATCTCCAGTAGTTTGTTCAGGAACTGGATCTGCGATTGTAGCCGTAAGTTCTTCGCCTACTAGTACCATTGGTGCTGGACCATTTTATTTCAGTTTATATACTGGATCTGTTCCTTCATACCCAACCCCAGGGACATGGTTAGCTGAGGATGCTCCGGGTAGCAAGCAAACAACATTTAACAACCTGATAGCAGGTGTAAAGTATACATTCGTTGTTTATGACGCAGATGCTGCTCATGGAGGTACAGGTACAGGATGTTATTATTTTGAAACTTCTGAATTTCCAATTGGAACAAATTCTACAATTAATGTTGATTCTGTAGTTGAAAATAACATCACTTGTAAAGGTGCTGCCAACGGAAATGTTACCTTTACAATGAATCATTCATACGGTGTAGCTACACCTGTTACATATCAGGTTTATAATTCACAATCAGTTACTCCAATTGGTGGATTAGTTAGTGCAATTATTCCGGCCAGCGGTTCATTAGTTGTCAATAATTTTGGCACATTGCCATTTGGTAATTATTTTATTTTAGTTACTGAAGATGCTGGAGCAACAAATGCAGGTTGTAGTTCAGCATCAGCACCATTTGATATTACAGAATCTGCTATCGATTTGTCTGTTACAGCTTCAAAAATTAAAAATGTTAATTGTAATGAAGACGGTGTAATTGCTGCTCAGGCTAAAGACGGAACAGCACCTTACACATATCAATATTTATTAGACTCAGTTACTGCACCAACATCAGGTACAGCTGGTTGGACGGGAAACACCACTTTTTCAACAAGTGTGACAGGAGATTATATTGTTTATGTTAAAGACGCTTATGGGTGTATTAAAACAGCAGCAGTAACATTAGATGCAGACGATGCTCCTACAGTTACGCCACCAGCTGCTCCAATTTGTTATGATGGCAGTACGCCTTTTACAATTACTTATTCAGGAACAGTTGATCCTGATGTAATTGGAGGTGCAACTTATAGTGTAAACGGAAGTGCTTTCCAGGCTTCTCCAAGTTTTACATTTAATGCTTCAGGAACTTATAATTTAGTAATTAAAGATGGAAACGGCTGTACTGCAGATGTTGATTATATCGTTTACCCTAAGTTAAACTTATCAGCATCATTGACAAAATTATTAGATTGTACTGCTTCACCTAATGCAACAATTACTTTGACTGCTATTGGAGGTAACACTATTCCTTCAACAAATTATACATATGAAGTTTCGTACAATGGTGGAGGTTTTGTCTCTGCATCTAATCCTTATTCAGCTGTTGCTGCAGGGAATTATGTATTCAGAGTTACGGACAATAACAACTCTACACTTTGTCAAGCGACTACAAGCTTTGATTTAGATGCTATTCCGACTACATTATTTGATACTTCAGTAACAAATGTTAGCTGTAATGGTGGTTCTGATGGAACTATAACAGTAAATGTAACAGGTGGCGAAGGACCATATAAATATAGTTTAGATGGTGGTGTGACAGAACAGACAAGTAATTTATTTTCAGGTTTAAGTGCGGGTACAGCTTATGTTGTAACAGTACGCAATGCCAGAAATTGTACTTTAGATTCTGCTCCTATCACCATCACCGAGCCAGGAGTTCTAAGTGCTAGTGCTGATGTAACGCCATTTGGATGTAACATTGGTAATGCACCACAGCCAGCAGTTGTTACGGTAACGGCAAGTTCAGGTACGGCTCCATATACTTATAATTTTGATGGTTCTGCTACTTATATAGCTGATAATACATTGATTGTTACAGATAATGGAAGTACGCAAACTATTAACTATTCTGTAAAAGATGCAAAAGGCTGTATATTTAGCGGCAGCACTACAGTAGCTCCATATATACCATTAACAGATATTACTTTTGCAGTAAGTACTGC
>NZ_JBGQOF010000050.1:0-3350 GCF_052113665.1 Flavobacterium sp. W22_SRS_FK3 | reverse complement strand
AAAAAGCTTGTGAGATTTGAAAACGGGTGTTACATTTGCACCCCGCAAAACAGGGAAAAGTTCATTGATAGATTGGTAAATAATAAGGATAGGGAGGGAATTAAAATTTCTGAAAAAAACTTTAAAAAACATTTGCCAGTTAGAAATAAGTTTTCTACTTTTGCACCCGCTTAGAGAAACAAACGAAAAGCGAAAAAGGAATAAGAAATACACGTTCGTAGACATATTGAATTGACAGCCGTTTTGAAAGAGATTTCAAGACAAAATAATAAAGAGTAAGATAATCGAGAGATTAGAAAAGAACCGATAGAGACTGATTCGAATACTAATTAGCTTGAATTAATTTAAGCAAACAATATACGATGAAGAGTTTGATCCTGGCTCAGGATGAACGCTAGCGGCAGGCTTAACACATGCAAGTCGAGGGGTATAGTTCTTCGGAGCTAGAGACCGGCGCACGGGTGCGTAACGCGTATGCAATCTACCTTTTACAGAGGGATAGCCCAGAGAAATTTGGATTAATACCTCATAGTATTATGAAATGGCATCATTTTATAATTAAAGTCACAACGGTAAAAGATGAGCATGCGTCCCATTAGCTAGTTGGTAAGGTAACGGCTTACCAAGGCTACGATGGGTAGGGGTCCTGAGAGGGAGATCCCCCACACTGGTACTGAGACACGGACCAGACTCCTACGGGAGGCAGCAGTGAGGAATATTGGACAATGGGCGCAAGCCTGATCCAGCCATGCCGCGTGCAGGATGACGGTCCTATGGATTGTAAACTGCTTTTATACGAGAAGAAACACTCCTTCGTGAAGGAGCTTGACGGTATCGTAAGAATAAGGATCGGCTAACTCCGTGCCAGCAGCCGCGGTAATACGGAGGATCCAAGCGTTATCCGGAATCATTGGGTTTAAAGGGTCCGTAGGCGGTTTGGTAAGTCAGTGGTGAAAGCCCATCGCTCAACGGTGGAACGGCCATTGATACTGCTAGACTTGAATTATTAGGAAGTAACTAGAATATGTAGTGTAGCGGTGAAATGCTTAGAGATTACATGGAATACCAATTGCGAAGGCAGGTTACTACTAATGGATTGACGCTGATGGACGAAAGCGTGGGTAGCGAACAGGATTAGATACCCTGGTAGTCCACGCCGTAAACGATGGATACTAGCTGTTGGGCGCAAGTTCAGTGGCTAAGCGAAAGTGATAAGTATCCCACCTGGGGAGTACGAACGCAAGTTTGAAACTCAAAGGAATTGACGGGGGCCCGCACAAGCGGTGGAGCATGTGGTTTAATTCGATGATACGCGAGGAACCTTACCAAGGCTTAAATGTAGATTGACCGATTTGGAAACAGATCTTTCGCAAGACAATTTACAAGGTGCTGCATGGTTGTCGTCAGCTCGTGCCGTGAGGTGTCAGGTTAAGTCCTATAACGAGCGCAACCCCTGTTGTTAGTTGCCAGCGAGTCAAGTCGGGAACTCTAACAAGACTGCCAGTGCAAACTGTGAGGAAGGTGGGGATGACGTCAAATCATCACGGCCCTTACGCCTTGGGCTACACACGTGCTACAATGGCCGGTACAGAGAGCAGCCACTGGGCGACCAGGAGCGAATCTACAAAACCGGTCACAGTTCGGATCGGAGTCTGCAACTCGACTCCGTGAAGCTGGAATCGCTAGTAATCGGATATCAGCCATGATCCGGTGAATACGTTCCCGGGCCTTGTACACACCGCCCGTCAAGCCATGGAAGCTGGGGGTGCCTGAAGTCGGTGACCGCAAGGAGCTGCCTAGGGTAAAACTGGTAACTAGGGCTAAGTCGTAACAAGGTAGCCGTACCGGAAGGTGCGGCTGGAACACCTCCTTTCTAGAGCCTTAGTGTTAGTTGATTTATCAACACGCTGAGGAAAAAAGAAGAAGCTTTAAAGGTTTTGATTTTAAGACTATTTTACTCTTGCTGTTAGTTCAAATAATAAATTTTAAGTAAAACAGAGTCTCGTAGCTCAGCTGGTTAGAGTACTACACTGATAATGTAGGGGTCGGCAGTTCGAGTCTGCCCGGGACTACTTTTTAAGACTGGTGAATTATAAATTATAAGGAGCTACTAAAAAAGACTGTTAATTTAAAAAAAAGGAAATTTTAGAGGTTGAGTAACCGTTTTAAGTACTGTTAACTGAGGACTGTTAACTGACAACTAAAAAATGGGGGATTAGCTCAGCTGGCTAGAGCGCCTGCCTTGCACGCAGGAGGTCAACGGTTCGACTCCGTTATTCTCCACAAAAAGCTATAAGCCAGAGGCTGTAAGCTTAATGCCTAAGGCGTAAAGCCTAAGGATAATAAAGTTCATTGACATATTGAGATAAGAAAATAATAAAAAGTAGAAAGCGTTTTTCAATTTTTACAATAGTAAAGAAAGAAAAACAAAAAAAACGGTCATAATTGATTTTATGATTGGTACAATAAGCAAAATAAGGGCGTATGGGGGATGCCTTGGCTCTCAGAGGCGATGAAAGGCGTGATAAGCTGCGAAAAGCTGCGGGGATGGGCACACACCAATTGATCCGTAGATACCTGAATGGGGCAACCCACTATGTTGAAGACATAGTACACCGATAGGTGGGCAAACCCGCTGAACTGAAACATCTAAGTAGGCGGAGGAGAAGAAAACAAAAGTGATTCCGTAAGTAGTGGCGAGCGAACGCGGATTAGCCCAAACCAATGTTGTTACGGCAATGTTGGGGTTGTAGGACCACGATATTTTATGCACAAGGAACCGGAAGTTGCTGGAAAGTGACGCCATAGAGGGTGATAGCCCCGTATGGGTAACGAGTGTAATAGATAGTGGTATCCTGAGTAGGGCGGGGCACGTGAAACCCTGTCTGAATTTGGCGGGACCATCCGCTAAGGCTAAATACTCCTGAGAGACCGATAGTGAACCAGTACCGTGAGGGAAAGGTGAAAAGAACCGTGAATAACGGAGTGAAATAGATCCTGAAACCATACGCTTACAAGCGGTCGGAGCCCTTTTGTGGGGTGACGGCGTGCCTTTTGCATAATGAGCCTACGAGTTAACGTTGCTGGCAAGGTTAAGTGGTTAAGCCACGGATCCGTAGCGAAAGCGAGTCTGAATAGGGCGCTTTAGTCAGTAGTGTTAGACGCGAAACCGTGTGATCTACCCATGGGCAGGATGAAGCTGTGGTAACACACAGTGGAGGTCCGAACCGGTTGACGTTGAAAAGTCTTCGGATGACCTGTGGGTAGGGGTGAAAGGCCAATCAAACTCGGAAATAGCTCGTACTCCCCGAAATGCATTTAGGTGCAGCGCTGAATTAAGTTATATAGAG
>NZ_JBGQOF010000049.1:0-4784 GCF_052113665.1 Flavobacterium sp. W22_SRS_FK3 | reverse complement strand
GCACTCAGCACTGTAGTATCTGGCTCTAACTTGGCTTATGTGATATATACATCGGGAAGTACGGGTATTCCTAAGGGAGTTATGAATGAACATGGTGGTATTGTCAATCGTTTATTGTGGACACAATCGCATTATCAACTTAAGAGTGATGATATAATCCTACAGAAGACTTCTTTTAGTTTTGATGTATCGGTATGGGAATTTTTATGGAGTATCAGTTGTGGGGCTCGATTGGTTTTTGCCAAACCTGAAGGACATACAGATGTTGAGTATTTAAAGTATATTATAGAAAAGGAAAGCATTACTACGATTCATTTTGTTCCTTCGATGTTACGGGTTTTCTTAGAAGATATCAAATTGGGTGATTGTAATTCCTTAAGACGGGTTTTATGTAGTGGAGAGGCTTTACTATTAGATCATGTGCATTTATTTAAGGATAAATTCAAGGAGGTTCGATTAGACAATTTATATGGGCCTACAGAGGCAGCAATTGATGTAAGTTCCTGGGAAGTGCCAATGAAAGGTTCTATATCTCAAATTCTAATAGGAAAGCCAGTGGCCAATACAGGTTTATATGTTTTAGATGATCAAAACCAGTTATTGCCAATAGGAATAATTGGAGAATTGTTTATAGGAGGTGTTCAGGTCGCCCGAGGTTATTTAAACAGGGAAGAATTAACTCGGGAGAAGTTTATAGCAAATCCATTTAAAGAAGGTGAACGAATTTATAAGTCGGGTGATTTGGCACGTTGGCTTCCTGATGGGAATATAGAATATATAGGCAGAAAAGACGACCAGGTTAAGATCCGCGGTTATCGAATCGAGTTAGGAGAGATTGAGAATGTGTTGTCATCTTTAGAAGCAGTAAGGCAGTGTTGTGTGTTGGCCAAGGAAGATGCATCGGGCAGTAAGCGTCTTGTTGGTTATGTAGTTCCTGAGGTTCAGGATGATTTTGATAGGGAAGTATTGCAAAACCAATTAAGGCTAAGTTTGCCTGATTATATGGTTCCCCAAATGTGGGTCATTTTAGAAGCAATGCCATTAACCAGTAATGGAAAGCTGGACAAGAAGGCCTTGCCGAATCCGGAACGATCAGAATTATCCAGTAAAGAATATGTAGCACCCCGTAATGAAACCGAAGCGCAGTTAGCAGCAATCTGGCAGGAGTTATTAGGAGTAGAACGAGTCGGGATTTACGATAATTTCTTTGAATTGGGTGGTCATAGTTTACTGGCTACGCGTTTGGTTTCTATGATTCGTAAAAAAATTGAGCTTGAAATTACGATCAAAGATGTATTTGAATTCACAAGAATAGAAGAATTAAGTACCTATTTAAGACATAAAGAGATCAAAGAAAAAGAAAACCAAGACATTACTTATAAAAAAATAATAAAAATATAATGGACAAAATATTAAGTCTTATAAAAAGAGCACAAGATCAAGGAGTAAAGTTGGAGTTGGACGGTGATTCTTTAGTGTTAAAATCAGAAAATGAGAATATTGATAATCTTTTGCTGGCAGACATAAAGGATTCTAAAGATCTTATTATCCAGCATCTTGAAAAATTTGATTTAAATAGAAATCATGATAAAGGATTAGGTAAGTATACTGTGAAAACATTTGACAGGGACCTAATAAAACACATTCCTTTATCTTTTAGTCAAGAACGATTATGGTTTTTGGATCAGCTGGGAGGAAGTACAGAATATAATATGCCCATTGTGTTACGTTTAGATGGAACATTAAATAGTCCAATTTTGGAAGAATCATTAAAGACTATTGTTTCACGTCATGAAGTATTGCGCACAAATCTTTTATCAGAAGATGGGATCGCCTATCAGGAAATTATCAGCTCCGAGAACTGGTCACTGGATCAAGCCATTGTATCGGATGATAAAATATTAAAGAGTACTATAGCTGATTATCTGAATAAACCTTTTAATTTATCTAAAGATTACAAGTTACGAGCCTGTTTATATACAATAGGGAATGAGAAGTTTGTTTTGGCTTGTGTCATCCATCACATAGCCAGTGATGGCTGGTCAGAAGGTATCTTGGTGAATGAATTCATGGAATTGTATAGTGCACTACAATCTGGCCGTCCAGTTAATCTGCCAGAGCTTAGTTTACAATATGCAGACTATGCCATTTGGCAACGTGAGTATTTAGAAGGCGAAGTTTTAGACAATCAGTTATCGTATTGGGAATCAAAATTAAGGGGTGTAAGCACTTTGTCTTTACCAATGGATCATGCTCGACCTGCTGTACAGAGTAATGCAGGAGCGGCTATTTCTTTAGAATTAAACCAAAAAATAGGTAAGTCATTAAATTCTATATGTCAGGAGCAAGGTGTGACGCTGTTTATGCTTCTATTATCAGCTTTTAAAGTTTTGTTATCTCGTTATAGTGGTCAAGATGATATTTGTGTAGGAACACCAATAGCAAATCGAACGCAATCGGATTTAGAGGGAATGATAGGCTTTTTTGTCAACACTTTACCGCTTCGTAGTGATTTGAGTGGCGATCCGAGTTTTAAAGATTTGTTGTCAAGAGTGAAACAAACGACTTTAGAGAGTTACGATCATCAATTAGCCCCGTTTGAAAAGGTTGTAGAACGTGTAGTTACTACCAGGGATATAAGTATGACGCCATTATTTCAAGTGTTATTTGTCTTAAAGAATACTCCTAAAGAATCTGGAGATGTATTTTTAGAAGGAGTCACCTTATCGGGATATGAGTTTGATGTTGTTAGTTCTAAGTTTGATTTAAATATGGGGATTTTTGAAATTGAAGAAGCCATTACATTAAATTTAGAATATAATACAGCTTTGTTTGATCAGAATACAATTGATAATATGTTGGTGCATTATCAAAAGTTGCTGGAAAGTATAATAAGCGATATTACACAACCAATAGATAGTTTATCTATACTGACCGAAAAGGAAGAAATACAATTATTAGACGTTTTCAATGGCACATTTACAGAATACCCTAAAGATAAAACGGTATTAGATTTATTTTTGGAACAGGTGAAAAGTACTCCTGATGCAATTGCTGTAGTTTTTCAAGAGGATACTTTAACTTATAAAGAATTACACCAACGTTCAAATCAATTAAGTCATTATTTACATGGGCAAGGAATAATTGCAGATAGTTTAGTCGGAATTTGTTTAGATCGTAACTTGGAAATGGTCATCGGTATTTTGGGAATATTAAAATCAGGTGCAGCTTATGTCCCTATTGATCCTGAATATCCAAGTGACCGTATCGCTTATATGCTTAGTGATGCCAGTATTAAAATAGTATTGAGCTGCAATAGTAGTAATGACTTATTAGAAGAGTATGAAGATTTATCGATTTTATTATTGGATAGAGATTGGGATCTTATGACTAACTATTCAACAGAGAATTTGAATATAATAATATCTCCAAATCATTTGGCATATGTTTTATATACTTCGGGGAGTACAGGAAAACCAAAAGGAGTAATGATGTCTCATTATGCATTATTCAACTTGATATGTAATAATAATCAACTAGGTATTTCTAATAAAAGAGTGACACAATTATCAAGTATAAGTTTTGATATGTCCTTTCAAGAAATATTTTTCGCAATTTCACAAGGAGGAGCATTATATATAGTTTCTTCGGAAATTAAAAAAGATTTGACTGGTTTAGTTAATTTTATTAAAGCCAAGAAGATTGAAACAATGTTTCTTCCAACCGCTTTTTTTATATTTATAGGTGCAGAAGGTATTTTTGAAAAACTAGATTCAATAAAAGACCTTATTGTGGCTGGAGAACAATTGAAGTTATCCGACAATATAAAGAAATATCTAAAGCATCGAGGTGTCATGCTGCACAATCATTATGGTCCAACAGAAACGCATGTTGTAACAACAGATATTATAGATTACAAAATTAGAAGTAAGGAAGAAGAAACGATATCAATAGGTAAGCCCATAACCAATACCCAAATTTATATCCTTAACAAAAGTTTAAAATTGTTGCCTATTGGAGTTGTTGGTGAATTATGTATTGGAGGAGCTCAATTAGCTGAAGGCTATTTGAATAAGGACAATTTGACGCAGGAAAAATTTATAAATAACCCATTTAAAGAAGGTGAACGAATATATAAAACAGGCGATTTAGCGCGTTGGCTGCCAGATGGGAATATAGAATATATAGGCAGAAAAGACGATCAGGTTAAGATCCGCGGCTTTCGAATCGAGTTAGGTGAGATTGAGAACGTCTTGTCAGCTTTACCAGGAATAACGCAGTGCTGTGTATTGGCTAAGGAAGATGCAAGTGGTAACAAGCGTTTGGTAGGCTATGTTGTTGTAGATAAACCGTTACACAAAAATCAAATACAAGAACATTTAAAATTAAGCTTACCGGAATTTATGGTTCCTATGATCTGGATACAGTTAGAGCAGTTCCCTTTAACGACCAATGGAAAATTAAATAAAAGATTATTGCCAGATCCGGATAATTCAGATTTATCCAGTAGAGAATATGTTGCGCCAACTACAGATTTAGAATTACAATTAGTTAGCATCTGGCAGGAATTATTAGGGATTGATAAAGTAGGAGTTCACGATAATTTCTTTGAATTGGGCGGTCATAGTTTACTGGCTACACGTTTGGTTTCCCTGATTCGAAAAGAACTGTCAAAAGAGATTGAAATTGCGGATGTTTTTACATATACCACGATTTCTGAATTAGCAGCCCATATATCAGCGCAGTCAGAAGGTATTTTATTGCCTGTTATTGTGGCAGAGGCT
>NZ_JBGQOF010000048.1:0-5505 GCF_052113665.1 Flavobacterium sp. W22_SRS_FK3 | reverse complement strand
AAGACAACGATACTGAATTGGCAGGCGATGCCCTGGCGGCTCAGCACTCTCAAAAAGAAAACCGAAACAGGATTAAGGAATCAAAAACGAACAATGAATCTTCGGAAAAAGACAACGATACTGAATTGACAGATAATGTCTTTGCAGATCACGATTCTCAAAAAGAAAACCGCAGCGAGACTAAGAAAACAAAAACGAAAGATGAGCTAGTGAAAAAATCCTCAAAAAAAGACAAGGGTACTGAATTCACAGATAATGCCTTTGCAGATCACGGCTTTCAAAAAGAAAACCGCAGCGGGTCTAAGAAATCAAAAATGGATACTAAGTATGCAAAAAAATCCTTGGAAAAAAACAAAAAAAATAAGGGTAATGAATTAGCAAACAAACAAGTTTCCCAAAAAGAAAATCTTAATCAAACTCAAGATCTACAAAAAACTCCAATTGATGCTATACGAAAAACTCAGGATGTAGATCTAGACTCAATTGTCGTCGACGTTATTGATATTTATGAAGGAGTGGTTCAAAACGGATATGGATCGGTCTATATCTACAAAGAGCTAGCAAATCATTATTTTTTTAAAAATGAAATGGAAAAAGCCGTAAAGTGGTATGAGCAATTATTTGATATAACTAAAGATTTAGAGTCGATATATTTTTTCCGTTTTGGGGACGCATTAAATAAAATAGGTAAAACAGAAAAAGGTAAAGCTATGAAGGAAAAATTTTATCAATTAGTTGATCAGTAGGTAGTGTTTCACTAACTGTAAAAGTTGAAAAGACGACTTATTAAACAACAAGGATTTTTATAAATCTTTCAAGAATGCAGAAGATTTGACTTCATTCTTCCAAACAATGCACAAACGAGCTGTTGAAGATATGCTCGATGCTGAACTTGATTCTCATCTAGACAATAAAAGGCACGATAAAACTACTACGGATAATTATCGCAACGGACACGGAACTAAAAAAATCAAGACTTCTTTTGGTAGTCAGGAAATCAAAGTTCCTTGTGACAGAGATTCTTCTTTTAATCCGATTCTTGTTCCTAAAAGAGAAAACATAGCTCAAAGTATTGAAAATGTAATCATTTCACTTTACGCTAAAGGAATGACTGTAAGTGATATTGAAGAACAAATCAAAGAAGTTCATGATCTTGATGTATCTTCTTCAACCATATCTCGGATTACCAACACAATTGCTACAGAAGTAGTTACTTGGCAAAACAGACCCTTAGAAGAGCTTTATCTGATTGTTTGGATGGATGGAATTGTTTTCAAAGTCAGAGAGGGTTCCAAAGTCATCAACAAAACCATCTATTTAGCTGTAGGGCTCAACCGAGAAGGCTAAAAAGAAGTTTTAGGAATGGGTCTGAAAAGAATGAAAGCAGTAGCTTTTGAATAAGCGTTTTAACCGATTTAAAGGCTCGAGGTGTTGAAGATATACTCATTACAGCTACCGACACAATTTGAACGGTTTTACACTAACAATACGAAGTGTTTTTTCCTGAATCCCAAACACAAATCTGCGTAATTCACCAAATTAGAAATGCATGCAAATATGTTGTTTGGAAAGACCGAACAATTTTACTGGCGATATGAAGCATATTTACAATGTTCCAAATAAACAAGCAATTGAGTTAGCTTTAAATGATTTTGCAGAAAAATGGGAGGGTAAATATTCTTACGCTATCAAATCCTGGCGTGATAACTGGGACGAGCTCACTGTCTTTTTTGAATTTCCAATTGAAATCAGAAACATAATTTACACCACAAATCTAATAGAAAATCTCAATGGGAAAATTAGAAAATACACCAAAAAAAAATGTCATTCCCAACCGATGATGCTGTATTAAAATCTGTATTTTTGGCTTTAAGAGAAGTAACCAAAAAATGGACCATGCCTATTCAAAATTGGGGAATTGTTTTAAACCAATTTACTCTTATATTTGAAAAAAGGCTCCGAATATAAACGAAGCCTTGACTTTTCAATTTACACACTTTTTGGGACAGAGTCGATCAGTAACTGTTTAGTTATTATTTAAATATCCGTTTTGGTAAGTTAGCCGTATTGCTATAGTCTACAATGCTTTCTATTTCTCTAATTTACATTAATTTATTCCGCAAAATCGTGATTCATATTTTAACTGCTCCAGATTTCCAATCTCCACTGGGATAATTATTAAGTTGTTGACGTCTAAATAAAAACAACTTAACTGTTGTAAAGTTCCCAATAGATCTGTGATCGTGTTTAGTTTATTTGCTCCTAAATCTAAGTTGAGTAACTGTTCGTATTTCCAGATATAAGCCGACAGAGCGGTCAAGTCAAAAAGAGATAATTATCATTATAACCTCTTAAATTCAATTTAATGACGCTCTTTGCTATTCACATCTATCCCTATCGATATACCTGTCCGAATCCGGATTATCCACGTGCAAACAGTCACCCATAAAATTGTATGGATTTACCTTAAAAAAAAATCTATCTGAACATGCCTTTCCGTCATTTTACAAAGTAACTGCGATGCACACTTTTTTTTTGTAATTAAAGATAAGCTTGGTCTGTCTTATAATAATACTATTTAGAGAACCCAATAGTTATAACTATACGAATTCATCGATGCCTATATAAACAATAATCGAAATCTCTAATTTAGTTAATCTTAAAAATAGTAGAAAAGCTATATTTTACGTAACAAAGGTACACCTGAATCCTTAACTATTTTGATACTAGTATCTGCCAAATCACAAATTTTTTGTGGGATAGTTACCAAGTTGTTCTCGTATAAATATAAATGCTTTAACTTAGACAGTTTCCCTATCTCCGCTGGAATAGTATTTAGTTGATTATATGCTAAAGATAAAATAGTTAACTGTGTCAGTTTTCCTATTTCTTCTGGGATGGATATCAATTCGTTTGAGCTTAAATATAACCACCTTAACTTTGTCAGGTAAGCTATTTCTCTTGGAATTTGGATCAACTTGTTGTTATGTAAAAGTAACCCTGTTAAATTCACAAGATTTCCTATTTCTGCTGGGATTTCTGTTATTTTGTTTATATACAAATACAATTCCGTTAACTGTATCAGATTTCCAATGGATCGAGGAATAACGGTCAAGTTAAAGAGAGAATTGCCCTCCTCATTACAACCACTTAAGTCCAATTTAATAATCCTTCCATTATCATCTACGCTTACTCCTCTCCAGGTACTGATATCCGAATCCGGGTCATCCACCTGCCAGGATTTACCAATAGTATTGCCAGGATTACTCTTAAAAAGATCCACTAGCACCTGCCTATCCGTCATTTCACAAAGTAGTGGAAAAGTACTTATTTCTTGTTTTATCATTATTATTTTATTTTAAAAAATTAAGCTTGGATCATTGTCTCTAAAAAAAGCGTACTTAAGCAAAGACAAGAGCAAAAATAAGTACCGGACCAGATACAAAAAACTTATAAAGGGGTTACAAGAATTAACATCTGTACGAAAAAAAGATCAAAGAGAGAGACAGAAAACGTAAATTATTGAGCTGCTCAAAAAAAAATATTTCAAGAAAAGATCTAAAAGCATTTGTAACTATTAACATACGCTCTTTTAACCAATGATCGAAAATCTTTTTACCTTAAATTATCCTTAAAATCTTAAAAGGAAGACTTATTAAATATAGATTACCTCGTCATCTTTTACTATTAAGGCACCCGTCTTTTCCAGATCAAAAACCTTTTGCGGTATAGTCTTTAATTCGTTTGAATATAAATATAAATACTTTAATTGCGTGAGGTTACCTATATCCTCCGGTATAACCTTTAATTGGTTTGAGCTTAAACCCAACTCCGTTAAGTTGCGCAGGTTCCCTAATTCCGAAGGAAGATCGCTCAATTTATTACTGTGCAAGTATAATATTTTCAACTGTTCCAGATTCCCGATTGATGCCGGGAGAACATTCAAGTTAAAGAGAGAATTACCATTATCATCACAACCTCCTAAATCCAATTTAAAAACCCTTCCATCGGCATCCACGCTTACACCTCTCCAGCTTCTAATGTCAGAATACGGGTTATATATGCACCAAGATTTGCCAATGGTATTTGCTGGATTACATTTAAAAAGATCCTCCAATACCTCTCTATCCTTCATTATAATTGCCGGTAACTTACTTATTTTGTTTCTCATCATTTTATTTTTTTTAAGTTAAACTTGGACTATTACCATATAAAAGCATACTTACTCAAGGTAAGACGTAAAAATAGGCACCTGTCTGTCAGAAAAAAACTTCTGAGGAGGTACAAAAAGTCACATAATACAAAAAAAGTATAAAGGAGGTGCTCTTCTGTATAAAAAAGCGGGTCAAAATAATGAATATAATTCGCCATTGACATAACCTTTTTTCCAAGTAATTAATAGACCTTTCTAAATCAATCGCTAACTAAGTTTTCGCTTTATATCATCTATTTTTAAAGTTTTTTTTTTTTTTGAAAAATTACTACTGACTCTCTGTTAAATCAGTTATGCAAATATTTTTTTACATTTTTAAACAAGCTTTTAGCACATGTTACCCTTTTATCTTTAAATATTGAGGTCCCTTTGTTTTCCAAATCACAAACCTCTTGCGGAATAGTAACCAAGTCAATGTTGTTCATTAAATTTAAATACACTAGCTGGTCCAAATTTCCAATCTCCGATGGAAGAGTTTTTAATTGGTTGGAGCTTAAACCTAACTGCGTTAATCTTGCTAGGCTCCCAATCTCCGCTGGGAGAGACATCAATTTGTTAGTGTGTAAATATAAAGTCCTTAACTCGATCAGGTTTCCAATTTCAAAAGGAATATTAGTCAATTTATTTTCTCCCAAATCTAAAAACATTAATTTGGTCAGATTGCCAATTTCTACTGGAATTTCGGCCAATTGATTTGTACATAGATCTAAATAAATTAAGTGTTCCAGTTTCCCGATCGATACAGGAAGAACAGTCAAGTTAAAGAGAGAATTACCATCATGATTACAACCTCCTAAATTCAATTTAACTACTCTTCCATTGTTATCCACGCCTACCCCTCTCCAGGTACTGATGTCCGAATCTAGCTTGTCCACCGGCCATCCTAAAGTATTTTCTGGATTACACTTAAAAAGATCCTCTAGCACCAGCCTGTCCGTGATTACATTAACTGGCGGCAACGCACTTAATTTTTTTTTCATCATTTTATTTCTCGTTAAAGTTCTGCTTGGTCTATCGGGCATGAAAAAACGTATTTATCCAAAGCCAGGAGCAAAAGTAAGTGCCAGACCAAATAGAAAAAACTTATAAAGGGGTACAAAAAGTGACATGTTTCGAAAACCGTTAAAGAAATCTGTTGAAAGCGAAAGTTATTAAGTTGCTTAAGATTCATTTTTAAGATAAGATGCTGTTGAATTTTAAGTGATAGTATTAAAATGGAGTTGCTACATTTACTGGGACATAAATTTTAAGACTGTTTAAATAAAAATAAATATCTTAGAATTATGAAAAAA
>NZ_JBGQOF010000047.1:0-5759 GCF_052113665.1 Flavobacterium sp. W22_SRS_FK3 | reverse complement strand
TCTTTTTTTGAGGATTTTTTTACAAGCTCATCATCTGTTTTTATTTTCTTAGTCCCGCTGCGGTTTTCTTTTTGAGAATCGTGATCTGCAAGGACATTATCTGTCAATTCAGTATTGCTGTTTTTTTCAGAAGATTCAGTGTCCGTTTTTGATTTCTTAATCCTTTTACGGTTTTCTTTGTGAGGGTTCTGAGTCTCCACGGTATTGTCTGAAAATTCAGTGTAGTTATCTTTTTCTGATGATTTTTTTACAATGTAATTATTCGTTTTTGATTTAATAGAATTTATATCTTCAGGTCGAGATCTTTTTAAATGATTTACTACTAATTTTATTAATTCCTTTTTAATTCCTGTGTTTTCTATGAATTTAATGCTGTCAGCATCAAATTTAACTTGTACAAAATCGTTTAAATTAAGATCTCTCTTTAATGTATTATTTAAATTATTAGTTTGTACATAGTGATTTTCTTTTTTAGAATTAGAATCTTTAAAAATAGGAATGATAATTCGAACATTATTTGGACCTAAATCAGTATTACTGATAAGACTTATATCAGACACTTTGTATCTTGTAATTGAAGCGCCATATTTCACCTTCTTTATCTCTTCTACTTTGTAATACAAAACATTTTTAATATCTATCGTAGTATATAAATCCTTTATCTGACTGTATCCACAGTAAGAGCATAAAAAATACACGATTGTTATTAAAAAATTCTTTCTCATAGTATGTAGTATGACCATATTTCTTAGTGTCTATTTTTTTTTTATAACTAAAATTATTGGATGAGTATTATCGAATTTTAAGTAAGAAGACAATACATTCTTATTTTTAGATCTTAAAATTGCTTTTGAAAAATTATTATAGGCAACTGGCAATGTAATTATGATCTAAAGACTTAAATATTTAGTGTAAAAAAACGAGTAGTTATTGGTAGATATATAGTTAAGAAGTAGCTGTTTGGAGGTAAAAAACAAACTACTGTCTTATTGTCAAAGATAATAAAAAAATATTTTGGAGATTTCTAAATAGCTAGTTTTTTTGTTTGCAAATCAAACAAGTAAAAAATGATTTTTTGATATATAGGAATTGTTTCCTATGTCATAATTTACTTAGATACTCTCTTTAATATTACTGCTTTTTTAAACTATAAAAGTAATGTTGTCTTTTTGTATACTTAAAATAAGGTAAATTATGGAATTTTGTAACTTTTTGTATTTATTAATTAACTCGAAACAATGAGTTTTAATGTATTTTTATACGAATCATTTTATTTAATCAAAATATATGAAAAAAAAAATAACGAGTTCGTTTATTAATTTATTAGCAATTTTTTGTTTGGTGTTTATTTTGTTTTTTTCATGTACCAAAAACAAAAATAAAATGGTAGATGCTGCTCAAAAAGTGGAATCTATTTCATTAAGTTCAGTAGTATATAGTATGGAAGTAGGATTCAGTGCACAGTTGGATGCTATTGTATTACCTGAAAATGCTAAAAATAAAGACTTAGTCTGGAGTAGTAATGATATTACTAAAGCGACTGTGAATCAGCAAGGAAAAGTAACAGCGATAGGTTTAGGATTAGTTACCATAAAGGTTATTGCAAAGGATGGATCTGGAAAGACAAAATCTATTTCTTTGAAAATTACCGAGGATGACTTTGTTAGTACATGGAAAGGTAAACAAATTACTATTCCAACTACTGCGGCTTTTTCTTATAATTATCATGTGGACTGGAATAATGACGGGATATTTGATGAATTTGGACTTACATCAAATGTTACTCATGTTTTTGATACTAATGGAGTACATAAAATTCGAATTTGTGGTGATTTTCCTAGAGTACATTTTGAAAAGAAGGATACAGTCCATAGTTTTATTAACGAAGTTAATCTAATGAACGGGGGCAAGATTATTTCGATTGACCAATGGGGAACTTAAGAGGAGAAATAAATATTTTCTGCTTAATTATGAAAATGACTTTAAAATTATGGCTATAGTTATTATAAAGAATAAATTGCCCATCTCATTAATGTAGTAATTCGTCATAGAATAGACAAAGTGGTTTTAAAGCCTAGAAAAAAGATAGACTTTAAATAGAACATTTGCTTGTTTGATAACGACCTAAGATTAGGTAGAAATTGCGACCTGCTTTTTGAAACATCCGACAATATGGCCAAAATTACAATTATAAAATTATTATTGAATAAAATTTAAACAGGCTCTTAATAGAAAAATTAAGATTCTATTGTAATCAATTTTTTTTAAATAAAGTAACTTAATATGTTTGTCTGCATGGAATTTAAAATCAGAATCTTAATTATTCTTGTAATAACCTCTCTTTATTCTTATTCTCAAGAAGGGATTCCCGTATATTCTGATTATTTATCTGATAATTATTATTTGATCCACCCTTCGATGGCAGGTGCAGCAAGTTGTGCAAAAATAAGACTCACAGCTAGAAAACAATGGTTTGGACAAGATGATGCACCGGCTTTACAAACTTTAAGTTTCAATGGTAGAATTGGTGAAAGATCTGGTGCCGGAATAATTATTTTTAACGATAAAAACGGTTATCATTCACAAAAAGGAGTAAAACTTACCTATGCTCATCATATCATGTTTTCTAGGAGCGAACTTGATTTAAATCAGCTCTCATTTGGTATCAGCGGTGGATTAATTCAAAGTCAGTTAGATGAAACTAAATTTGGAGGTGTTTTTGACCCTATCATTTTTGGATCAATTCAAAACGAGTCTTACTTTAATGTTGATATTGGTGCATCTTATAATTTTTTAAATTTTTATGCTCACGCTACTGTTCAGGGAATTATAGAATTCAGAAGAGAATTATATGATTATGAAAATGATAATTTGAGGAAGTTGTTATTAAGTGCTGGGTATGTTTTTGGAAAAATAGAGAGTATTACATGGGAGCCTTCTATTTTATTTCAGTTTTTTGACCAAGCTAAAGAAAAATCTATCGATCTTAATTTAAAAGCTTACAGAAACATGGATTTTGGAAGTATATGGGCAGCATTATCCTATAGAAGAAGTTTTAAGGCTATTCAATATAATACAGCAAGCGAATTTAGTGATCAAACACTGCAATATATTACTCCTGTTATTGGATTTAATTATAAAAGTTTCATGTTTGCTTATACTTATTCTAACGTTATTGGTGATGTTAAATTTGATATTGGTGGATATCACCAGGTGACGCTTGGGATTAATTTATTTTGTGTCAAAGAGCGCTACGATTGTGGGTGTCCTGCTATTAATTAAATTTGAAACATTTTGATTTATTATTGTCAAAAGTATCAGAAAAAGAGAGATTTTCCAGAGGTAAAACTGTGATCCCAAGCCTGGTCATAATGGATAGCAAAAGTAGTGTAGGATGGAGAAATAATTCGTTGTTTGAATAGATAGTTTTGATGGAATAATAAAGTCAAAGGACTTAAACCCCATATTGTAATTGCTAAAAACGGATTTCTTTTAGCATTAATAGTAACCCTTTTTAGGTATATCTTTTCATAAACTCCTTTAATAATTACTCCGTCTATATTTTTAGTATATAGTACATTACTGAGGAAAGGCCAACTAAATTTAATCGCCTTTATGTCATCCTCGAAGCTATGCTTCGGATTAATAAAAAAAGGGATTTAACATATACCTCGGTGGCTCAGTCCCGGATGGTTTATTCGCAACTCACTTTCTGATCTCTCTTGTAGTAAACGCATTACCCTAATATCACTTAGGGAAATGCAAAAAAATCTTAGCTGATTTTATTGAGGGAACTAAAAGTAGCTATTTATCAAAATAGGCTGTTTTCAACATTGAAAATAACCTTTTTTCTTTGATGTATTCGTATAGACGGTGGAAAACACTTTCGGACATACGATTCTCAAAGCCTATATTTTACTTGTAAAACCACCTATTCAATTTTAAAGAACCTTATCAGTGCCTTTGATTTTATGTACAGTAGCTCTTCAAATGGATTTGGATAAACCATCAATTCAATCTTATGCTGCTCTGGTATCTAATGTTGGTATCAGAAGAACAGGCTTGCCCTGCATCTATGATATCCCATCCAAAGTTATTGATCATTTTTTTTCTTGCAGCTTCTGATTTACAAAAGGTAGTTGTACCTACATCAAATTTAACATTTCTTTGGAGAGCATCTAAACGCGCCCATCCCATCAAGGTCTTGTCGTAGTTCAGGTTAGAGAAATGACTCTCTTTAAACATAGCTTGCATATCAGTAACATTGCCCACATTCCAGCTACTGATATCTTGATTAAAATAAGATTTGTAAAACATAAGACTCATATCGGTAACATTACTCACATTCCACCCACTGATGTCTTGATTAAAATAAGAATTATAAAACATAGCTTGCATATCAGTAACATTACTCACGTCCCAACCACTGATATCTTGGTTAAAAGGATTAATTTCTAGATCACTATAAAACATAAAACTCATATCAGTAACATTGCTCACATTCCAACCACTGATATCCTGGTTAAATGAAGAATTACCAAACATATCAGTCATATCAGTAACATTACTCACATTCCACCCATTGATGTCTTGGTTAAAAGTAGACTTATAAAACATATAACGCATATTAGTAACGTTACTCACATTCCACCCACTGATGTCTTGGTTAAAATAAGAACTATCAAACATGCTTTCCATCGTAGTAACTTTTTTTAAATCTGGAGTATCCATTGCAGAAAATTTAGCACCTGACCAATAATAAAAACTTGCGTTCATACTCTGCCAGGTTATGTTCCCCCATTGCTTCACATCTGCTAGTTTTTTTATAGAGGGATAACCACCAATATTAAAATGAGGAAAAGTTCCCGAGATTTCCAACGTGTACGTACCTGCTGCTTGAAACGTTGTCTTAAAGTCGCCATCATCACTGGTGTGGCTTCCAGAGGAAACAACCCCGTTGGAGGCATCTTTCCAAACATACGAGAAATCATAGGCAAAGCCTTCTGTCATTATTAAGGAATGACTTAAGTCGTTACTGCCAATAGTCCAAGTGGTTATAAATGGCTTGCTGGTCCCTTGACCATAAGTCAATTGAAGACTCAGCCATGCAAAGGCAAAAAAAGTAAAGATTTTTTTCATGAATACTGTTTTTAGTTAAAAAAAACTTATTTAACCAATTAAATAAGGTAGGGTAAAAGTAAATTACCAAAGCCATAGCGTAAAACAAACAAGGGGTACAAAAAGTAACATAATCTCAGTTTTAATACTTATAGATGTTAATTTGTAGTGAGATAAGTCAAAGTTGCTCTAAAAGCAATACAAAAAAAACAACTATAGGATAAACAAAAATTAGCTGTATATGAAATATGCAAATGGGTTGAAAGTAAATCCCAACCAACGCTTTATAACTATCTGGAAATTTGAAATTGATAACTGCAAAATTTTAAAAAAATAGAGTGTAGGGCAGGTGAGGAAGAGTACTTTCATTTCACTTGAAAAACTTTTAAAGAACTTTTTCAGTGTACTCCAAAAAACAGAGAGGTTTTTTTTTGTCCAGTTCTTATCCAAAAAGGAAGCTTTGAAAATCTTATTTCACAATTTTAGAAAGTTTTGAATAAAGATTCCCAAAGTTGCGTTCCTAATTTGCCCTATTTCTACAGGTTGTTGAAAATCAGATAACAAAAAAAACCGCCTCAAAATTGAGACGGTTTAAAAAAAATAAAAACCTCCTATGAAAATTTGTTTACAATTATATTCTT
>NZ_JBGQOF010000046.1:0-6148 GCF_052113665.1 Flavobacterium sp. W22_SRS_FK3 | reverse complement strand
CGTTCACCTTCTTTAAATGGATTTGCTATAAACTTCTCCCGAGTTAATTCTTCCCTGTTTAAATAACCTCGGGCGACTCCTGCTCCTCCTATAAATAATTCTCCAGTTATTCCCACAGGAACCATATTTTGATTATCATCAAGTATGTAAATTTGGGTATTCGCTATTGGTTTTCCTATGGGAACTATTTTATCAATATCACCACAAAAGGTCGTAGCACAGATACTTGTTTCAGTCGGGCCATAGGCATTTATATATTTACCATTTTGTGAAAAAAGTTTTACCTTCTCTAATGGCGCTTGTTCTCCTGCGGTTACTAATATTTTTATACTTAAAATTTGACTAAAATCTAATAAGGCAAAAAAAGCTGGCGGTAAGGTAGCAATGGATATTTGATGTTTTTCAATATAATTTACAAAGAAATTAATATCAAATTTATTTTCTTCTTCTATTATACATAATTTTGCTCCCGATAATAACGATATAAAAATCTCCCATATAGAAGCATCAAAACTATGACTTGCAAATTGTAAACAAATATCACTCTCAGTCACTGGAAAAGATTCTATTTGTGACAATATTGTATTGACAATAGAACCATGCTCTATCATAACTCCTTTTGGTTTACCTGTTGTTCCTGATGTATAAATTATATATGCTAAATCATCGGCATTTATAGCTATGTCAGGTAAAGTATCTCCATACTCAGAACTATCTTCTTGGAACGAACCAAAGAATAAAGCATCTATGATAATACTACAGTTACTATCATTTTTAATGTACTCTTTTCTTTCTTCGGGATAATTAGGATCTATTGGCACATAAGCCGATCCCATTTTTAATATTGCTAAAAACGAAATAATTGACCAGTCACTACGATCCAAAATTACTCCAATAAAATTGTCTACATTGCTTTTTATATTAGATAATAAGTAATGGGCCAATTGATTTGATCTTTTACTTAAATCTCTATAAGTCCATTCATTACCATTATAAAATATAGCTATCGCGTCTGGGCTGCGCTCCACTTGTTCCTCAAACAAAGTTACTAATGACTTATTTAAAGGGTAAGATATTTGTGTATTATTAAAAACATTTACTAGTTGCTGTTTTTCTTCTTTACTTAATATACTTAAAGTCTCAACATTTACTTCCTCTTCATTCGTAACTCCATCTACAAGTTGAATTAATGCTTGTTCCATATACGCAAGTATGCGATCTGCACTAAGACTTTCATCCACTAATACTTTTAATCCAAACTCAACGCCAAAATCATCTACACTTAAATTAAATGGATAATTTGTTCGTTCATGACTTTCAATAAGCGTTATACCTAAATCTATATCTTTGGCATTGCCTTCTTCTGATATAGAGGATGAGGAATGGCGATAGTTTAGCAAAGCACTAAATAAAGCACTATCATTGGAGATACTACTCCAGTGATGAACATCAGATAAAGGCGTTTGTTCATACGATAATAATTCTTCTAATCTTTCTTTTACTTCCCATAAAAACTCCTTGACATTCCCTTTTAGTTTCAACGCAACAGGAAGTGTATTGATAAATAATCCTAAAGAATCAGCAGCTCCTAAAGAGCCCTGTAACCGTCCTGAAAATAAGGACCCAAAAACAGCATATTCTTTATTGCTGCATCTCGCTACAACTAAACTAAAAGCAGCATGAAATAATACCGCAGGACTCATACTAAGTTTAAAACAGATATTACGCAATGTTGTACTTAGCTCTTGAGATAGCATACTAATAGACTCTTCGATACCGGTACCATCACCTAAAACGTTGGATAGATTAAACGGGTAAGTTGGTTCTTCTATTCCGCTAAATAAAGATCTAAAATACGATTCCCCATTATTGATTGATCGTGCATGTAAGGTGTGACCAATAAAATCCCGATATAAAATAGGTGTTGGAAGATTTGATCCTTCTCCTGATAAATACAATATTACTTCTTCCATAATTCTTTCTAAACCAACGTGATCCATTATTAAATGATGTTGGTACACTATTAAGTAATAACATCCATTAATTGGATCATCAGCCAATTTCAATTCCAATAAAGGAGCTTTAGAGATGTCCATCCAATGACTACCAGAAGTGATAAGTAACTCCAATTGTGGCAAAATAGCTTTGGAGGTATCTAAATGTAAATCATCTAGTGCTAAAGTTGCTTCTCGCAATACTACTTGGACAGCATTTGGTAAATCATCACTTATAAAACAAGTACGTAAAACATCATGACGGTTCACTACAAATTGCAGTGCCTCAATAAAAGCCATTCGCTTTACTACGTTCGTAAAAGAAAGCAAACTTGGAACAATATACAGATCTCCTTGATTACTATTGCTCATCAAATTATGAAAATGAATTCCTTCTTGTAGAGGAGATAATGGATATATGTCTTCAATATTTGAGACTCCACCTGGAACTATTGCCACTATTTTATCTAAATCACTTTGAATAAAATCAAGTAATGGTACCATTGATGGAATAATGGCATCGCTAGTAATTTTAATTCCATTAGCTGGAACAACATACATTGAAGATATGGAAGATAACTTATCACTGATGCAAGCTATCTTAGGGCCAGCAAAAATATCTTTTACATATATATGAAAATTCAATGCTTGTAAACGAGATATTAATTGAACAACTAATAAACTATGTCCCCCAAGCTCAAAGAAATTATCGTAGATTCCTATCTTTTCTATACCCAATAATCCCTGCCATATAGTGACTAATTGATTATCTATTTCGTTACGAGGAGCACTGTATTTATGAGTTGACAAATCTGAGTTCTCCGGATCCGGTAATGCCTTTTTATCCAACTTTCCATTACTGGTTATTGGCATTGCTTCTAATGAAACCCAAATCATAGGAATCATATATTCAGGTAAACGCAGCTTTAATTGTTCTTGTAGTGCTTCTTTATTTAATACATCTGTCATGACGACATAACCTACCAGACGCTCAGTATTATTTACATCTTTTTTGGCCAAAACACAACATTGGCTAATCCCCGATAATGATAATAATACATTTTCAATTTCTCCTAATTCAATACGGTAGCCTCGAATCTTGACCTGATCATCTTTTCTACCCATAAATTCAAGGCTGCCATTGGGTAACCAGCGTGCTAAATCTCCCGTTTTATAAATTCGGCCTCCTTCTATAAAAGGATTGTTTATAAACTTTTCTTGAGTTAGTTTTTCAAGATTTAAATAACCTCGCGCTACTCCTGCTCCTCCAACACATAACTCACCAATTACTCCAATAGGTAAAAGATTCTGTTGCTCATTTAGAACATACACCTGAGTATTATCAATAGGTCTTCCAATGGATACAATATCTTTTATACCTCCCTGGAAAGTTGTTGAACAAATACTTGCTTCTGTAGGACCATAAGCATTAATGTAATTGTAATGTTGAGAAAATGCCTTAGCTAATTCTAAAGGTATTGACTCTCCAGCAGTAACAAGAGTGTTAATACTTTTTATATCTTCAACCGATAATAATTGCAAAAATGAGGGTGGTAAGGTTGCAAAAGTAATTGCGTTGTTTGCTATAAAGTTTCTAAAAAAGTTAACATCTGATTTTTCCTCTTCTTTTATGATACATAAACGACTACCGCTAAAAAGGGAAATAAAAATCTCCCAAATAGAAGCATCGAATGAAATACTTGCGAATTGTAGACAACTATCTTTATTCGTAATTGAAAAAGCAGAAATTTGAGATAGAATTGTATTTATGATACTTCTATGCTCAATCATTACACCTTTCGGTTTTCCAGTACTACCTGATGTATAAATTATATAGGCTAAATCATCAGGGCTTATATTAATCTTAGGTAAATCATTAGAATATTCAGAACGATTCCTTATGAATTCTTCTAAAACTAAGCCATCTAAGATGATAGAACAATTGCTGTCTTTCTTTATAAATTCTTTTCTTTCTTCAGGATGTTTAGGGTCTATCGGAACATAAGTCCCCCCTGTTTTTAGTATCGCTAAAAATGATATAATTAACCAATTACTGCGATCTAAAACAACTCCAATTTGACTACCTCTATTTGTACAATTAATAGATAATAAATAATGTGCCAATTGATTGGAGCGTTGATCTAACTCCTTATAACTTATTTTCTCTTCTTGATAAACTAATGCTATAGCAGCTGGTGTTTGTTTGACCTGTTCAGTGAATAAATCTATTAGAGTTTTATCTTGAGGATATGCAACATTGGTACGGTTAAATTTATTTAATAATTGATTCTCTTCATTTTTTGTAAGCAAAGATAGATTGCTTATAGGTTGAGTAATATTAGATGAAATGCTAATCAACAACTCACGATAATTCAACAGCATTCTTTCTATTGTTGTCTTATCAAATAAGGCTGTACAATATACTAAATCAAATAAAACACAATCAGCATTTTCAGAAACATTTAATACTAAATCAAATTTAGCATTTACGATATCAAATTCATATTCTGTTAAGACAAGACCTTCTAAGGTTTCCCTGTTTTCTCGGTTTTCTCCAGATATAGTAGGTGTGTTCTGTAAGACAAATAACACCTGAAACAACGGTGTCATACTCATATTCCGGGTCGTAATCACACGATCAACCACTTTTTCAAATGGTGCCAGCTGATGATCATACCCTTCCAAAGTGGTCTGTTTTATCCTGGACAATAGCGCTTTGAAACTCGGGTCTCCGCTTAAATCACTGCGAAGTGCTAAAGTGTTCACAAAAAAGCCAATCATTCCCTCTAAATCTGATTGTGTACGATTCGCAATTGGTGTTCCAATACAAATATCCTCCTGTCCGCTGTAGCGCGATAACAATACTTTAAAGGCGGATAATAACAACATAAAAAGCGTAACGCCTTCTTCTTTACATATAGAATTTAATGAGTCACTCAGCTCTTTTCCCAGTTCTAAAGAAACACTGTCTCCGTCATTACTCTTCTCTACAGGACGATTATAATCCGTCGGTAAAGACAAAGTACTTACTCCTTGCAATTTTGATTCCCAATACGATAGTTGGTCTTCTAAAACAGCGCTTTCTAAATACTGACGCTGCCAAATGGCATAGTCGGTATATTGCAAACTAAGTTCCGGTAAAACTACCGGACGACCAGACTGCAGGGCACTGTACAATTCCATAAATTCATTCATCAAAATTCCTTCTGACCAGCCATCACTTGCAATATGGTGAAAAACACTTGCTAAGACATATTGATTGTTTCCTAGATCATATAAACACGCTCGTAGCTTGTAATCTTTCGACAAATCAAATGGACGCATCAGATAATCCTCCAGACTGCTTTCCAGTATGGATATATCCTGTATTTCTAATTTTTCTAATGACCAGTTTTCTGCATTGATAATTTCCTGATAACCGATTCCGTCTTCTGAAAGAAACATACTGCGTAAAACCTCATGACGAGAAACAATTTCATGTAGGGCTTTTTCCAATATCGATACCTCTAATGCTCCTGTTAGACGAAGGACAGTAGGTATGTGATATTCCGTACTCCCTTGTAACTGATCCAAAAACCACAGTCGTTCCTGACTAAACGATAAGGGAATCTTCTTAATGGAATCTCGATTGTAAGAAGTAATTTTTGATAAAGTATTTTTTCTATTTTTTACTTGACGTTCCTCAATATATTTAACTATATGAATTTTATTGCCTTTTATTTTTTGTAATAAATCGGGATCAATAATAGCTGCTGATTTAACTGTTAAATTACCCTTATTTACTTCTATTTTTACTTTTTTATTATGAGCCTCTTTTAAAATATTTAAAATTTCTATATTCATTTTTAAAATTATATTTCCAAAGTTATATTGTAGTTTTCTTTATCTTCTGTGTCGCCATCAAAATCTTGTTCAAAAAAATCAATGAGAGATGCTAACTCTTGTACTGTTGTATGTTCAAATACTTCTTTAATTGAAACCTCTATCATCAAAACCTTTCGAATCATGGAAACCAAACGTGTAGCCAGTAAACTATGACCACCCAATTCAAAGAAATTATCATGAACTCCTACTCGTTCTACTCCTAACAAATTCTGCCAGATTGCTGCTAACTGCGCTTCGGTTTCATTACGGGGTGCTACATATTCTTTACT
>NZ_JBGQOF010000045.1:0-8698 GCF_052113665.1 Flavobacterium sp. W22_SRS_FK3 | reverse complement strand
ATTGCATTTACTAAAGTACTTGTAATTACGGTACAGCCCGGTGTATTAGAATCGGTAACTCTAAAGGTGTACGTTCCGGCTGTGGCTGCTGTATATACATTACTTGCCATAGCGGTATAAGAAGTGCCGCCGTTTGTGGAAACTTCGTATGTATAGGCCGTTTTTCCTCCTGAAGCAGTAATTGTAATTTGTGCCTCTGGGGTAGTTGCTGAACAGCTTAACTCTCTGGTTACTGCTGATGATGCCGTCAATTGTGGATAAACGATCAATGGAGTTGACGATGCTGTACATCCGTTACCATCTTTTACCCAAACCGTATAAGTTCCTGGTGAAACCGTAAAAGTACCACTGGCCTGGAAAGCTCCTGTTGTTCCTCCAATTCCGTATGTTAAAGTACCTGTACCATTTGTTCCTGTAGCGGTAATAGTAAAACTACTGCCTGAACCCGTACACTGATTATCTACTACTGCTGTAACTGTTGGTAGGTTGTCACTAATAATTGTTAACGTTTTTTTTGCTGTACATCCATTGGCATCTTTTACATAAACATCCCAAACCAAATTAGCACCTGAGTTTGTATTAACGGTGAAAACTGCACCTGAAGCATAAGCTGATGTAGGAACTGTTGAAGGATTTATAGCATAAGCATAAGTATAACTTGGTGTTCCGCCCGTAGCCGTTACCGTAATTTGTGAATTGTCATTGTTACAATTTACATTCGTACCAACTGCACTTGTAATAGATACTGCAGCAGATGGCTGAGTAAGTGTAACACTATAACTAGTCGAGCAGTTGGTTTTTCTATCAGTCGCAGTTATGGTATAAACCCCTGCCGGTTGTGGAGCGGTTACACTGATGGTAGTGGTAGTTTCACTTATGTTATTAGCACTCTGAATAACTGTATTAGCAGCATTTCTAATTACATAATCGTATCCTCTATCTTTTGCACCATTAACTGTAAACTGAATAGTACCTGTACCTCCAAAACATTTAATTGGTGTCAAAACACTTCCTCCTGCTACAATATCTGTTTCACTTTTTATATTATAATTTAAATCAAAACTACAACCGTTTTTATCAGTAGCTCTGAAAATATAGTTTCCTGGCTTCAGATTTTTAAATTCTCCATCTGATACGATAGCAGAACTATATCCTGCAGGACCAGAAATAATTTGATATTTAATTGGTGATATTCCACCTACTGCCTGAAATTTAACGTGAGCTTCATAAGCCGGACACTCTAATCCTGTATCAAACATCACATTAATGCCCGTAATAGATGATTTAGGATTAATTACTACTGATAAAGGCCCAAATTGACAGCCATTACTATCTTTAATATAAGCCGTTATTGTCCCAGCTGAACTAGTAGAATAAGTATTGCTTGAAGTAAAATTAGAAGTTCCGTTAAAACTATATTGATAAGTTCCTGTTCCTCCAGAACCATTAACTGTAACCACAGCTGGAACAGTACCGGTGCTGCTACATCCTAAATCAGTAGCACTAATTGATCCTCCTACTGCTGAAGGATTTATAATAGTAACATCACTTACAGCAGATTCACAGCCTTTACTGTCAATTACTTTAATATTGTAAGTACCAGCTGCCAAACCTGTAAATTGATTTGTAGACTGAGTTGTGTAAGTAGCAACAGAACTTAACTTAATGGCATATGTATAAACTGTTGTTGCACCATTTGAAGCAGTAACTGTAATTGTTCCATTATTAGCATTATTACAGGTAATATCTGTTTTAACAGTTGTTAATGTTGGAGTCGTTTTTGGAGAAACTACTATTAAATTGCTTGTCGCAGTACAACCTTTGCTGTCCGTAACTGTAAATACATAATTTCCTGCCTGAGTAGCTGTATAAGGAAAAGAAGTAATAGCTGTAGCTGTCCCTCCATTTCGAGAAACGGTATAGGTATAAGCTCCTGCATAACCACCAGATACAGCAGTTGTAATAGAAGCATCAACCAAACAGGTTAAGTCCTGCATCAAAGTTGCATTAAATTGTAATTGAGTCTCAATTATAATATTTGATATCGTAGACGTACAATTATTGCTATCCGTTACTACAATAGCATGAGTACCTGGTGCTACATTATTAAACGTATTTGTTGTAATTGCAGCATTATTGTCTAATTTATAAGTATAAGGCGCTAAACCTCCATTTACACTAACAACTAAGGTCGCAGGGTTTGAAGGAGTATAACAATAATCTGTAGTAGCAGCTAAATTAGCAGTTGGTCCAACTGGCGTAGCTATTGTTATAGCTGCAGACGCTGGAGATAAACAGTTATTGGCATCTTTTACCTGAATAGTATATGTTCCCTGAGGTACATTATTGAAAGTTTTGCCTGATTGAAATGCTCTCACAACTCCAGAACCATCGCTTAGCTGGTACTGATAGCTTCCTGTGCCTCCGGTAACCGTTGTAACTGTTATGGATGCATCAGTTGTACAAGTTGGTGCCGTTTTATCAACCTGAACAATAAGTATGGCCTGAGGGGCTTTAATTTCTGAATCAAATGTAAACTGACAAGCTTGTGCTGTATTGTCATTTTTTACAATTACTTTATATATACCTGCGGCTAAGCCCGAAACAGTTACGGGTGAAGTTGTTGAAGTATACCAATTTGAACCATTATCCGTAGAATAATAAAAGCCTGTAGTTGTATTAAAATTAGTTGCAGTAATAGTAATACTTCCATCATTTGAAGTGGTACATTTTGCGTCCTGAATCCCTGGTGTTGGTGCATTAAAAGCACCGTTCGTATCAATAACTATTGGGAAACTTTTTTCATTTCCACATGATTTTGGTATTTGACGAACCCATATATCATCTACAAGTAAATCATTTCCACTATAATCAGTGTTATAAGATCGGATAACAAAACTAAGATTTTTATAAGCACCCGGATTTAAAGACAATTCTTTATATTCCCATTGTTCATTTCTTGGAACTACCCATGGATTTGCAGTATCAGTTGTTGCGACAATAGTACCCCCACCTGATGAGTCTAAATTATTAACTAATTGAATTGTTAATTTCGGATCAGAATAATTGGATCCAGTGGTACTCCTCATTAAATTTTCTGCCCATAATGAAATAATTACAGGCTGATTTTCAATAACATCTTTAATTGGTTTACTGTATATAATACCTCCATATCCGGCTGATTCCCCAATGTTTACACATAAAAATCTTCCTAGTGCGTCTGTTGGTGTTGTATGATCTTTAGCAACTATCCACGTATTACCAAAATTAGTTTTAATAGAACTTGCTACTGCATATTTACCATCATTGATCTGGTAATCATTAATTGATCCGCATGTTGCTGCTGGCCAACTCGCAGGGTGAGGTGTTGATTCATCCTCAAAACAGTATTTACTACTAATTCCAGGTGTTGTAGTATAACCTCCTTTTCCAAAATCTTCCTGCAATAGGTTACTATAGGTAGAAACTGTTGTAATATTGTATTTTACAATTACAGTGTGATTTCCTGAAGGAACATTTGTAAATACATTGTTTGTTATTGGAGTATTTGGAACAGGATCAGCCGAACCCGTTTTCAAATAATATTCATATGTATAGGTTGCTCCTGTAGATGTAGGAGTATTCACTACGACTGTAGCAGTAGCAGTACCATCACAATTAAATACCGGATTAACATTACTATCAATTACAGGATCCTCAGGCTTAGGATCTAAAATAACATCATAAGGAATTTTATAAATACATCCTTTATCATCTTTTACACGTAGATCATAAGAAATCGTTGATGATACAACATACTTTTCAGGAGAAGTTTGCCATGTAGTACCTCCATCAAAACTATATTGATAGGGTGCTGTTCCTCCTTCTACGTTTGTAAATCTCAACAAGCCCGTTGGCTGACCTCCTTGTAAAGGTCCACAGCCTGCTAATTCAGCAACTCCTGCAGAAGCAGTTACAGCCGAAGTTGGCCCTGAAATGTTAATTGTTTCTACAGGGCCAAAGCAATCTTTTGTTTCAGTATAAGGCCAATTTGCAATTGGATAGGTAACACTATATTTTACAATAACATTATAAGTTCCTGGCTGTAAATTAGTAAAAACAGGATTGGTTTGATAACTACCTCCATTATTAATACTATAGCCCATAGTATAACCAGTTGTTGGACTAGTTAAATTAATACTTATCTGTGCTGCATCATTATAACAATTACTATCAGTATGTGAAACAGTATAAGTTGGTTTTGGTGTTTTAGGAACATCAATAGTAATTGTTTTTTCGCAATTACTTGTTCCGACTATTCTAATAGTATAAGTACCCGGTGTAGTAACCTCTATTTCATTTGAAGTCTGAAAGGTCGACGATCCGTTAACAAAATAATAAAAAGAATTGCTGTAATTTCTATCTTGGGTAGCCGTTATTTTTATTATACCTGTGGTGCAATCTGTTAAAGGTCTTGTAATTGCAGCTGAAGCTTTTATTTCACCGGCAGATTCATTTATACGGACATAATAATTGGTATAAGTACACCCATCCTCTGTTTTTACAGTAAATGTATAATCTCCAGTATCTAAATTATCAAAAAGATGATCAGCATCAGTAACAGGACCAACTTTTTGAACAGAAGTTCCGCTTTTAAAAAGTTCGTAATAATACTGCCCTCTTACACCAGAAGTGTTGACTTTTATACTTCCCTTTTCTCCAAAACATATTGGAGAAGTTGCAATTGTTTCAACATTTAATATTCTGTTTACAATATTAACAGAAACTTCAAATATACATGGATTAGTAGTAACTCCCTTTTGTCTAATATAAACCGTATAATTTCCAGGATTATTTATTGGAGAAAAAACATTACTGTCTTGATATGTTCCCGTTTTCGTTAAACTGTATTCATATCCAGCTGGTACTCCATTAACCGTAATTTTTCCTTTTGTATCACAGTATATATCATTATAAGTGACAGTAGGGTTTAATTCATTTTTATAAACATTAAAATAAAACTGATTGAAACAATTATTTTGATACGTAATTGTCAAACGATATTGGCCTTTTGTATCGGCTTTGTAATCGGGGCCTGTTGCTACCTGAGACCATGTACAAGATTCACTTTCGTTGGCACATTTATCATTTATAACTGCGTTGCAACTGGCTTCGTTAAGTTTTTCCCAAACTATTGTAGTTCCGGTACCAGATATTCCTGTTTTAATGTCTCTGAAATCACTTCCTCCACATAAAAATAAATTAGGTAAAAATTTCCCACTATCAGGACATTGGGTAATAGTACCTGCATAAGGAGCTCTTGCATAAGGCAACACAGGATTTTCCATTAATCCATTTGGCAATGTTACTGTAAATTTTTCAGCTATTGACAAACAAGGTGCAGGAGCAGTGTTTTTCACATAATATACTCCTTCTTTAACTACTGTAAGGGTTTGACTTGTTCCTATTACAGGGGTTCCTGTTGGACTTGTTGACCACGAATAACTGCTGTAACCGTTAGCTGCTTTTATTTGAATACTGGTACCACATAAAATTTCGCTTTTTTCAAATTTACAATCATCAACATCTACTAAAAAGTTAGTCGATTGTGGAATACCAACATTACAGTTTGTATAAGAATCCAAACTCTTATCTCCAAAAGTACCTGTATTGTAAGTACCGGAATAATTAGACAATGCAGTATTCATAATAATATTAGAACATACATCACTTATCTCACTACAAGATTCTACAACTTTAAGTTTAAAACGAATAGTGTATCTCGGATCACTTATTTCAACAAATTCTTTAGGAATAGTAAATGTAATGGCACGAGTTGCTGCATCATAAGTATGTGTTACCTTATATCTATTGCGCCCAATAACGATATCCGCTGGTAATTCAACTATATCTGCAGGATAATTAAATTTAGTATTAATAGGCAAAATATCTGTTATGGTAAAATTGGTAGCATTGTCATTACCTTGATTTTGAAACCCAATAACATAGTTTAATTCCTTACCTAAAGTAACATCTTTATTCCCCATATTGGTTGGGGGAGTTGTAGAATAATCAAAAACTTCTTTGGTTAAGGTTACTTTTGGTTCTATAATATCTACCGCAAAAGTAGATAAAAATGCTGCGTAACCATCTCCACCTGTAGTATTTGTAAACATTCTAAAAGTACCTTGTGTAGCACCATTCGGTATAACTGAATTTGATGGATTTGGAATTTCTAAATAATCAATGTCAAAACCTAAATTATTTCTGTTGGTAGGATTACGATTGGTTACCTGAGCATTATCAACAGTAATTGTAGCGTTGAAAAAATTAGAATTTTCTTCAGGTGAAAGTGTAGTTGGATTAAGTGTATTGGTAATAGGTGTAAAGGAGCTGTTAGGTGTAGTAGTAGGTACTAACCCATTTCTAAATAATAAACCATCACCTTTTTTGTCATAATCACCGTCTAATGCTGCTACACCTATTTTTGCTTTTACTGGAAATCCAACAGGCAAAGTTTGAAATCCACTAATTGGAATATCAACTTTTAATAATTGATCGCTTCCCGCATCAACATTAGTCATTTGAGCACCGTCAAAAACCGAAATATATTTACTTGAAACTGTTGGGCTTTCATAAATAACTACTAACGACCATCCTCCAGCACTTCCTCCTCTTCTAATACCTGTTGTTGCTCTTATATTAGCTACTGTATAAGTTTGGTCAGCATTTGGTAAAGCTTGTAATATACTGGTTACATCTTTAAAGCAAACGTAAACCCCATTATTAAAATTATTACTGTTATCGCCTTTAAAAATTACTTCTCTAGGATTAGTCTTATTAGCTGTTAATGTTTGATATGTACCATTCCCTATTTTAAGTTTAACCTGATTCCAATCGGTTGCTGCCGCAGTACCACAATTAAAGCAGTTACCATCTGTACTTGATCCATTAGGATACATAGCGGACCAGTATAATCCTGCAAAAACAATCCTTTTACAATTATTATTGATAACTAAATCTGCACTACTGGAACTAAAGTTACCATTAGTATTATCTATATTAAGATAAACAGCATCTAAATCATTGTTGTTTTTAGTTCCGTTATAAGGTAGACTCTCACCTTTAGGAGTCAAAATTGTATTACCTATTATCTTAATATCTCCCTGAACTTTAAGATACTTATTACCTTTTCCATCATCAAGTCTGGCAGAAAATTTTGTCCCAACCTGAGCTTGTCCAATATTAAAGGCAAAAAATAACAAAAACACAAGAATAGCCGTACTCTTGATTTTTATTGCTTTTAATTCATTTATTCCTTTTTGGTTAAAAAAAAGAATCCTTAAATCATTAAACTGATTTTTAGCAAATAATACAAAATTTGTAATCAATGCTAAAACCAAATCTGCAGGTTTAAAAGTAGTAGGGTTTTTCATGGTATTAACTTTTTTGGGCTTTAACTTTATAATCTAAGGGGCGTTATAAAATAAAGTTTAAGCGCTTTAAAAATATTTATTTTGTTAGTCCTTTTTATTTTTAAAAAGAACGTGATTTCTTATTTGTATTCTATTATTATCTAATTTTCAACTTTTACAATAACCATTCTGCTATTGTAAGGTTTATTTCCTTTTGCTTCTAATGCATTCGTTGCTCCAGATAAATCTTCATGTTTTTCGTAGTAAATATAATATTTACTTGTGGTCACATCATAAAAGAAATTAACATCTGAAACTCCTGCTGCGACAGCTTTGGTCAAAAACTCGTCTCGTTTTTCAACACTCTTATGGACAGCAATAATTAGATAATAACCACTATCAGAATTTTTAATATTCTTAATAATTTGCATATTAGACTGATCTTCACCAAAATCAAAATCGCTTTCTGTTAAAGGTTTGCTGCTTAATTTTGTTGTCTCTTTTATACGTTTAAGAGCAGCGACATCTTGTGCATACCTTCCCTGATCATTTTCATAAGCCGCACGTTTAATTCTACGTTTTTTCTCAATTTCAGTTTCAGTCTTAATTCGCTCTAAATTTGCAATTAATGTAATATTATCCTGTTCTGCTTTTAATTGAGCTGCTTTTAATTCATTGATTTTTTCCAAATAAGCTCTGTTTGTGGCATCGTTTTTATTAGGAACTTTTTTAAGTCTTTCATTATATAAATTTGTCAAATTAGCAATAGCATTCTTCTGAGCTTTATTGGCGTCTGCTATTTGATCTTTTAAAGATTCTATCTGGGCATTTTCAGCGCTTACACTTTTAAATGGTTTTGGTTCTCTATAAATACCTTTTTCACTCAAATCATTTTCTTCCTTCATATCATTCAAGTCTTTTTGCTTGTTAGCAACGGTAGCATTGAATTGAGCAATTAAATCTGATTGAGTTTTCCCTGAACCTTCAACTATTCGTGTCAAATTATCTAGCTCTTTTACACTTTCGTCTTTTAAAGCTGCAGCTGCTAATGCTTCTGCATCAGCTTTCGCTTTGGCATCCGCTGCTAATTTTGCCTGAAGAGCTTCTGCATCAGCTTTCGCTTTGGCATCCGCTGCTAATTTCGCCTGAAGAGCTTCTGCATCAGCTTTAGCTTTGGCATCCGCTGCTAATTTCGCCTGAAGGGCTTCTGCATCAGCTTTAGCTTTGGCATCCGCTGCCAGTTTTGCCTGAAGGGCTTCTGCATCAGCTTTCGCTTTGGCATCCGCTGCTAATTTTGCCTGAAG
>NZ_JBGQOF010000044.1:0-9954 GCF_052113665.1 Flavobacterium sp. W22_SRS_FK3 | reverse complement strand
CGCCAGCGTAGCTCAGTTGGCTAGAGCAGCTGATTTGTAATCAGCAGGTCGTGGGTTCGAGTCCCTCCGCCGGCTCAGATTTTAAACCATCACTTTTTAGTGATGGTTTTTTTTTGGGTAATCTGAAAAGGACAATTTTAATTGATCATGTGCAAAGTAACGGCTTCATCCTTAGTAATTTTAAAAAATTATAACATTAATTTTCTTATGTTTGTTACTTAACCAAAAAATATACAAATGGAAGAAACTTCAGTTTTTGAAAAATTTGAGCTGCATCTCGAACAATCTGCAAAAGACTTTTTAAAAGAAACCGCAAAATGGGCCTATTTTTTATCTATACTTGGATTTATAGGTGTTGGAATTATGGTTATTATAGCTTTGTTTGCCGGTACTCTTTTTTCAACCCTGGGGAGTACGGTTCCTGGAATGGGTAGTGTGGGAGGTTCTTTTGGTGTGATGATAGGAGTTGTTTATTTTGCTCTGGCAGGAATTTATTTTTTTCCAGTTTATTACTTAAATAAATTCGCAGCAAATGCAAAAAGAGCTTTTAGAGAAAATGATTCGGAAGCACTGACTAATTCCTTTGAGTATTTAAAATCACACTATAAATTTATTGGAATATTCACTTTATCTATTATGATATTATATGGATTGATATTAGTATTTGCAGTTATTGGGGGATTATTATCTTAATAATTGCTGTTTAAGGTATAAAAAAAACGTCCTGAATTTTTCAGGACGTTTTTGGTTGTGCGGAAAAACAACTTTACTAATGCGCTTGCAACCAATCTTTGCCCAGGCCTAATTCTACTTCTAAAGGAACTGCCATTATAAAAGCATTTTCCATTTCGTGTTTAATCATAGGCTGGATTTTCTCTAATTCGTCGTTGTGTACATCAAATACGAGTTCATCATGAACCTGAAGCAGCATTTTTGATTTCCAGTTTTCTTCTGTCAGTTTTTTATGAATGTTGATCATTGCGATTTTTATCACATCGGCAGCGCTTCCCTGAATGGGTGCATTGACAGCATTTCGTTCAGCGGCACTTCTAACTACAGCATTTGCTGAGTTAATATCTTTTAAATAACGACGACGGCCTAAAATCGTTTGTACATAACCTTTTTCCCGTGCAAATTCAATTTGCTCATTAATGTAAGATCTTAATCTTGGATATGTTTTGTAATAAGCTTCTATCAAAGCCGCACTTTCGCTTCTTGATAAAGAGGTTTGGTTGCTTAATCCGAAAGCAGAAACACCGTAGATAATTCCGAAGTTTACCGTTTTAGCATTGCTTCTTTGCTCGCGTGAAACTTCTTCCAATGGCACATCGAAAACTTTTGCAGCAGTTGCTTTATGAATATCTTCTCCATCCTGAAAAGCTTTAATCATATTTTCTTCACCACTTAGAGCCGCAATAATTCTTAATTCAATCTGTGAGTAATCCGCAGAAATTAAAGTATGATTTTCATCGCGGGCTACAAAGGCTTTACGAATCTGACGACCTCTCTCGGTTCGAATCGGAATGTTTTGCAAGTTGGGATTATTAGAGCTTAAACGTCCTGTTGCTGCTACCGTTTGCATATAATCTGTATGAACACGCAAGGTTTTTTTGTCAACTTGTTCCGGTAAAGCTAAAATATAAGTACTCTGTAATTTAACCATTTGTCGCCAGTCCAGAATTTCTTTTACAATTGGGTTGTCGTTGGCCAAGTAGGTCAAAACTTCTTCACCTGTTGCGTATTGGCCTGTTTTGGTTTTCTTTTGTTTTGCTCCTCCAATTTTTAGTTTATCAAATAAAATATCTCCCAATTGTTTTGGAGAAGCTAAATTGAATTTCTCGCCAGCACTTTCGTAGATATTTTGTTCTAAAGTTTTAATTTCAAAATCCATTTCGGTAGACATTGCTTTTAAAAACTCCACGTCCAAACGAATACCTTCTGTTTCCATAGCAGCCAAAACGCTTACTAACGGAATCTCGATTTCGTCAAATAATTTTTTGGTTTCGGTCTTGTCTAATTCAGCGGTGAAAATTTCTTTTAATTGGAAAGTCACATCAGCATCTTCTGCAGCATATTCTTTAATGTCTTCAAGCGCAACGTCGCGCATCGAAATTTGATTTTTCCCTTTTTTTCCAATTAAGGTTTCAATAGATTTAGGAGAATATTTTAAATAGGTTTCAGATAAAATATCCATATTATGTCGCATATCCGGATTTATAAGATAATGTGCAATCATGGTATCAAAAAGCTTTCCTTTTACGTTAACGCCATAATTCGAAAGGATTTTTAAATCGTATTTTAAATTCTGACCAATTTTTTCTATGTTTTCATTCTCAAAAAATGGTTTAAATTTGTCTACTAAAACCTGAGCTTCTTCCTGGCTTTCCGGAAACGGAACATAAAAAGCTTTTCCTTTTTCATAAGAGAAAGAAATGCCAACCAATTCTGCATGCAAGGCATCTAAGCCAGTTGTTTCAGTGTCAAAACAAACCGAAATCTGCTTTTGTAGATTTTGCAACAGTAATTTAATTCCCAAATCACCTTCAATAGCCTGATAAGAGTGGGGTGTGTTTTCTAAAGTATTGTAAAACGAAGTTCTTTCTTCAGTGTTTTCGTCTATTGTTGCACCGCCTCCAAAGAGATCAAACTGATCTTCATTTTTAGGTTGTGGTTTTTTATATAATTTGGCTTCGTCACCTTTACTGGCTAATTCATTACCTCCGCCAACTTTGAACAAATTGTCAAATTGTTCGGCCATTCGTCTAAATTCCAATTCCTGAAAAATAGCATCAGTTTTTTCAATATCCGGACGTGAAAGTTCATAATCGTTTTCATTAAAAACAACATCACAATCACATATAATAGTAGCCAGTTTTTTAGATAAAATTCCTTTCTCTTTATTGGCTTCGATGTTTTCTTTCATCTTACCTTTTAGTAAATGCGTATTATCAAGAAGATTTTCCATCGTACCAAATTCTTTAAGGAATTTTTTAGCGGTAACTTCACCAACTCCCGGTAATCCAGGAATATTATCGACAGCATCTCCCATCATCCCAAGAAAATCAATTACCTGATCAGGTCTTTCGATTTCAAATTTTGCCAGAACTTCGGGAATACCCCAAATTTCAATACCATTTCCCATTCTCGCAGGCTTGTACATGAATATATTTTCGGAAACTAATTGTGCAAAATCCTTATCGGGAGTAACCATAAAAACTTTGTAGTTCTCTTTTTCGGCTTGTTTGGCAATGGTCCCAATTAAGTCATCCGCTTCACAACCTTCAATTTCAATAATGGGAATATGCATGGCTCTTAATAAATCCTGAATATATGGAATGGCAATTTTAATCGCCTCAGGTGTTGCGTCACGGTTGGCTTTGTATTCGACAAACATTTCTGTTCTCACATGACTTCCGCCTTTGTCAAAAGCTACGGCTAAATGGTCCGGTTTTTCACGTTTAATAACATCCAAAAGCGAATTCATGAAACCCATGATTGCTGATGTATCCATTCCTTTTGAATTAATTCGGGGATTTTTTATAAAAGCATAATAACCACGAAAAATAAGTGCATAAGCATCTAGAAGAAAAAGGCGTTTTTGAGTTGACATAGAAAAAATATTAGTCTGTAAAAATAAGCAATTGGGTTTTAAAAACTAATTTGTTATTTGAAATTATGCAATGCTTAATCTATAATTTAATAAACGAATTTAGATTCTTGTAAAAGGCGTTGTTTCTAGTTAAAATTTTGATAATGTTCAGTTGTAAAATATCCTTTATTTGTTACTTTGCTTAAAACTAAAATTAATGATCTTTCGTTTTGTAATTCTTTGTGCTCTTTTTTTATTTATTGAGTTCTATTCCTATCAAGCCTTTCGTACTTTAATTAAGCTAAGATGGGCATTGATTGGTTATCAGGTTGTAAGTTTAATTCTTCTGGCTTTTATTATTTACTCATTTACACAGTTTGATCGTTCCGTTGGACAAACAAAACAAACCATGTTTACAATGGGTTTAATGTTATTGGTTTATGTACCAAAAATTGTTCTGACACTTGTAATGTTTGGAGAAGATATTTTTAGAATAGGGGCAAGTCTTTTAAATTATTTCATGTATAATGCGCCAAGAAAAGAAATGATGCCGGATAGGCGTAAATTTATCAGTCAGATAGCTTTAGGTTTGGCGGCTGTTCCTTTTTTGTCTTTGATTTATGGAATTTTTGAAGGTAAATATAACTTTAAAGTATTTAAGCAAACGATTTTTTTTCCTGATTTGCCAGATGCTTTTGATGGATTTAGAATTACTCAGATTTCAGATGTTCACAGCGGAAGTTTTGATAATCCACAAAAAATAAATTATGCCATTGATTTAATTAACGAGCAGGAATCAGATATGATCTTATTTACAGGTGATATTGTGAATACACACGCTAAAGAAATGCATCCATGGTTGACTACTTTTAACCGAATAAAAGAATATAAATACGGAAAATTTTCTATCTTAGGGAACCATGATTATGGTGAGTATGTTACCTGGCCTTCAGAAAAACAAAAAGACGAAAATTTTCAGGAAATAAAGAGCCTTTATGGACAAATTGGATTTAAATTGATGTTGAACGAGCATACTTATATCCAAAAAGGTAATGATAAAATCGCATTGATTGGAGTAGAGAACTGGGGTGTGAATTTTAAGAAAGCGGGAGATTTAAATAAGGCATCACAATATGTTAATCAGGATGATTTTAAAATATTAATGAGTCACGATCCAAGTCATTGGGATGCAGAAATTAAAGAACATCCTAAAAACTTCCATTTAACATTGTCAGGCCATACCCATGGAATGCAATTTGGTATAGAAATTCCTGGATATTTTAAATGGAGTCTGGCACAATATATTTATAAGCAATGGGCGGGTCTATATGAAAATGTTGGACGATATGTTTATGTAAACAGAGGCTTTGGGTTTCATGCTTATCCCGGACGAGTTGGCATCATGCCTGAAATCACAGTCATTGAACTAAAAAAAGGTAAGAATGTGGCTTAATTCGGTAAAAATGCTACATTTGTATAACGATAATCTCTTTTTGTAGATTTAAAAATTTAAATTTTTGGTTTTATGTCAAAATTTGGAGAACTAATAAATGCTCAGGTCCCTGTGTTAATTGACTTTTACACAGACTGGAATGAATCGTCAGTTTCTATGCATCCTGTAATTAAGGATGTTGCGGCTGCGCTTGGTGATAAAGCCAAGGTAATTAAAATTGATGTTGATAAAAATCAGGAATTGGCTGAAGCTTTACGAATTAAAGGCCTTCCTACTTTGATGATTTATAAAGAAGGACAAATGATCTGGAGGCAGTCCGGAGAATTGGATGCGAATACTATTATCGGAATTGTTCAGGAACAGTTATTAGGCTCATAAACATTTTCTTTCTTCCATCATAGGTGTTGTTAGTTAACAACATCAAATACAAATCCATTTTCTTTCAGAAAACGTAATGTTTTAGGTAACGCAAATTTTAAATTTTGCGACGCTTTTATACTGTCATGAAAAACAATTACGCTCCCTGATTTTACATTTTTAGTTACATTTTGCAGGCATTTTTCAGGAGTAATGCTTTGATCAAAATCGGCACTTAAAACATCCCACATTACTATTTTGTAACCTAAATTTCGTAAAATTTTAGACTGAGCCTTTTTGATTTTTCCATAAGGAGGACGAAATAATAGGCTGCTCAGTTTTCTGCCTGCTAATACAGCAGCACAGTTTTTTACATTTTCAATATAATCGTTAGTCTTGCTTTTCCATCCATTTGCATGGTTCATTGTATGGTTGCCTATAGAATGTCCCTCTGCAATTAATTTTTCAAATAAGGAAGTATTTGCGTTAATGTTTTTTCCAATGCAAAAAAAGGTTGCTTTTGCATCAAATTTCTTTAATTCGGATAAAACCCAATCCGTAATTTCAGGAGTTGGTCCATCATCAAATGTGAGGTATATTTTCTTTTCTTTGTTTGGAATGTCCCAACAATATTTAGAAAATATTCTTTTTATGAATGAATTCGTTTTGACCCAATAAAAGCTCATTTTGAAAAATTTAGAGATATGTAAAATTAAAAAATGCAGCGCTATTTATCTAATAGTGCTGCATTTTTTTAATCAGTATATTTTTCGTATATTATTCTTTTTCACGGCCAAAACGTTCAAACATGTTTACATAAGTGTTAAAGATTGTTTTGTGATTATTATAAAAAGCCAAATCTTTGTTTTCTTTCATAACTTGAAGAAGGCTTCTGTAACGTTCAATATCAGTTATGATATCAATGGCTAAATCAGATTGGTCACCACCGCTTAAAGTTGCATAATAATTAAGATTTTCTTTGTATTTCTGAACTAACTTATTCAGTAAATCACGTGCTTTTTCTTTTTCGCCAACTTTATAATAACCGCCGGTAAAAGGTTCTACTAAAGAGTAATATCCAAATTTGTCTAACGGCATTTTTGTAATTGCCAAATTGATGATATTTTTAGCTTTATCTATTTTGCCTTCAACAATAAGCTGATCCATTAAACGTGAAAGGTTCGTTCTGTAAGTGATGCTGTTTCTTCTTGTTTCAGGATCATGATAGATTTTATCACTTTCGCTATTTCCCCAATCCCACTTCATTACAATGTCATACATTTTATCTGCATCAATTTGCCCCATGTCCATTGGGCCTCTGTCTTTTGAAGGACTGTTTTTGATTGGAACTAATTTGTATGCCATTCCATCAAGCTGTAAGTAATCTTTTAGCCATAGATAGTCATCATCGTCAAAAGCTCCTCCACTAAAATAAATTGGTCTTTTCCAATTGTTATTAGCTAAAATATCTAACATCATTAGTCGATTTTTATATATCGCACTTCCTTTGATATCAATATCCATATACGGAACGATAGAGTCATTGTATTTAGGATTGACTACCTTGTTTTTGATAATTGTGTTTTTATCAATCGAAATTCTAATTTTATTTGTTGGGTAAAAATGTATTGTCTGCCCGTTTTGTAGTCCAACTGTTGATTTAGGGTTTTTAATAAAACTTATAAAATCATTAATGTCCCAACGGGTTTCTACTTTTGGAATGTGTGCGACATAATCTAATTTATCACCTACATATTCATCATGTGAAAAAGATATTGGTAATGGGTCAGACTCGTATGCTTTGGACTTCATTTGATCAATATACCAGTCGGTCATGAAAAGACTCGTATTTACGATTTTAACATCGGTTCTAATATGCTCAATTTCCTGAGCATACCATAACGGGAAGGTATCATTATCTCCTATAGTAAATAAAATGGCATTTTTATCACATGATGTTAAATATGCTTTTGCCATTGCAACAGCTGTATATTTATTAGATCTGTCATGATCATCCCAGTTTTGAGAAGCCATTAAAACTGGAGCTGCTAATAAGCTTGCTGCAATGATAATCGGGCCTGCAATTTTTGGAGCAAGATATTTTTGAATAGTTTCATATAAAGAATATACTCCGAAGCCTATCCAAATTGCAAAAACATAAAACGAACCTACTAGCGCATAATCTCTTTCGCGAGGTTCAAAAGGTCTTTCGTTCAGGTAAATTTTAAGTGCAATTCCTGTGAATAAAAATAATGCCAAAAGAACATAAAAGCTTTTAAGATCTTTATTTGCATGGTACATAAGACCAATAAGGCCTAAAATAAACGGCAAGAAAAAATAAACATTTCTTCCTTTGTTATTTAAAACATCTGAAGGTAATTTGTCCTGAGAGCCCAAATGAAATGAATCTAATGGCTTAATTCCGCTAATCCAGTTTCCATCCAGATTATCGTATTTTCCCTGAACATCGCTTTGACGTCCAGCGAAATTCCACATTAAATATCTCCAATACATGTATCCAAACTGATATTCGAACATAAAGCTAAAATTGTCAACGGCTGTTGGTTTTTCGATAATTAAATAATCTCCATAACTTCTTAAAAATTTTACGTAACCTTCGTTGTCAATTTGTTTTTGGGCATAAGCCTGTCTAAATTCATGGACTGTTTTTTCAACTTCATTACGCAGTTGTGCAATAGCTTTGCTGTATTCCTCTTCACTTAATTGATTGGCATCAATTCCGTATTTTCCTAAATCATCTTCATAAGGGTAATTAGGATTTATTTTGAACTGAGGAGGATTTGTGAAATTGATGTAATTTTGAATATGTCCAGTTTCTGTACTCCACATTCTAGGCAGAATCGTTTTTTGATTGTCATCACTATTCTGTTCTGCATTTTTATAATTATTGGTAATAATGTATTTTCCAGTTTTATAATCTCTTTCATAGTTTGGTTTTTTGTCCAGATAAGGGTTTTTTTCATCCAATCCGGCAAAAACTTCTGTATATTGAGGCCCGTAAAACAATGGATTCACGCCATACTGTTCACGATTATAGTATGCCAAAACTTCTATTGCGTCTGATGGTTTGTTTTCGTTGATAACTGTATTGGCATTTGCACGTACAGGCAGCATCATCCAGGTAGAAAAACCAATTAAAATGAATAGGATGCAAAGAATAATAGTATTATAGAAAATTAATCCCTTTTGTTTTGTGAATTTTAACCCAAAATAAAAGAAAGCAATAAAAAGCAAAGCAACAAAAATGGTTCCTGAGTTAAATGGCAAGCCCATGCTATTTACCATAAATATTTCTGTTTTACCAAAGAAAGCCATGGTTAACGGTAAAAGCAGTTTGAAAATGAATAGTAAAATTCCAATAACAACAATGTTTGCTATGATGAAATTTTTGATGGTCACCTTTTCGTAATGCTTAAAATAGTATAAGAAACCTATTGAAGGAATGGTTAATAATGCCATAAAGTGAACACCAAATGAAAGACCAATAACAAGTGAGATGATTAGTAGCCATTTATTCCCTTTTGGTTCGTCCATATCTTGCTCCCAACGTAATCCTAGCCAAAAAAGTAAGGCAATTAATAATGAAGCCATGGCATAAACTTCTGCTTCAACAGCATTAAACCAAAAGCTGTCTGAAAATGTATATGCTAAAGCTCCAACAAAGGAACTCCCTAAAATTACAATTGAATTATTTTGATCGATTTCAGCAAAACGGGCAACAATTTTTTTTAAAATCATTGAGGAGGACCAAAACAGGAATAAAATGGTAAAAGCACTAGAAAAGACAGACATCATATTTACCATCAATGCAACATGTTGATCGTCGATTGCAAACATGGCAAAAAAAGCACCCATCATTTGAAATAAAGGTGCTCCGGGTGGATGACCAACTTCAAGTTTGGCGGCTGTAGCAATATATTCGCCACAATCCCAGAAGCTCATTGTAGGTTCAACAGTTAGTGTGTAAGTAATTAAAGCGATTGCAAATGCAAACCAACCAATAATTGTATTCCATTTGTTGAAATTGAATTGTGCCATATTTAGATGTTAAAATTTTGTATGTTTTCTATCCTACAAAGAAAATGTTTTTTTATGTAAAGAAACCAGCATTAACATAAAATTCTACAAAACTATCTTTAAAAAGTAATGTATTGTTTATGAGTTGCTTGGGGTTGTGATGAGATTTTTGAAGAAAGAAAAAATAAAATAAATGATTTTTTTTGGTCAAAAAGTTTGCGTAAACTAAATAAACCCTTAAATTTGCACTCGCTTAACAGTATTTGCTGGTCTATGGTGTAATGGTAACACAACTGTTTTTGGTGCAGTCTTTCTAGGTTCGAGTCCTAGTAGACCAACATAAAAGCCTCTCAAACGAGAGGCTTTTTTTATGCAAAAAAGTTTGGTTTAAATTTGGATAAATTAAATAAAGTTCTAATTTTGCACCCGCTTAACAGTACTGCTGGTCTATGGTGTAATGGTAACACAACTGTTTTTGGTGCAGTCTTTCTAGGTTCGAGTCCTAGTAGACCAACAT
>NZ_JBGQOF010000043.1:0-10378 GCF_052113665.1 Flavobacterium sp. W22_SRS_FK3 | reverse complement strand
TGCAAGAACGTTCTTGCAACTGTTTAATTAATTATTTTTATCTAATAATCAGTATCGTTTTTTTAGGACGAGACAATTCCTTTAAATTTTATAAGCTGTATTTAAGACCTAAAGTCAAACCTAAACCAGAAATCCCAACATAAGAACTCAATTCGTCAGTTGGTTTTGTACTATCAACACCATTTGGATTCGTTGTAGCATTATTAGAATTAATATCTAAACGATCTTGATAATTTGTGTGAATTTGAGCTGTTGTTCTAGAAGCCAAAGCATCATTACCATTAACTATAAACTCAGTAGTTTCTTTAGTTTTACCATGCACGGTAAAGTTTCTGTATTCTAATTCTGCAAAGGCAGAAATATGTTTTCCTAATTTATAAGATGTTCCTAAAGCAGCCAGAAATCCAACAGTAGGATTAGGCTTAACTTTATCAACGCTATGGACATCAGCCATAATAGGCGCACCAGTAGATGGATTTACACCAACAGGAGCGTATGCATCTGTAGTAATTTCTAAATCCCCATGAACAGGAACAAGAACACCAACTTTAGTATAAGGTTCAAAGCCATGAGCTTCTCCTAAAAACATTACAATTGAAGGTGCAAAATCAAATGCAGTAATTTGTCCAATTGACTTGAAATTGTATACTGCAGGATTTTGACCCGAAGCTGGGATATAAGGGACATCTGATGCCGTTTGTGCCATTGTTTTATCCTTACTAGAGTAATAATTAACTCCTAATTCTACTCCTATACGTGCATTGAATCTATATCCGGCAGTAATTCCTGTTCTGAATCCTTCACCAAAAGATCCTGTAACGCTTTCTTCTGATACTAATTTTCCTCCTACGTAAGTTTTGTCTAATGCAGCTCTTCCACCAACCGTTGGAAATTCTGTAGCAGCAGTCTGAATGAAGTATGATCCTCCTAATTTAAAATACCAGCTTTCCGGTTTATCTGCACTTTCTGTTTGCGCTACTGTAACCATAGAGCAAACTAATAATCCTAATAAAAATAGGTTCTTTTTCATAATTCTGATTTAATTAATTTATACAAAATTAAAGTATTTAAACATACTATATCTTTTGGTTTGTTTGACTTAGAACGAAAACGTTGTAATTTTTAGCAATATTACTAAAAAAGTATTATGCATGCATATTTTTAACGCAAAAAAAATACATACTTCTAAAATTTAACTGTTAAATTTTAATTTAACTTAAAATTGACCTGCATTTTTTCTAATTCCTGCAGCAGTTCTGTAGAGATTTTGACTTTTAATCTTCGGCTTGGCATTGTTAATTTGGTTACTACTTTTATTTCCTCAACCTCTGTTACTTCTTTTATTTTGCCATTCTCTAGGGCTACTTCTGCATCGTCATTTTCATCTGAAAAAACAGCATCTTCCGTTTCTTCAAATTCATTTGCAGTTTCAACTTCAACCAGACGTTTTATTTTTTCTAATTCCATGATCTCAAAAGACACCGTATTATCACCCTTATTTTCATTAAATAAATGACTTAACTTATGAATAAATTCAGTCTGCAGGTCTTTAATATTAAGCAACAAAATCAGTTTTTTAGCAAATGCTTCCAAAACATCCTGTAATTGCCTAACTTCAACAAACTGTAATCTCGGTTCTGATTTTTTGCCTGTGTCATGATTTACCCAGCCCTCTTTAATCAATACTTTTATATGGGCAAAATTATTCTGGATCAGGAAATGGCGGAATTTAAGATATTCTTCATTAAAAATCCGGAACTCATAACTCTCATCATAACCTTCCAGAGTAAACATTGCCCAGCCTTTTCCGTTTTTAGAAATACGATGCTGGACATTGTTGATAATTCCGGCAAAAGTTAGATTTTTACCTACGTATTGCTCCATGCTTTTCAAGGCTTCCAGTCTCGCATTGCAAAAATATTTCATCTCAAATCTAAAATCATCCAAAGGATGTCCTGAAATATAAATTCCGACCACCTCTTTTTCTTTTGCCAGCTTTTCCATGGTGCTCCAGTCTTCACAGGGAGGTACAATAGGTTCTGCAATCTGCACTTCGCTGGTTTCTCCAAACAAACTTACCTGAGATGAGTTTTCGTTTTCCTGATACTTAGAGCCGTATCGCATTGCTTTTTCGTAAAAGGTAATTCCGTCACCGTCATCATGAAAATATTGCGCTCTTGTTGTTCCTTCAAAGGAATCAAAACCTCCCGCAAGAGCCAGATTTTCGATTGCTTTTTTATTGGCTGCACGTAAATCAATACGTTTCGCTAAATCAAAAATTGATTTGTATCTGCCGTCTTTTCTGCTTTCAACAATAGTGGCTACAGCGCCCGAACCGACACCTTTAATTGCTCCCATTCCGAAACGAACCGCATAATCATCATTTACCGTAAATTTATAGTAAGATTCGTTGACACATGGTCCTAAAACCTGCAAGCCCATTCGCTTACACTCTTCCATAAAAAAAGAAACCTGTTTGATATCATTCATATTATTCGAAAGTACCGCTGCCATATATTCTGCGGGATAATGTGCTTTTAAATAGGCTGTCTGGTATGCAATCCAAGCATAACAAGTCGAGTGCGATTTATTGAAGGCGTAACTCGCAAATGCTTCCCAGTCTTTCCAGATTTTCTCCAGAATTTTAGCATCATGCCCTTTTGCAGACGCTTGTTCAACGAACTTAGGTTTCATTTTATCCAGGACGTCCTTTTGTTTTTTCCCCATCGCTTTACGCAAAACGTCGGCCTCACCTTTTGTAAAACCGGCAAGCGATTGGGACAAAAGCATTACCTGCTCCTGATAAACCGTGATTCCATAGGTTTCTCCTAAATATTCTTCGCAGGCATCTAAATCGTATTTGATTTCCTCTTCGCCATTTTTTCTTCGAACGAAAGAGGGAATATATTCTAATGGTCCAGGGCGATACAAGGCGTTCATCGCAATTAAATCGCCAAAAACCGTTGGTTTCAGATCTTTCATGTATTTCTGCATCCCGGGTGACTCATATTGGAAAATCCCAACGGTTTCACCTCTCTGGAAAAGCGCATACGTTTCAAGATCATCAATCGGAAAAGTATCAGGATCCAGATCAATATTTGTTCTGTATTTCACCAGTTTAACGGTATCTTTTATCAAAGTAAGGGTCTTCAGACCCAGAAAATCCATTTTAAGCAATCCTGCACTTTCTGCAACCGAGTTATCAAACTGCGTTACATATAGATCAGAATCTTTTGCAGTGGTAACCGGAACGAAATTCGTAATATCCGATGGCGTAATAATGACGCCACAGGCATGAATTCCGGTATTTCGCATCGAACCTTCCAGGATTTTCGCCTGTTGAATCGTTTCTCCCGCCAAATCACCTTCATTGGCAATGGCAATTAATTCTTTTACCGCATCAAATTCATCAGAACGAAGTGCTTTTTTAACTTCATCTTCGCTTTCCGAAATAAAACGTGCCAAATTCCATTTAGACGGCATCATTCCCGGAATCAATTTGGCAATTCTATCGGCTTCAAATAGTGGTAAATCCAATACACGTGCCGTATCACGAATCGCTGATTTGGTTGCCATTTTACCGTATGTGATAATCTGCGCCACCTGATTTTTACCGTATTTATTAATTACATAATCCATAACACGACCTCTCCCTTCGTCATCAAAGTCGATATCAATATCGGGCATGGAAACACGATCGGGATTCAGGAAACGCTCAAAAAGCAAATCATACTTAATCGGGTCAATATTCGTAATTCCGAGGCAATAAGCTACGGCAGAACCCGCAGCAGATCCACGGCCAGGACCTACAGAAACGTCCATATTTCTGGCCTCAGCAATAAAATCCTGTACAATCAAAAAGTAACCCGGATATCCGGAATTCGAAATCGTCAATAATTCAAAATCCAGACGTTCCTGAATGGACTCCGTAATTTCTCCATATCTTCTTTTGGCACCTTCCATTGTAAGGTGTCGCAAATATTTATTTTCACCGCGAACGCCGCCATCAGCTTCATCTTCTGCTACAAAAAATTCTTGTGGAATATCAAATTTTGGAAGCAATACATCACGATAAAGTGAATAAATTTCGACCTTATCGACAATTTCCTGAATATTGATAATGGCTTCAGGTAAATCAGAAAAGAGTTTTTTCATCTCTTCTTCCGACTTGTAATAATATTCCTGATTGGGTAATCCGTAACGGTAACCACGACCACGGCCAATTGGTGTTGCCTGTTTTTCACCGTCTTTTACACACAATAAAATATCGTGCGCATTGGCATCTTCTTTATTTAAATAATAGGTATTATTTGTCGCAATTAATTTAACATTGTGCTTTTGAGAAAACTCAATCAGTGTTTTGTTGACACGATTTTCATCTTCCTGATTGTGGCGCATAACTTCTAAATAGAAATCATCACCAAATTGTTCCTTCCACCAAATCAAAGCTTCTTCGGCCTGGTTTTCACCTATGTTTAGGATCTTACTCTGAATTTCTCCGTATAAATTTCCGGACAAAACCATAATATCTTCCTTATATTGCTCGATAATTTTTCGGTCAATTCTCGGAACATAATAAAACCCGTCTGTAAAAGCGATCGACGACATTTTTGCCAGATTATGGTAGCCTTTTTTGTTTTTGGCTAATAATACAATCTGATTTCCATTGTCTTTTTTACTTTTATCTAAATGGTTTTCACAAATATTGAATTCGCAACCAACAATTGGCTTCATCTCTGTTTCCGTCGGTTCCTCGCCCGCTTCGACCAATGCTTTGTTTTTTGCAGAAGCCGCTTTATTGTGATTCATAACGGCGCTAACAAAGTGAAAAGCTCCCATCATATTACCGGTATCAGTCATCGCAACCGCCGGGAATTTATTTTTGGCTGTAGCCGAAACAATATTCCCAATTCCTATTGTCGATTGCAATACCGAAAATTGGGTGTGATTGTGTAAATGTGCGTATTTTGCTGCTTTAAAATCTGCTTTCGCCGTTTCTGAAACCTTGCTAAGTGGTTCATCAGTAACTAACGATTTTAACTGTTCCCGAATTTTATCAGAAGCCGCTTTTAAGTTAATGTGTTTTAAACCAATTAACGGAAATTCCTGTGGATTTCTATTTTGGAATTCCTTGAAATAATCCTTAGGAACATCCAGTTCTTCTTTGGTAAAAACCTCTCTTCTGATTAATTCCAAGAAACAACGCGTAGTGGCCTCAACATCGGCAGTTGCGTTGTGCGCTTCTGCGAAAGGTTTATTAAAAAGATATTCGTGTAATTCTGTTAAGGTCGGTAATTTAAATTTTCCTCCACGACCTCCCGGAAGTTTTAGCAATGAGGCCGTAACCTCGGTACATGTATCCAGAACCGGCATCCTACTCATTGGTGAATCCACGCCCATTCGATGAAATTCGGCTCCCATAATATTAACGTCGAAACCTAAATTCTGACCTACAATAAATTTGGTTTTGCTTAAAGCGATATTGAATTTCTCTAACACCTCGACCAACGTGATTCCGTCGGCTTGTGCCAATTCAGTCGAAATTCCGTGAATACGTTCGGCATCATACGGAATATTAAATCCGTCAGGTTTTACTAAATAATCCTGATGTTCAACAAGAGTCCCCATTTCGTCATGCAACTGCCATGCGATCTGAATACAGCGAGGCCAGTTATCAGAATCGGTAATTGGAGCATTCCAGTTTTTGGGTAATCCAGTGGTTTCAGTATCGAATATTAAGTACATAGCTCTTATTGAAGGGGTTGCAATTTTATAAATTTACAAAAAATTGAACTTCAAATTTAGTGATTTTTTTGGGGTATTCTAAGCTTAACTTGTTAACACCTTTAGTAAAGAATAAATAAAAGCAATTTTGAAAACAAAGTCTTTTATAAAAACGAAAAGGCCCGCTATTACAGCGAACCTTCCCAACAATTAAAACTATCTAAAACTATTATTTTTTAATTACTTTTTTAGTAATTATGCCTTCGCTTGACTTCACTTTTACAAAGTACAATCCGGTTGCCAAATTACTTGTATCGATACTGTTTTCAGAAGCCGTTACCGTTTTTTGAATCAATACTTTTCCAGTAGTATCGATTAGTTGAATTGTAGCTTTGTCTGCAGTATTCAATTGCATAAACAGTTCACTATCAACTGGATTTGGATATAACGAAACATCATTTTTTGCTTCAAAATCAATGGTTCCAAGTGTATTGCTACCAGTGATGGAATAAAAATCCTGCCATACTGCTGCTGCTTTGTATTCTTCGACACTCGCTGTGGGAACTACTAATGTACAAGATGAGATATCAGTATTTCCGGAAAACACATTCAATCCACTAATATCCAATGGTGATTCGACAGCACATGTTAGTGACTTTAATTTTGGACAGAAATTAAACGCAAAATCTTTGATATTTGTTACAGTACTAGGAATAGTTACAGAAGCTAACTCTTTACAGCTGGCAAAAACAGCAAACTCTACTGTAGTAATGCCGCTTGGAAACTTAAAACTTGTTACACCTGAACGATTAAATGCATATTCTCCGATAGAAGTAACTGAATTAGGTACATCTATTGTCGCTAATCTTGTACAATATTGAAAAGCCTCATCTCCAATGGAAGTAACTGAGGCTGGAATATTTATAGTCGTTAAACTTTCACAATAAGAAAAAGCATCATTTCCTATAGAAGCAACTGAACTACCCATTTTAACCATACTTAATTCAGAACATTCCTCAAAGGTATATTCATCAATAGCAGCAACATTATCACCAATAACAACAGAAGTTATATCTTGATTATATTTAAAAGCACGAGGATCAATTTCAGTTACATTATACCCCTTTTCATTATATTGAATTGTTGCAGGTATTGTAATAGATCCTGAATAACGATTTTCTGTATTTACTATAACTTTTACAGTCCCAACCCAATTTCCGGAATGTTTTACAGCCCCTGCATCTATGTCTGAAGTGATCTCATAAGCTATATCATCTAGAATAAATGGAGCTACATCAGTAATGGGATCAAAATCCTGCCATACAGCTGCTGCTTTATAACTATTTAAACTAGCTGTAGGAACAATTAATCGGCAACTTGAAGAATCAAAAGCTCCAAATCCATTTTCTGGATCAATTGGTAATGGAGAAGAAATATTACATATAATCTGGGTTAAACTAAAACATTGGTTAAAAACAGTTGCTCCAAGAGAAATAACTGAAGATGGAAGAGTTAATGAGATTAAACTGTAACAACTATCAAAAGCAGCATCTCCAATTGTAGTAATTCCTTCTGAAAGACTAATTTTAGTTAAATAATTAGACCCTGAAAAAGCAGACGCTCCAATTGTAGTAACCTTAGCTCCTACTTCTACAGTCAGTAGATTTTCACTATTAGCGAAAGCAGATGCTCCAATTTCAGTAACATCAAATGTACCAAATGTTTCAGAAGTTACAGTTGAAGGAATGACTATATCATTTTCATAGCCTGACGGATTAGCTATAACTTTTACAGTTGTACCTGAAATAATTTCATAAGTAATCCCATCAACTACAAAAGTTTCAACCGGATCAATTGTTTTAGCCGAAGCTATAGTTATATTCACTAAAGCGAATATCAAAAGTAATTTTTTAATCATATTTTCTATTTAAAATTTGTTTATAAATAGCCTTAACAAATAAACCGTCGCTCATAAATAGTTTAAATTCCGGTTTTTATCTCTGCTTTGTTCTAAGCGAATTGCAACATTTTGTTTTTTATGCTAAAGAACACTTGAATAGAAACCGCAATTAATTACACCTAACAGTCATTTATTTGGCCCCTAATTAATAAAACAAATTTATTATATAGAAAAAAAATCGAGTAGCCCATTAAGGCAAATCAATAGCCCAATCAGACATTTTTAATGTTTTTTTAGAAGAAAGAATAAATTGACGCTGAATTTTAAATAAATGCTATTCAACACCGCATTATAAAACGAAAAGGCCCTGATTTCTCAAGACCTTCTATCACAATATTAATTTGATTTAAATTTAGTTGAAATTCCATCCTAAAGTCAATCCCCATGCTACAGGTAAAACATCTGCATTTTTATCTGTGCTATACAATCCATTCAATTTTCTGGCTTCAATAGATGTCGGATTATATCCTATAAATGACTCTTTGCTATCCTGATCAAGTATTGTTCCGAATCCTTTTTCAAGAAATAATGCTGTATATAATGAATTTTTCTTTCCGATATCAAACGTAAATCCGACTTCAAATGAAGACATAAAAATCCCTTTGGTTTGGTATTCTCCAGTTGCCGAATAATTACTTTGTGTTCCAAAACCATATTCTGGTAAATCCGTAATAGTTAAATTGACACCCGGGTAATAAGCAGTTCCACTAACGTAATCTGCAGTAGCACTGATTTTATAACTAAGAGGCAAAAAATACTTTCCTCCAACCCGAAAACCAAAATCAACTCCTTTACTCATGCTTGATTTAAATTCTACAAAAAGCGGAATTTGAATGGCCTGTAAGGTTTGTTTTTCGTTATAGTTGTCTACTGTAACGGTATAAACAAAAGCTGAAGTAGAAGCATCAACTTCGTAATTTGTCAGAGAAGATAAAGATGAAGATATCTCCTGTTTATATTGCGAAAACTCTAAACCAGCTCCAATTCCGATATTTTTTGTTACCGAATAAATATATCCTGCTTTTACTGACCCTCCCATTTTTTTATCTGCGATAATTCCATCTACATCACTTTGAATCTCACTCAATCCAGATTGGACACCTACATAAAATTGAGCCGTAATTACCTGAGAAAAAAGAATCGCTACAATTAGTATACACTTACTATTAAATTTCATACTTATATTTTTTTCATTCGCATAACCTCTCCTCATTTTTACATAAATGAGGAGAGAATCTGCCTGTTTTTTTAGTTTTTTACCAGAAGATTTTTAGTGAAATAGCTTCCATTTGACAATGTTAGCGTTATAATATAAATTCCTTCCACAGTTGGCGCTTGTAAGGTTGTAGTACTTTCATTCGTAGAGATATTCTGTACTAATGCACCATTTACAGCAAAAATGCTAATCTTGGCATTTTGCATTTTAGAGCCCTCTACCGTAGTAACCAATTCAAAACTAGCATTACTTCTAACAGGATTAGGGACAATTTTAACGTTCTCAGCCACTACTGAAGACGATAATATTAATGGACATGTCGTAATTACAGTTCCATCTATTTTTGTAGCCACAGCATAATATGTCCCGTTTAAACCTCCAGTTTCTTTATAATACTGTAAGTTTTGACCAGACACTAAAACACCATTTTTATACCAAGCATACGATTTAAATTCATTAGAACTATTATCAAAGAAAATAACATCTGCGAACTGTTGTTTAATTAAATTTGGCTGACTGTTTACTATAGGTAATACCACTACCTGAGCAGCATTATAATTATTGTCCCCAGCTTGAGCAGCAGTAATATTTGCAGATCCATAATTTTCAAACACTAATGAACCATTTGAAATCGTTACAGTATTAGCATTAGAAGAAGTATAACTCACATCCAAACCACTGCTTGAAGTAGCTGTTAATATAGTTGTAGTTTCTCCATCACAACCCGATCCCAAAGTTTGATTCCAAGTAATTTGCTGATCTGCTTTTGTAATTGTAAAATCTGCTGGCTCATACGTTATAGCGTAGTTGGTATTATTCAAACTGCTTGCAATAGCATACGTTCCAACGTTGTTTCCAGTTGCTCTGGACAAAGAACCTGTAAAAGTATCTCCTGTTTCTAAACCTGGTACAACCGAATAGGTCAAAACAGGATCTGCTGTGCCATACACTTTTGTTTTTGCATCTGCGGTTACAGTAATTGCTTTAGTCGTAATTGTAAAATCTGCTGGCGCATACGTTATAGCGTAGTTGGTATTAATCAAACTGCTTGCAATAGCATACGTTCCAACGCTGTTTCCAGTTGCTCTGGACAAAGAACCTGTAAAAGCATCTCCAGTTTCTAAACCTGGTACAACCGAATACGTCAAGACAGGATCTGCTGTGCCATACACTTTTGTTTTTGCATCTGCGGTTACAGTAATTGCCTTAGCTGTAATTGTAAAATCTGCTGGCGCATACGTTATAGCGTAGTTGGTATTAATCAAACTGCTTGCAATAGCATACGTTCCAACGCTGTTTCCAGTTGCTCTGGACAAAGAACCTGTAAAAGCATCTCCAGTTTCTAAACCTGGTACAACCGAATACGTCAAGACAGGATCTGCTGTGCCATACACTTTTGTTTTTGCATCTGCGGTTACAGTAATTGCCTTAGCTGTAATTGTAAAATCTGCTGGCGCATACGTTATAGCGTAGTTGGT
>NZ_JBGQOF010000042.1:0-10745 GCF_052113665.1 Flavobacterium sp. W22_SRS_FK3 | reverse complement strand
ACCTTCAATAATCGTTTTGTATTAAAATATACCAATAAAACATTAGGTACAGGAGATTTTGAAACAACAGAGGATGCCGTTTCAGTTGTAATTCAGAATAAAAACATTACCGTAAATTCGACTGTAGAGAACATTGAGGACGTGTTTATTTACGATCTTTCTGGAAAATACTTGTACAAGAAAGAGAGTGTGAATAATCTTGAGCTGGTAATGCAGAACCTTCCCTTTGCCCAACAGGTTTTATTGGTCAAAGTAGTTCTGGAGAATGGTACAACTACAACCAAAAAAGTGATCTTTAAATAAATAAAATAACAGGACAATAATTAAAAAATCCGATGGCGAAAGTTGTCGGATTTTTTTGTAGAGTTGTCTTATGAATTAATGCTCCAATAGCTCCAGTTCTTTTACCTTATTATAAACCAAATTACTTTCATACCCCCTTCGAAGTAAATAATCACAGAATTTCTTCCTTTTTTTCATTGTATTTCGTTCTATTAAATTTTCCCAGCATCTTTCAGAGAGTTGATCAAATGTTGTTTCGTATTCTTCTATTGTAATTTCTTTTAGAGCAAGGTTAATATTGGTTACAGAAATATGCCTGATTTTAAGTTCATTTACAATTCTAATTTTTCCCCAATGTTTAATTCGATGTTTGCCGCGGGCAAAGTTACAGGCGAAGCGCGTTTCGTTTAAAAAATTGTCTTCAATGAGTTTAACAATAATAATGTCTATCTCGTCGGGAGACATTTTTAAAGAATATAATTTTGCCACTACTTCATCATGACAACGTTCCTGATAGGCACAAAAATGTTCTAGTTTTTGTAGTGCTTCTTTAATAGTCATAAGTAAAGTTTACTAAAGTGAGATAATTTAAATAGGAACAAATGTAAAATTTTAAAAAGGCTATTACAATTAAACTTTTATGGAATATGCTTAAATAGTGATAAAATTTTACAAAATTTTACAAAAATTAACATAAAAAAATATTTTTATTTTTTAAATTTGAAATACCCCACATGTAAACACTTTAATTACAGGTGTTTAAAAGAATGTTTTTTTTTGAGAAAAAGTGCTTACTCAAGGCTAATCTCTTATTCTGAAAGGTCACTTTTTCAATACCACTCATAGATATTACCAAGACTTAATTGATTTTTTAATCTTTAAACTCTTCTATTATGAGACTAAAATCACCTTTTTTGTTATTTTTTGTTTTTTCTTCTTCTATGTGGGCTCAAACCACTCTTACTTTTTCAACACCAACTACCAGTACTTTTAAGGTTCCTGCCGGTGTTACTTCATTAAATGTTGAATGCTGGGGAGGCGGTGGCTCCGGTGGTGGAGTTTATAACCTTGTTTCACTCTTTGGCGGAGGTGGAGGTGGAGGAGGAGCCTATAGTAAAGTTCCAACATTTGTTGTAACTCCAGGTGCAGTATTAAATTATAAAGTTGGTAATGGAGGAATTGGTGTCAATGGAGCTGATGGACTTACTGGGGAGACAACAAATTTTTCTACTGTAAATGCACTTGGAGGAGTTGGAGGCAAAAATGGTAATTCAGGTAATGGAGCTGGAGGAGCTGGAGGAATTGCTTCAACAGGAACAGGCACATTCTATTCAGGAGGAGCTGGCGCATTAGCAAGAACGATTTTAGTAACAGTATTATCTTCTGGCGGCGGAGGGGGTAGTGCTGGTACAGCAGCAAATGGGAATAATGCTTCAACAAATTTATTAAATGCAAATGGAGGTGCCGCAGTTACGGGTGGTGGTGCAGGAGCTAGTGGAATGACATTAATTGGTGGTGGTAATGGAAATACTGGTAGTTCACCGGGCGGTGGAGGCGGTGGAGCATTAGGGTTATTAAATTCTAATTTTAAAGGAGGAAATGGAGGAAAAGGTCAAATAAAAGTGACTTATACCTGTCCTACTTATGCACTTACAGCAGCTACTACAGCAGTTGATGTCTGTACAGCAATAGGATCAACTTCAGTAGTAACATTAACTGGTGGTTCATCTTTGCCAAATGGAGATTATGTTGTAACGTATAATCGCAGCAGTCCAAGTTTAAACGGAACAGGATTAACAGCTCCTATGTCCGTTACTGGTGGAACCGGAATAGGGACTTTTACAGCAGAGGGATTAACTGCTTTAGGTCCAAGTACAATAACGGTTACCAATCTTACCTCAGAATCTTGTACCAATACTATAAGTACAAATAATACTGCAACAATCACCGTTTCTTCTGCAAGTGTGGGTGGAACTGTTACAGGAACAAGTTCTGTCTGTAGCGGAAGTACAAGTGGTCTGCTCACTTTATCGGGTTATACGGGAACAATAACCGAATGGCAACAAGGGAATGATTTGTTTGGTTTAATTGTATGGGAAACTATTAATCATACGAGTTCAACATATACTTCTGAACCTTTAACAGAAACTACATATTTTAGAGCTCAAATAAAAAATGGTCCTTGTAGTGCCGTTTTTTCTACAACATTTGAGGTAATAGTCAACCCTTTACCCGAAATTCTAACTGATGGTTTAATGCCTGATGTCTGTTTTAATGGAAGTGCTCAACAAATGGCTGAATTGGCTTATATATCTACAAACAATGACCCCACAAGTTACAGCATTTCGTGGAGTGCCGATGGAAATCTTGCAGGGTTAGCAAATCAGCCTAATACCCCATTTGCATTTTCAAGTGGTGGAGGAAATATGAATACAATTGTCATTCCTGCAGGAGTAGCTGCAAATACTTATTTTGGTATAATGACTATTTATAATGCAAATTGTTCCGTAACGCAGCCTGTACATATTACTATCGTACCCGCACCTTCGGCACCAATATCTGGAACGGTTACAGAACCTACATGTGCTAACCCAACAGGAAGTGTAATACTAAGCGGTTTGCCCGCTTCGACACCATCAAATGTTGATATTGTTATTGTACAGACAGGTACCGTATTCGCAAATTATACGATACCACCAACAGCAACTTATGCCATTTCAGGTCTTGCACCCGGAAATTATGACTTTACTGTTGAATATACAGGAAGTTGTACATCGCCTTCTGTGAATGTTGTAGTTAATAATCTCGTTACCAATACATATAATCTTGTTGGAGGCTGGTCAAACGGGACACCAACTATTAATCAGAATTTGGTTTTTGCTTCACCATTAACTACAGCTGGTGGAGGTGCGGGGAATATAACGGGCTGTAGTTGTAAAGTAAATTCAGGTATTAATGTTGTCATTAATAGCGATGATACTTTGACCATACACAATGAAGTTGTTAATAGCGGAGGAAGCTTAACTTTTGAAAATAATGCGAGTCTGGTACAAAATAATCCTGATTCTACCAACTCTGGAGATATTATTTACAAAAGAACTTCAACTCCAATGAAGAACTTCGATTTTACCTATTGGTCATCACCAGTGTCAGGTCAAACTTTATTTGAATTATCTCCTAATACACTGTGGGACAAATATCTTTCTTTTACCGGAACAGTTTGGCGTGAAGAACAATATGGTACAGCGGTTATGACTCCGGGCATTGGATATATTATCAGAACTCCAAAGGCAGGAACCTGGCCAAATGGTGAGGTTGTGGCTTTTCCTTATTCACAGAAGGTTGAGTTTATTGGAGTTCCTAACAACGGCAATATATCAGGACAGTCTGTGACAGCCGGAAATTATTATTTAATTGGTAATCCGTATCCTTCTGCTATTAGTGCTGATGCTTTTTTGTTTTCAAATCCTAATCCTAATAATAGTGCAGTTTTAGATGGAACTATTTATTTCTGGACCCATAATACTCCTTTAAAGATTATAGGCTCTCAAGAAGCATATTCTTCGGGCGATTATGCTTCTTACAATGGAGTTGGGGGAACAGCAACCTTATCTGCATCATCTGGTGGAGCTTTGCCATCAGGCAACATTGCTGCAGGGCAGTCATTTTTTGCCTTAGCCAATGCAGACGGTACGGTTATATTTAATAATGAAATGAGAATAAACAGTGATAATAGCCAGTTTTTTAAACCGGTAAAAACAAAAAAAACAGCTCTTTTAGAAAAACATCGTTTATGGCTTAATATGACTAACAAAGGAGGTGCTTTTAAACAACTATTAATTGGTTATATAGAAGGAGCAACAAATGGATACGACAGTGATTTTGACGGAATAACTTTTGATGGAAATGCTTATATCGATTTTTACAGTATTAATTTGGGTAGTAATCTTGTTATTCAGGGTCGTGCACTGCCTTTTAATAATTCTGATACAGTGTCCCTGGGTTATCGTACCATTATAGCAGGCGATTTTACAATTTCGATTGATCAGGCCGATGGAATGCTTAGTAGTCAGCCCGTGTATCTAGAGGATAAACTGACTAACACGATTAATGATTTAAGTCAAAGCGACTATACTTTTACAACCGTAGCAGGTGTTTTTAACAATAGATTTATGCTGAGATATACCAATACAACATTAGCTGCTGAGCATTTTGAACATGCCAATAATGATGTTTTGGTTTGGACTGATAATAATATTTTAAAACTTAAGTCTCATAGAGAAAATATTAACAAGGTGTTCATTTATGATATTTCAGGAAAATTAGTTTATAGTGATTCTGAAATTTCATCTCCCGATGTTATAATTCGTAATCTCAAATTAAAAAATGAAGTGTTAGTTTTAAAAATTATTTTAGCAGACACTCATTTAATAACAAAAAAAGTTACAGCAATTACAGAATAGTTTTACAATTGTTTACACTATAGCAATAAAGCGATTTTCAAGCTGTGTATTTCATCGATTTTTTCATGCATTTAAGCGATTATTGAAGTAAAAATTAGTACCTTAATTGTGTTCTTTGATTAAGAAACTAAGGAATTTATAACCTTACTTTTTTGTTAATCCCGAATTATTTAATTTAATATCAAATTGAGATGAAAAAGATCTTTACAACAGTAAGCATATTTATGATTTTTATATGCTCATTTGGACAATCAGCAACGAATGTATTTAATAATACAATTAGCGTATCGGGCAATGACAATCAGTTTAAAACAGCAAAACCCAGTTTGCTGGAAAAACATCGTATTTGGCTTAATATGGCTAATACAGGAGGTGCATTTAAGCAGTTATTAATTGGTTATATTGAAGGGGCGACCAATGGATATGACACAGATTTTGACGGAATATCTTTAGATGCGAATTCCTACATCGATTTTTATAGTATTAATTTGGGAACCAATCTCGTTATTCAGGGACGCGCATTGCCCTTTTCTAATTCAGACGAAGTACCTTTAGGATATCGTACAATTTTATCAGGCGAATTTACAATCTCTATAGAAAATACAGATGGTATGCTTTCCAATCAGGCTGTTTATCTTGAAGACAAATTAACTAACACCCTTCATGATTTAAGACAAAATGGATATACTTTTACTACTGACATTGGTGTTTTTAACGATAGATTTGTATTAAAATATACGAATATAACATTGGGTGATGATGATTTTGAGATTGTAAATTCTGCCGTTTCTATTGGAATTAATAATCAAATAATTTCAATAAATTCAGCAGTGGAAAATATTGATAAAATCTTTATTTATGATGTTTTAGGCAAAGAATTATCAAATAATAGAGATATTAGAGATACACAGATATTAATTCAGGATTTGCATTTGACCCAACAGATTTTATTAGTAAAAGTCTTTTTAGAAAATGGAAAAACGATTACTAAAAAGGCACTGTTTAAATAAAATAAAAGAATAAGTGAAAAGAGGCTGTCCGAAAAGGGCAGCTTTTTTTATGCAGCAAATTTCAGGAATCGATTTTGAGTTGGTTCATTTATAAAAAAGCATGCTATTACGGTTTTAAAAAGGTAAATTTTAACTTCTACAACTCTATTTCGAACTCGCACAGAAAATTCTATATGAGTCTTGTGCTTTTTATTATTATTTGCGACCATTTTTCGAAAATTGTGTCCGATAGCCATCAATATAAATTCCATTTCTACTTTATCTAAGCCTTTGAAAGTAAATCGATTAAATTTGTTGTTGCTTTTTAGCTGTCCAAAGACGGCTTCAACTTCTAGGACATCCTCTTCTTTTTGGAGTTGAATAAATATTCATGAGAATACATTAAATTTTGGAGCAGATTAAAGTTTATTTATTAATTGAGATATTTTTAAAATTACTATTTTTATGAACTTAATGTAAGATTTTATGTGTAAATATTATTTTTGTTTAAAAAAACGTCTTTTAATCGTTTTTTTATTGCATTTTATCGAATATTTTAATTTTTGTTAAAAAAACCATTAAGAACTATTATTTTTGTTCTTTAAATTAGCCCCAAATTAATTTAATTTTTCGTTTTTTATCTTGGTGTTTTGATTATAAATCAGAATATCAAAAAATTAGAACTATATTTACATATCAATGTAGATTAGTTTTGGGGGCTAATAAATCATTATTTAGCAAGTAGTGATAAGTAAGAAGATCAATTTAATAGAAAAATAAGTTGCTTTTTAAATTTAACCCCTCCCCAAACATGATTAAAAAACTACTATTTCTTTCCCGTTTATTTTTTTCAAAACAAAATCAAAAAGCTCCAGAAATCATAGCAACAAAATTATTTGGCAATACTGCTAAATTGGTTTGTTTTGCTTTTTTTGCATTTCAAATGGGTTTCGGACAATCGTGTAATGTTGTAACCAATTCTACTTTTACAGGTAATGCAAATGGCTGGACGTTTTCAGGATCAGGTACAGGTTGGTATTATGAATCCAATTGGGCACCAAATGAAATATATATTGAAAAAGATGGAGCAACTGATCAATCATTAAAGCAAAATTTAACAGGACTAATAGGTAACTCTTTAAGTCTTACTTTTAAAATTAAAGGGCAAAATGCAAATCGTTTGTCAAGCTGTCCAACAACTGCTACACTTGTCATAAAATTAAGAGGTGTTACTTACATGACAATTACAAACGGACCTAGTAATTCTCAAATAACTACAGGTAATATTGCCACCTCAAACGGAGCTACTTATACTCAATCTGGATTTCCCTTAACAGTTGGTGGTGCAACCTCAGCTATATCTTTAACACAAGGAACTATAACACTGACAATTCCGTGGGTTCCTGCAACTGCTACATCAGCTGACTTAGAGTTTTTAGCTACAACTTCAAATACTGCTAGCGGATCTTGTCTTGCCTGGGGCGGAGACGACTGGTTTTTGGATGATATTATGCTTTATGCATCAAACCCTACTGCTTATAATATGACAGGTACAAGTGTTTGCGCAGGAAGCACAACTACAGTAGGATTGTCAAATTCTCAATTAGGGGTAAATTATCAGTTAATGCGTAATGGTTCTACAGCTGTAGGAAGCCCTGTGTCAGGTACAGGATCAGCTATTTCTTTTGGTAGTCAAAGTATTACAGGTGTTTATACGGCAGTAGCGACTGCTGGAAATACGAATTGTGCGACACCAATGAACGGTAGTGTTTCTATTAATCCCAATCCTACATTAACAGGTGCAGCACAACCTGCAGCACAACCTGCTGTGTGTGAAGGTTCTGCTGCGACAATTAATCTAACAGGGTTATTGCCAAATACTACTTCTACAATTAACTATACAATTAATGGGATTGCACAAACAGCAATTACAGGTGTTATTTCTAATGCCTCTGGCGCAGGAAGTTTTACGACAACAGCATTAACAATTGCGAATAATGGTCAGATACTCCAAATAACAGGAGTTACTAATACAAGTGCAACTCCTAACTGTACAACTAGTTTTGCCAGAAATGTAACCCTTGCAGTTAATTCTACACCAACATTAACCGGAGCAGTACAGTCATCTACGGTATGTGCTGGATCGGGTGCAACAATTACTCTGTCAGGTTTACTGGCGAGTAGTACTTCAACAATAAATTATACAATTAATGGTATTGCACAGGCAGCTATATCAGGAGTTGTTGCTAATAGTTCAGGAATCGCAAGTTTCATTTCATCAGCATTAACAGCTCCAAATCATGGTCAAATATTGCAAATTACAGGTGTTACTACCACAAGTGCAACTCCAAGTTGTTCCGCTAGTTTTACTCAAAATGTAACTTTGACTGTAAACCCAAGTTTACCAGTTTCTGTAAGTATTGCTGCTTCACCAGCTGGGGCAATTTGTACGGGAACTTCTGTTACTTTCACTGCTACACCAACAAATGGAGGTACAGCGCCAGTCTATCAATGGAGAGTAAATGGAGGAATTGTTGGGACGAATTCACCTACATATAGCAATGCCTCTTTGGCAGATAGTAATACCGTAACTTGTACTATTACTTCAAATGCGACTACATGTTTGTCGGGAAATCCGGCAACATCGAATACTATAACAATGATTGTAAATACAAGTTTATCTGCAGCAACAATAACCCCCAATACAGCACAAAGTTTCTGTCCTTCTGCATCAGGGAGCACGCTAACCCTAACTCCAACAGGAGGAGGCGTAACGACATATCAATGGGGTTTTCGAACAGTTTCAGGTGGTACTGTCACACCAATATCAGGCGCAACTGCATCTACATATACACCTGCATTTACAGATTTAGGCTCCGGAACTAAATATATAGTTTGTACCACTACCCCAACTTGTGGAAGCGTTAGGATTTCTAATGAAGTTACAATATCTATTACCGGACCAACGGCAACTGGAGTAAGTATTTGTGTAGGGGGGTCAGGATCTTTGAGTTCTTCGTATAGCTGTACAGCTACAGGTGTTCAAACAGCCACAGGTTCAGGAGGTGTTTCTAATACCACAGCGTACGGTGGAAGTGGAAACACAAACATTTCTATAAACTTTCCAGCATTACCTGTTGGAGCTGTTGTGACTACTATTTCGACAACTATTACTTATACATCGAACAATCCTTCATATACTAATGAATTGCGTATTCAAGCAACTCCACCTGTTTCATTAGGAGGAGTTCAAACTGATTTAGAAGCTCCTTCTACCTCGTCATCTCCAGGAACTATTACAAATGGAGCATTTGGAACATGGGGAACTGCAAATCCTGCAGGAACTTGGTTATTTAGATTTAGAGAAACTTATGATGATAATGGTGTTGATGCAAATATTTCAAATATAAGTATTATAGTAAATTATACTATACCAGGAACTTTAGATTGGTACACGGTTGCAACTGGAGGAACTATTGTGGAGTCTGGGAATACTTTTAATCCGATTAATGATCCACAAGTGATTGCTCAAGGAGGAAAATACTCTTCTTTAAGCAATACTAATACTCCAGATACGTATACTTTTTATGCAGCATGTCCTTCGAATCCAAACTGTCGTACACCAGTTAATTTTGTAATTAATGCAAAACCAACAGTAACATTTGACGCTCAGCCAGGGGCAACTGCTTGTGTCAATACTGATGTTGCTTACACTACACAGCCAGGTCAGTCTAACTATATTTGGGGAATCCCGGGAGTTTTAAACACAAATTACAGTATTACTTCAGGAGGTACTTTTACTGATAATTCAGTAACATTAAAATGGTTAACCACAGGAAGTAGAACAGTTACTATAAATTATACTAATCCAGCAGGATGTTCAGCAAATACAGCAACTTCTTCTACAACTACGATGGTAAATGCCAATGCAAGTCTTGCATCAGTAACGGGAGCAGCTTCCATCTGTATTGGAGGAGCTGCAACTCAATATGTAGCAAATACTGTAGTTTTAGGAGGAGGTACAGGAACATGGAGCAGTAGTAATACAGCTGTGGCAACAGTCGATCCTTCCGGAAAGGTTACAGGTGTTTCAGCCGGAACCACTAATATTACTTATACAATAACAGGAGGTTGTAGCGGAACAAAAAGTGCATTCAGATCCATAACGGTTAATCCTAATTTGTTAGCAATTGTAAGTATTTCAGCTTCTCCAGCAGGAGCAATATGTTCAGGTACAAATGTTACTTTTACTGCTACTGCAACAAACGGAGGTTCTCCAGCTTATCAATGGAAAGTCAATGGAGTTGATGCAGGAACGAATTCTTCAACATTTGCAACAACTACTTTAGCAAATTCTGATGTCGTTACAGTTGTGATGACATCAAATGCTACTCCATGTTTAACAGGAAGTCCCGCTACATCAAATAGTTTAACAATGACTGTCAATCCAACACCAACAGCACCAACAGTAGGTACAACAACCCATATCAGTTGTACTGCTAATACAGGAAGCGTAGTTTTAGGAAATTTACCAACTGGTAATTGGACAATTAATCAAACAGGTAGCGCAACGGCAAGTTATAGTAATACAATTGCCAATACAACAAGTACAACGATCTCAGGATTAGCAGCGGGTAGTTACACATTTACAGTAACGAATGCCAGTGGATGTCCTTCACCGGCATCAACTACAGTCACTATTTTAGATAATTCGAATACATGGAATGGGAGTAGTTGGAGTAAGGGAGTACAACCAGATGCTTCTATGAATGTTATAATTGCTTCTGTAACACCAAGTTCTCCTTTCACAGTAGACTTAGTAGGTTGCGCTTTGACAATTAATAGCGGTGTGGTTGCAACAGTTCCATCCGGAATAACATTAACTATTACAAATGAAGTTACGGTTAATGGTTCTTTAACATTTGAAAACAATTCCAGTTTGGTGCAAATCAATGATGTAAACAATAACTCAGGTCCTATAACCTACAAGCGAAATTCCCAGCCTATGAAG
>NZ_JBGQOF010000041.1:0-10776 GCF_052113665.1 Flavobacterium sp. W22_SRS_FK3 | reverse complement strand
AAGAATATAATTGTAAACAAATTTTCATAGGAGGTTTTTATTTTTTTTAAACCGTCTCAATTTTGAGGCGGTTTTTTCGCTACTTACTTTTCTCGAAATCTTATATATTAAAATTACCTATCATGTTAATAATTAGCTCATAGGACCTAAAAATCTGATTCTTTTCACATAACGAGAATCATTCTAAATAAGTGTTTTTTTGATAGTTATGTTACTTTTTGCATCCCTTGTTAATTTTTAATTTTAGCCATAGGGTCGTAATTTTGAAATGAATATAATGTCTTGTAGAGACATGATAAGCGTACTAGATTATACGTTGTTTTAATTCATTTTTTTTTAATTTTTATATTTTGATTTATAAGATTTTGCATTGAGCATTTTAAAGAAAAAAATTAGAAATAAAGATTAATTACTACGTTTTGTATTTTTTTTTACATGTTAAACTATATAATAATTAAGATCAATAAAAAGACATTCAGTGCTTTTATTTTACTATTAAATTTATGAAAACAAAAGGGAAGATTAAGTTAAAAAAACATTTCTTAATCACAGTGCTTGGATCAATTGCATTAAATGCACAAAATAATACATCAGTAACTATTGGATATAAAACCATTGGTCTATCCTTAGAAACAACCGCGAAAAATGGACTTATATTTGGAGTGATGGCTACGGTTGTAGATTCTAAAATAGTAGAAAAAAAAATTAATAAATTTGACTTTAATCGCTCAGAACATAATCTAAGAACTAAATTTATTCCCGCTTCATTTTTTATTATTGGAGGCGACTTTGAAAACATTTGTATTCTTGGAAAGATAGGTACTGCATACATAGACCAAGACATTAACGCAATTAAAGACAAACAAAAAATATTCTTTGCAATCGGAACTATGATTGATTTCAGAGTAAGTAATCGAGTAAAAGTAAGAACAAGTTACGATAATGTTAATGCATTTTTAACAGGAATAAATATTGTTTTATGAAAGTCTTATATCCAACAAATCTTAGAATGAACAACACATTTTATTGAACACAACTAAAATGGAATTCAAGATTGTTCTTCTCTTTTTTTTATTAATAAAGATTGATTCTAGCAATACTGAAAGAAAAAGACATCTTTTTTTTAGACAAGGAACAGTATAGGTTTTCTAATTTAACTAAAAGATGTTGGCGGATCCCCACTCCCCTTTCGAATTGCCCTAAATATTGGATCAAAGCGCTCCTTTTTTAACTTTTTCATTATATCATCTCCTAATTTCAGGCATTTATAAAGCATTGTTTTGTATTTAATTTCAAGCACTGTGTATAATTAATTTACAGGAAATCTTTGTTGACTGTAAGGTTATTTTACTCATATTGTTTTTAGATTAATTTTTGACTTATCTAAATACAAATTAGCCCCATAAGTGTTAAAATTGAGCTATGTTACTTTTTGTACCCCTTATTTGTTTTATTCCATGGCTTTAGGAATTTAATTTTACATACAGTTTAATGAGTTGAATTCCTCGAGGCTCTGCCTCGGCGTAATTCATTCAATACCTCGATAAGTAAATTAAAATATAAATATAACATTTTGAATCCGCCATCAGAATTATGAGAGCACCTCTGTTTCTTCTTTTATTATTTTATTCAGCTATATCTTCGTCACAGGGCATAATAGTCGACACCACAACCTTAAGTATACCTGAATTAATACGCGAAGAGTTAATACAAAATGAATGTGCTAATGAAAACAACTTCAAATTTTCATCACAATCTGGCATTGGAAAATTTACAAACACGAATCCTAATTTTCCGATTTCACATGGAATTATTATTCGAAATGGAATTGCCAAATACACTCAAGGCACTTATACAGGGCTTAATGAAAGTAGTGAGTTAAATACTTACAATGATGGCGATTTGCAAACTATAAGTAATGAAAACGGGCAAATTGTCCCTATTACAGATGTGAGTTTTATTCAATTTGATTTTACCCCTTTGTCGAGTAACTTTAGTTTTGATTTCCTTTTTGCTTCCAATGAATACGGTGAATTCCAATGTGGCTTTAGCGATGTATTTGCCTTTATACTAACCGATTTAACAACAGGACATTCTAAAAATCTTGCTGTGATTCCTGAAACTACAACACCCGTTTCGGTTAAAAACATTAGGGATCAACAGTACAACTATTCGTGTTTGTCAGCCAATGCAACTTTATTTGACCGTTATAATGTAACCAATCCGGCAGGGTCTGCTATCAACATGAGAGGTGAAACCAAGGTTTTTAAAGCTTCTTCAACTGTGATACCAAATCGGACTTACAGCATAAAACTGGCCATTGGCGATTACAACGGCAGTAATTATGATTCGGCAATATTCATCAAAGGAGGCAGTTTTATAACCACGATGGATTTAGGTCCGGACAGAGTTATTTGCGAAGGAGAAACTTTCACACTCCAATCAGGACTGGTAGGGAATTACGATTATGTATGGACTTTCAACGGAGCTGTAATTCCTGGGGAAACAAATAGCACTTTAACGCTTAATAAAGCCGGAACTTATGGTGTTACAGCAACTCTTTCCGATTGTGTAATAAAAGATGAAGTTGCCATTACCAATTTAGCCATCACACCTCCTAAAAACATAACCGCTTGTTATAATTTAAATTATGGCTATCAATACGATTTAACACAGAATGATTTGACCGCATTGAAACTAAACTCGACAGAATATTCTCTTTTTTATTATAATTCCGAGGAAGCAGCCAATGCAAATGGGCCAGCCATTCCTGCTAGCCAATTGAGTTCATACACCAGTGCAGGGAATGAAACGATATATATAAAAGTAGCACATGTTTCCCATGATAATACCTATTGTAATAATTTATTTTCTTTTAATTTATTGGTAATGGAAACACCTCCTGATCTGAGTTTTTGTGACACTAATTCCGGAAGAGTAACTGTTGACCTCACTACTCAGGAAAACCCTATTCTGAACGGGCTAAATCCTTCCAATTATGAAATTAGCTTCTACACGGACCCAACAGAAGCAAACAGTCGTACAAACAAGATACCAGACCCAACAGCTTATATTACTTCTCTATCACAATCACCCAAAACAATCTGGGTACGAATTGAAAATGTTGCAAATTCGGGCTGTTATACAACCGTTAGCTTCAATATAATCATTAATTCGCTTCCAAAAGTCGACACCATTCCAAATGTTATTGCATGCAGCAGCTACACCTTACCACCTCTAAACTTCGGAAATTATTACACGGGGCAAAACGGAACAGGAACAAAACTCCATGCGGGAGATGTTATTACGAAAGCGGGAGTTTATTACATTTACAGCGATGCAACCGAAATCAACAATTGTACAAACCAGAAAATCTTTATCTTAATCTTTATTGACAAAATTACTTTTCCTAAACAAGCTTGTGGCCAATACATAATTCCCGGAGTAGTTGCCGGCGGTTTTTTTACTGAGCCTGGCGGAAAAGGAAATGCAATTCAGGCAGGGACTTCGTTTACAACAGATCAGACTATTTATTATTATGCAGTAATTGATGGGGTGGTTTGCCGTGACGAAGCGGTATCGTTTGTTGTTCACCCCTTGCCTTTGGTAGATAAACCCGGTGACGTAGTGACTTGTGATTCTTATATTCTCCCTGCTTTGACAAATGGAAATTATTATACAGAAACAGGAGGTAGAGGAACTCATTTAAATGCTGGAACCAATATAAAGACTAGTCAAACGATATTTATTTTTGTAAATGATGGCAGATGTACCAATGAACATTCTTTCAGAATTAGCATTGTTAAAACTTCAGTTTTTGTTCCCATTACACGATGCGAAAACTATATTTTACCACTCGTTGATATAGGAGGTTATTATACAAATCCATTAGGAAAGGGTCAAAAGATTCCTGCCGGATCAATTATTACAACTTCGCAAACGGTGTATTATTATGCTGTTACCACAACTTTTCCTAATTGTACTGATAACTTAAAATACGATATAACCATAAAGCCGATACCTTTGGTAGATACGCCAAACAATAGGTTGGAATGTGAGCGTTATATATTACCTCCTTTAGCAAATGGCAACTATTTTACTAAAACTAACGGTGGCGGGTCTCAATTAAAGAGCGGGGATGTCATTACTTCAACGCAGAGCATTTATGTGTATGCCGTCGGAATAGATTGCACCAACGAACATAAGTTTGTTGTCGAAATAAGGAAAATTCCTCCTGTTGATAGTTTTGTAGATGTGTTCACGTGTACCGCGTTTAAACTTCCGGTATTGAAAAACGGAAAATATTACACCGCAACAGGTGGCCCCCATGGTCAGGGAAGCCAAATTGCAGAAGGAACGTTAATTAGTAGACCCCAAACCATTTACATCTATAACGAATGGACAGATTTCACAAGTTGTAGTAATGAAACTTTTTTTAGGGTAAATTATAACGGAATAGATGTTGGAGAATTTGTCGATATAACTGTTTGCGAGAATTACACTCTGCCTCAATTACAATTGGGTAATTATTATGCACTTCCTGGAGGAAAAGGTTCGGTTATCCCTGCTGGTACAGTTTTAACATCCTCACAAAGAATTTATGTTTACGCCATTACGGGCGACCGATTAACCTGTTCAAGCGAAAAAAACTTTTTAGTAAGCATTACTACAAAACCGACATTGCCCGAAATACCGGATGTTACCATTTGTGGAAGTTATACCCTGCCGCCTTTATCCGTTGGAAATTATTATAGCGGTCCAGATGCAACAGGGACATCATATTTTGCCGGACAGCAAATAAATAATAGTCAAAAAATGTATATCTACGCTGCTGCAACTACAAACCAAGGTTGTTATTCTCAGGATGATTTTAATATTACCATTTATCCTTTAAAAAACCTAATGTTATCAAATGAAGTAATCTGCGTTGATTTCGAAACAGGAACTACAGTACATAGTGCACAATTAAGTTCAGGGCTTAATCCTGAAATTTATACTGTCGACTGGTATTTAGGTGGTAACAAACTTAGTACAGGTCCAGATTATATGGCAATAAAAGAAGGAACTTACACCCTTCAAATTACCAAAAATACACCGGGTGATGATTGTGCATACAATCCGGCAATAGTTATAGTCGAAAAATCAAGCCAGGCAGTTGCCACAATTAACATATCCGACACTTTTCAGGAAAACACCGATGTTACCGTAACAGTGCACAATGGATTTGGAAGCTACGAATATCAACTTGATGACGGCATTTTTCAAACCAGTAATGTTTTTCCCGATGTCGATTCGGGAGAGCATGTAATTACGGTAAGGGATGTCAAAGGAAATTGCGACGATCAGATTTTAATTATCAATGTACTCAACTATCCCAAATTTTTCACACCTAACAACGACGGCTACAATGACACCTGGAACATTCCTGATCTCTCTTTTCAGCCCGACGCAGTCATTAATATCTTCGACCGATACGGAAAAATACTAAAGAAAATAAGTCCTGCCGGTCCCGGTTGGGACGGCAATTACAATGGCGAACCGCTTCCTTCAACCGATTATTGGTTTCAAGTTTTCTATACTTTAAAGGGAATTCCGCAGGTTTTTAAATCGCATTTTAGCATGAAACGATAATTCTCGGGCGTATCCTATCCCAATAAACGGGTAAACGTAGATGACGTTTATTCGTCCTCTTATCGTAATGCTTTCAAGATGTCTGTGTTATTTCTGTAACCTGCCCCCATCCTTCGCTGTTTATGAAAAACTAAATAATAAAGAAAAGGTATCGCAAAAAAGAGCTAAATCACTTTATAAAAAGTGAAATATATTAAATTGTTGATGATTCTCAAAAGATTTTTTATCTGGAACTACCAAATTACACAACCTATAATACTCACAAAATTATATTCTTTGTTGCTATATTAACATTAAAAAAACTTATAATTATAGCTAAAAATAACAAAAAGAAGCACAAAAATTTTGTTTGCTACTCTATAACTTTTAATGGTCTTGCTTCAATTTTATGATGGTTGTTTATTGCCTTCTTTTCGTAAACTTTTAAAAATAGGAAAAGTTTATCGGAGACAATGAGGGAAATTTGAACTTTTTAGTTTTCATTGGCATTCCAAAAGATGTTATTTTTTTGATGTACGGGAATTGATTTCGATTTAACAACTTTATATTTTAAATTTGTGCAAAATAATACAATTTCTAATTATTTAAGTCATATTGATTTTTTTATAATAAAGAAGGGCGTGTAAATTTGTATATGAAAAATAAAAACAACATCAAGTTTTGTGCATCCTTTTATAATTTATTTTATTTGGTTACAATTTCAATTATTTTTTTTATATTATACTAAAAATCTATCAACTTTTACTAAAACAAATGAAAAAACCTTTTATTATTTATTTATTACTTTTTTTTTACATTAATGCATATTCCCAAAAGAAAAACAACATTGATAGTCTTTTACAAGTTTATAGTGTTCAAAAAGAGGGAATAGCCAAAGTTGAAACAATGCATTTAATCTCGCGATGGGAACTTAGTAATAAACCAGAAGTCGCAAGAAAATATGCCGAAGAGATGATTACGGTCTCCAAAAAAATCAATTACTTACCAGGTTTAGCAAAAGGGTATGACAATTTAGGTTTTTATTATGGTTCAAAAACTTCGCTGGATTCAGCTATAATATATGCAACAAAAGCAAAATCATTGATTACAACACACACACCCGAGCTTCTTCGAAATAATCTGTTGCATGGGGACATCTATTGGCGCAAAAAGGAATATGATTCATCCTTTTACTATTTAATTAAAAATAGTAACTTATATAAAAATAGAGATAGTAGCTCAACCAAACAAAATGAGGATTTTAAGAAGTGGATGGGTGGGACCTATAATATGTTAGGTTTAATTTATATGGAAACTGGTAAGTATACTTTAGCTTTAAAGAATGAATTAAAAGCACTGAAATTATTCAAAGAATTTGGAGAAACATATTATACTGCTGTAATATGTAATAATATTGGGAAGATAGAATTTCTATTAGAAAACTATAAGCAAGCGCTAATTTACTATGAGGAATCAGAGAAGATGTTTAGACTCAGTGGTAAAAACACCATGTTACTAACAACAATGATGAACCGAATTAGTATTTTAATTAGTTTAAAAGAAACTGACAAAGCCATTAAACTGCATATAGAAGCTATCCGTTTAGCCCAAAAATTTGATGAAAAATTAACCGAAGCTCAATTGTGGACAAATATCGGAGTTTCTTATTTTGATTTAAAAAAAGATAAAGAATCTATAAATAGTTATTTAAGAGCTCTTAAGCTTTATAAAAATTTAAAGATTGAAGAAGTTGTTCTTTATCATAATTTAGGAAATTATTATACTAGAAAAAAAAATTCAGATAGCGCTTTCTACTATTACAATAAAACTATTAAAGTTGCAGAAGCACAAAATAATTTAAGTATTTTGTCTAAGGTATATGTTAGTCGCCATGATCTCTATAAAGAAAAAGGAGAATATAAAAAAGCATTAGAAGATTATGAAGTATATACCAAGCTAAAAGATAGCCTGTTTAATAAGGAGAAGTCTGAGCAAATAGAAGAACTACGAGCAACTTATGATACAGAACGAAAAGAACAGAAAATTCAAAATCAAAAAAAAGAAATTGACCTTTTAAATATAAAAGAAAAAGTTAACGGTATGCAGCTTTTACTTTTGACTTTTGGATTGCTAATAGCCCTTATTGGTATTTATGCCATTTACCAAAGAAATATACATCATAGTTTAGCAAGAGAAAAAGCAGAAATAGATTTAGAATATAAAAACAAAGAACTTACTACTCATGCTTTACACTTAGCAAAAAAGAACGAAATTTTAAGCGATATAAAAGAAAAAGCAGAGATTTTTAAAGCCGATGCCACTTATGACGCGGGTTACCAAACGCTTATTCAAACTATAAATTTCGACATACAAGATGATAATAACTGGAAGAATTTTAGTAACTATTTTGAAGCTGTACATAAAAATTTCAACACAAAAGCAAAACAACAGTTTCCAAATATTACGTCCAACGATTTACGTTTAATGGCATTAATTAAAATGAATTTATCATCTAAAGAAATTGCTAATATCCTTAACATTTCTGGAGATGGTATTAAAAAGGCAAGACAACGTCTTCGTAAAAAAATGGAACTGAAACCAACAGATTCTTTAGAGGCAGTCATTATAGCTATTTAGTAGTTTCTTAAAAATCAATTAAGCTTGTATTTTTTAATACTTTGCATTGTGTTGATTAAATATTAAAGTTTTATGTTTTTAAAATATAAGCTTTGCAACTTAAATTGATCTTAGACAATCAAAAATAATTAACCATCTATTTTTTATTTACTTTAGAACATAAGAACATACTTTAAGTCAAAAACGTCTGCTTTACATTTTATCATAAAGTGGACTGACCTTTATTTCAAAATGAATCCAAATCGCTTTATTATCAAGATAATGATTGAACAGAAAATCCATTTTGTTAATGTTTGAGATATTAATTTTGAAGCATATTCGCAATATTTAAAACGAAAGTGCATTATAGAATATAGGATAGAAATCCCTCTATTATCAATATTTTTTTAGAAGGTAAGATTTTACAGCTATCGAACCTTGTAAAGCAACAGAAATTAATCATATTCATTAATATCTCGGAGAATCGGGAATGGATTGATTATAAAAGAGATTATCCGTATTAATTGGGATATAATTCTCGTGGCACCATGTTGGTATTCATATCAATGAAACCATCACTTATCCCATGGATTGAAAGTTAAATATCAAATCCATAAAAAAGACTTATAAATAACAATTATCGGACAACTATCTATTCTTCACCGGAGATATACCAAAACACTTGAAAAACACAGGTGAAGACTAACCGCTTTAGAAAACACCGCAAACAAATTAAAAGCTGTCAAAGCAAATCAAAGAATCAAGTCTATAGCAGCTCGATTAGTTGGCGAATTAGAAAGAGACGTAAATCTAGCACCACCTATCTTATCGATATTGAATTGCTTAAACGCGTAATCCAAATACAAACAAGCAAAAACAAAATCTATTCACTAAGCAAAAAACATAATAGCGCTCTTAAGGAAAGAACTCCACGGATTTGTATTTAAAAACAAAACATTTTTTTGTTTATACGCAAAATACATTTATGATTGTTAGAGTAATGATTTTTCAAATGAGTTTGACTGACCCATCTTAGAATCCGTCGAGGAACAATAATCTCGTTGACAATCTTTTCTCGAACCTAATTAATTATTACGTTGTTTATCTCACTACAATTTAACATCTATAAGTATTAAAACTGAGATTATGTTACTTTTTGTACACCTTGTTTGTTTTACGCTATGGCTTTGGTAATTTACTTTTACCCTACCTTATTTAATTGGTTAAATAAGTTTTTTTTAACTAAAAACAGTATTCATGAAAAAAATCTTTACTTTTTTTGCCTTTGCATGGCTGAGTCTTCAATTGACTTATGGTCAAGGGACCAGCAAGCCATTTATAACCACTTGGACTATTGGCAGTAACGACTTAAGTCATTCCTTAATAATGACAGAAGGCTTTGCCTATGATTTCTCGTATGTTTGGAAAGATGCCTCCAACGGGGTTGTTTCCTCTGGAAGCCACACCAGTGATGATGGCGAATTTAAGACAACGTTTCAAGCAGCAGGTACGTACACGTTGGAAATCTCGGGAACTTTTCCTCATTTTAAGACGGATTATTCAAACATGCAAAAATTAGCCGATGTAAAGCAGTGGGGTGACATTGCATGGCAGAGTATGCACGCAAGTTTTGAGTATTGGCCAGGCAGCGCCTTTACAGCAACCGATACTCCAGATTTAAGCAATGTTATTGACATGGGTAATATGTTTTATGCTTCTTCTTTTAACCAAGACATCAATGGTTGGGACGTGAGTAATGTTACTAATATGGGCGGTATGTTTTCTAATTCTTCTTTTAACCAGGACATCAGTGGCTGGGACGTGGGTAATGTTACTGATATGGGGGCAATGTTTCCTGCTTCTGCTTTTAACCAGGACATCAATGGTTGGGACGTAAGTAATGTTACTGATATGAGCTTTATGTTTACTGGTTCTGCTTTTAACCAGGACATCAGTGGCTGGGATGTGGGCAATGTTATTGACATGAATTATATGTTTTCTCGTTCTGCTTTTAACCAGGATATCAGTGGCTGGGATGTGAGTAATGTTACTGATATGGGTTCTATGTTTTCTGGTTCTGCTTTTAACCAGGACATCAATGGTTGGGACGTAAGTAATGTTACTGATATGTTTGGGATGTTTACTGGTTCTGTTTTTAGCCAGGACATCAGTGGTTGGGATGTCAGTAAGGTTACTACTATGGAACTTATGTTTTCTGGTTCTGCTTTTAACCACGACATCAGTGGTTGGGATGTGGCCAATGTCACTGGTATGAACAGTATGTTTTCTAATTCTGTTTTTAAACAGGACATCAGTGGCTGGGACGTGAGTAATGTTACTAATATGGGCGGTATGTTTTCTAATTCTGTTTTTAACCAGGACATCAGTGGCTGGGATGTGGGTAAGGTTAATAATATGGGCGGTATGTTTTCTAATTCTGTTTTTAACCAGGACATCAGTGGTTGGGATGTGGGTAAGGTTACTAATATGATAAATATGTTTAAAGACAGTCAGTTCTCCAGCGAGAACTACGACAAGGCCTTGATGGGC
>NZ_JBGQOF010000040.1:0-13385 GCF_052113665.1 Flavobacterium sp. W22_SRS_FK3 | reverse complement strand
TCAAATTGGTGCTTCAGTAAGAGATCTTGCCGGAAGAGCTAAAAATAAAAAATTGGGACCACAGGAAATGGAAGGAAGTACGTTTACAGTATCTAACCTTGGAATGTTTGGTATTACTGAATTTAATTCAATTATCAACCAGCCAAACTCTGCGATCCTTTCTGTAGGTGCAATTGTTGAGAAACCAGTAGTTAAAAATGGTCAGATTGTAGTAGGAAACACAATGATGTTATCATTAGCTTGTGACCACAGAACAATTGACGGTGCAACTGGTGCTCAGTTCTTACAAACATTAAAACAATACATCGAAAGCCCGGTTACAATGCTGGCATAATTCCAATCTCAACCTAAGCTAAATAGAAGGTTATATTTAATAAAATCCCGTTTTGTTTATTCAAAACGGGATTTTATGTTTAATTTTCGTCTTCAAATTCAATACTTTATAAAATGAAAAAACAAATCCTTGCCATTTTATTTCTTTCAGCTATTGCCTGCCAGAAAAAAGATCAAGCAGAAAAACCTACAACTATTATAGATGAACACAGCTATTCTAAACCAGAACTTGCCGTTGTAAAACATCTTGATCTAGATATCAAAGTTGATTTCGAAACACAAACTATTTCAGGGAAAGCATCCTGGTTAATTGACAATATCAGTAAAGGGAATGAGATTATCTTTGACGAAAACACTTTGAATATTACAAAAGTAACTTTAGGAGATGAAGAAAAAGAAACCAAATTCGAGCTTGGTGCAGCTAATGAATTTCACGGAAAACCACTTCATATCACCATCGAACAAAATACTACTAAAGTAAATATTTATTACAGTACAACTAAAGACGCTGTTGCATTGCAATGGCTTACACCAAAACAAACTGCTGATAAAAAGAAACCATTTTTATTTTCGCAGGGAGAAAGTATTTGGTCTCGTACCTGGATTCCTTGCCAGGATTCGCCAGGAATTCGTTTTACTTATAACGCAAAAGTTACCGTTCCTAAAGATTTATTAGCTGTAATGAGCGCTGTAAATCCCCAGAAGAAAAACGACACAGGATTTTATACTTTCAAACAAGATAAAGCAATCCCGTCTTATTTAATGGCGATTGCTGTTGGAGATATCGAATTTCAATCGATCGATAGCAGAACAGGAGTTTATGCAGAACCATCAATGCTGAAAAAATCCGCATGGGAATTTGCTGAACTTGGGAAAATGGTTGTTGCTGCAGAAAAACTGTACGGACCTTACCGTTGGGGACGTTATGACGTATTGGTTTTACCTCCAAGTTTTCCTTACGGTGGAATGGAAAATCCAAATTTAACTTTTTTAACTCCGGGAGTTATCGCAGGCGATCGTTCCCTAACCAGTTTATTGGCACACGAATTAGGTCATAGCTGGAGCGGAAACTTAGTTACCAACGCAACCTGGAACGATATTTGGCTAAATGAAGGTTTCACTACTTATGTAGAGCACAGAATTGGCGAAGCTATTTTTGGCAAGAAAGAATTTGAAATGCAAAATGTTATCACTCGCAAAGAATTGGTTGATAATGTAGCTGAATATGGGGATACAAGTCCCGACACAAGATTAAAAGTATCTTTAACAGGAAGAAATCCAGATGATGGAATTAGTATGATTCCTTATGTAAAAGGATACGCTTTTTTAAGAGTAATCGAAAATGCTGTCGGACGTGAAAAATTTGACATTTTCATTAAAAATTATTTCGACGCACATGCTTTCCATTCGATCACTACTGAGGATTTTATAAAATATTTAAATGAAAATCTAATTAAAGCTGACAAAAAATTAGCAGCCAAAATCAAATTAGAAGACTGGATTTACAAACCCGGAATTCCTTCAAACATCACTCCTGTAAGTTCTGCTGATTTTGATGCGATAGATAAAATTCAAAAAATCTGGAGAGAAACCGGAGTTAAAGGATTGAATCAAAAAATTACAACAACTGCAGAAAAACAGCATTTTATAGATCATCTTCCTGATGATATTACAGCAAAAGAAATGGAAGCAATTGATACTGAATTCAATTTTACAAAAGGCGGTAACTTTATTATCAAACGCCAATGGTTTGTACAGTCCGTAATTCACCAATACAAACCTGCATATCCTGCGATTGAACAATTTTTAATATCAATTAGCAGAACAGGATCAGTAATGATGCTTTACAAAGAAATGGTAAAAACTCATGAAGGGAAAGTTTGGGCAAAACAGGTTTTTGACAAAGCAAAACCTGGTTATCATGCCACAACAATTCAGGCTGTTGAAGGTATTATGAAATAGTTTTCAGTTGCAGTCGCAATTTTCAGACAGCATTTAACTGCTTATTTGGACTGAAAACTCTCAAACAAAAAAACCCCAATTACATTCGTAATTAGGGATTTTTTGTCAATTCTTATTTTTAGCTTCAATCCACTTTGCCATATACTTGGTGCTTTTTAAAGTGTGATGCTGAAGTAAACTTCCCATAAAGTTATGTAAGCGATGATTTTCAGAATCATTCAAAAGCGAATTAACAGCCGAAATTAATCTCTCAGCATATTTTTCCTTTTGATAACATTCATTAACAATGGCAACTCCATTTTTTTGAGATTGTATCCAAAGATTTTCATCTTTGTATAATGAAATGGCATTTTTAGCAAATTCCTCAACATCATCAAGAATAAAACCATTCCAAGGCATACTTGAATGCATTGCTTCAGAGCCAATTGTTGTTGTTACACTTGGGGTTCCGCATTGCATAGCTTCTAATAATTTCCCTTTTAAACCAGCTCCAAAACGTATCGGAGCCAAAACAACTCTGGCTTTTTTAACTACCACATTGGCATCTGCTGCCCTTCCCATAATAAAAAAACCATGTTTAGGCTGATGCAGTTGTAATACTTTTTGCGAAGGATAGGCACCGTAAACTTCTAAAACTGCTTCGGGAAATTGTTTTTTTATGGAAGGCCAAATAGACTCTTTTAAATATTGAACTGTATTCCAATTGGGTTCATGAAGAAAGTTTCCGATGAAAACAAAATTCTTTCGGTCTTCAAAAGAAGGTAATTGCAATAAATCCTGCTCTGACATTTCTTCAACTAAAAAAGGCAAATAATGTAATAAAGCTGAATCGATTTTAAAAACATCTTTTAAAACCTTCATTTCAAATTCAGAAATAATATACGATAAATCACATCGAAAAATACTTGCAATTTCACGTTTTGCCACTTCTTCAGAAAATAAATCATGGCATTCAAAAGATTTGTTCTCTTTGAAAGCTTTTTGCCTTGCGGTTCTTAAACAATGTAAATCTTCTGTGTCTAATAATCGAATTGCTTTAGGGCAATTCTCTGCAACACGCCAGCCAAACTGTTCTTCAATCATAAAACGATCAAATAAAACAACATCCGGATTTAATTCGATTATAAAATCATCAAAACTGGCATTATTGAGTTCGATTGATTCTTTTCTAACGCCAAGTTCAGATAAATTAACCATAAAATCACTGTCTAGGGCCGGACTTGCAAATGTAATGTCAAATTCATTTTGTTTGAAAATTGAAATCAATTGCATCATTCTGCCACCAGCCGCAGATGAATTTGGTTCAGGCCAGACAAAACCAATAATTAAAAGTTTTTTAAGTTGTTTCATTTAATTTGTTTCAAGTTACAAAATAATACTATTTAGGGCGGATTTGCACCATCTTTACAGACTTTCAGTAATAAAAAAAGACTAATTTTGCAAAATACTTTTTCAAGAAAATTATGTTAGGATTAAAATTAGCTACCGATCCGCGATGGGTAAATATAGTCGAATCAAATATCGAAGAAATTTTAACTGATCATGCCTGGTGCGAGCAAAAAGCAGCTTCAAACGCAATCAGTTTAGTTACTTATAACTCTGAATTAGAGGAATTAGTAACAGAAATGCTTGTAATTGCACGAGAAGAACTGGAGCATTTACAAATGGTTCACGATTTAATCAAAAAAAGAGGACTTACTTTGGGGCGTGAACGAAAAGATCATTATGTAAATGAACTTTTTAAATTCATGAAAAAAGACGGAAGCCGTAAAGATGCACTTTGCGATCGCTTATTGTTCTCTGCCATGATTGAAGCCAGAAGCTGTGAGCGTTTTAAAGTTCTCTCTGAAAACATAAAAGATGAAGAATTGGCGAAATTTTATCGCGATTTGATGATTTCTGAAGCTGGTCATTATACAACTTTTTTAGGTTTTGCAAGAAAGTATGCAGATAATGTCGATGTTGACAAGCGTTGGGCAGCTTGGATTGAATTTGAAGGCTCAATTATAACTAACTATGGAAAAAGCGAAACCGTACACGGATAAATTATTATTTATACCTATTTATTAGCAAATTTTATTTTATGACAGCAAATAAAAAGAAATCCATTTTATTAAAAATCGCTAAATATTTTGGAATAACTTTCGTTGTTATTTTAGGATTATTATTTTTAACCCCTATTGTTTTTGCTGACAAAATTAAAGAGCAGATTAAAAAAACCGCCAATCAAAAATTAAGCGCAGAACTAAATTATTCTGATGTTTCTTTATCATTTTTTCATCATTTTCCTTCCTTGACACTAACCTTAAACGATTTAAGCCTTAATGGTTCATCGCCTTATAAAAACGAAAAATTCATTACAGCAAAAGAAGTTTCCTTTGGAATAAATGTCGCCAGTTTAATTTTTAGTAAAGAAGTAAAAATTGATCAGATATATTTATCAGATTCATTTATTAATGTAAAAGTAAATCCGAAAGGAGAAGCGAATTATAACATTTATAAAGCATCACCCCAGACTTCCAATCATAAAGACAGTACTGATGCCTCATTAAAATTAGAAAGAATTGAAATTTTAAACAGCAAAATAATCTATGATGACCAATCGACTAAAGTTCATTTTGATGCTTTTAAATTTAATTACTTAGGAAAAGGAGATCTCGACAAAGACGTATTCGATTTATATTCAAAAGCAAATATCGAGAAACTGAATATTATTTATGAAGACGAGCCTTATTTAATGAACAAAAAGATTGATGCTGATTTAATTACCAAGGTAAATGTAAACTCCTTGTCTTTTTTCTTTCAGCAGAATAATTTAAAAATCAATCAGCTCTTGGTCGATTTTAAAGGAAAATTTGACTTTCTAAAAGAAGGTTACAATATGGATTTTGTTATAAAATCTAACAATAGCAATTTGTATGATGTCTTTACAGCATTTCCTCCAAAATATATTACGTGGCTTTCTAAAACCGAATTAAAAGGAAACACCAACTTACTTTTAACGTTAAAAGGAAATTATATCGCATCACAAAATATAGCACCAGACCTTAATCTGGACATTAAAATAGGCAATGGTTTTGTAAACTATAATAAAAGTGGTTTTCCAATTTCGAACCTAAATTTAGATATAAAGACCAAGATTCCGTCGTTAAACCCTGATTTTGTTATTATCGATGCTAAAAACTTGTCCCTAAATATCTATAAGGATTATTTAAAATCTAAATTCTATCTAAAGGGTATCGAAACTCCTGAAATTAACGGTGATTTTAAAGCCAAAATTGATCTGGAAAAGCTAACCAGTGCATTAGGAATTCCAGATATAATATTAAAAGGCAGTTTAGCAGGGGATATCAAAACCAACGGAAAATTTGATCAGAAAAAGAGACTTTTCCCTGCTGCAAAAGGTTTTATTAAATTAAATAATGGATACATAAAAACCAAATATTATCCAAATGCAATTACCAATATCATTATCAATTCTAAAATCGAAAATCAAAAAGGAACTTTTGATGATTTAAGAATCAATATAAAACCTGCAGAATTTACTTTTGAAGGAAAACCTGTTTTTGTAGCCGCAGATTTGAGCAATCTTGATAATTTAAATTATGATATCAAAGCAAAAGGAGAACTTGATATTAGCAAAATATATAAAGTTTTTTCTCGAAAAGGACTTGATTTGGATGGCTTTGTAAAAGCTGACTTAGCTTTAAAAGGTAAACAAAGTGATGCCGAAAAGGGCAATTACAACAAGTTATATAATAAAGGAACACTTGAACTTAGAAACATTGGCATTGTATCAGAATATCTGCCTCAAAAATTTATTATTAAAGAAGGAGTTTTCAAAATAAATCAGGACAAAATGTCTTTCAATAACTTTTTGGCTGCTTACGGGCAATCTGATTTTAAGATGAATGGCTATCTGCAAAACGTTTTTAATTATGCCATAACTAAAACCGGAATTTTGGGAGGCTCTTTTACGATTTCGGCACGATATATAAATGTTGATGAATTTATGTCAAATACAACAGCTAATACATCGGTAACAGAAACCAAATCTGAATCCCAAGTTCCATCAAGTGAAGTTAAACAAACCGGAGTTATTATTATTCCTGCCAATTTGAATTTGCAATTACTAGCGAATGCCCGAAAAGTATATTTTGATAAATTGAATCTTCAAAATGCCACTGGAAATTTAAAAATGAACAGAGGTAAATTGACGATGCAAAACACCGGGTTTACTTTAATTGGCTGTAATGTGGCTATGAACGCAAACTATCAGGCAATTACACCTCAAAAAGCAAATTTCGATTACAATATTAAAGCATCGGATTTTGATATTAAAAGAGCATATAACGAAATTGAAGTATTTAAAAAAATGGCCAGCGCTGCCGAAAAAGCACAAGGAATTGTTTCTTTGGATTATAAATTGAAAGGTCGTTTAAACGAAAATATGGAACCTGTTTACCCTTCTTTAGTTGGAGGTGGAACACTTTCAGTAAAAGATGTAAAAGTTCGTGGATTGAAAATGTTTAATGCCGTGAGTAAAAAAACAAATTCTGAAGCCATGAAAAATCCTGACGTATCAAAAGTTGATATTAAAACTACCATCAAAAATAACATCATGACTGTTGAGCGTTTTAAATTTAAATTTGCTGGCTTTAGACCAAGAATTGAAGGAACAACAAGTTTAGACGGTAGACTGAATTTAAAAATGCGATTAGGGTTGCCTCCGTTAGGTATTCTTGGAATTCCGTTAACAGTTACCGGAACACAAAATAATCCAAAAATAAAATTGGGACGAAAATCTGATGATCTGAAGGAAACACAAGATATTGAAGAGTAAAAATATTAAAACTACACTTCTTTAAAAATTCTAGATCCCAACTATGTTCGTTTTTTCATTTCAAAAACACTACAAACCATTTTTAAAGTTTACCGCTTTGAAAATGGTTTTTCTTTATCTGGCAATTCCAATAACAATTATACATATACATGTAAAAACAGTAAACTTAAACTCTCTTATCATATATATGATTAGAAAAACAAAAAACCCGTTCTTTTCAAAACGGGTTTTTTTAAAAAAAATTCTTTATGATTATGCTTCGAATGGAAGGATAGATACATAAGATTTGTTATCTTTTTTCTTTTGGAACTTAACAACTCCAGCTACTCTTGCGTGTAGTGTGTGATCTTTACTGATGTAAACGTTTTCACCTGGATTATGTTTTGAACCTCTTTGTCTAACGATGATGTTCCCAGCAATAGCAGCTTGTCCACCAAAAATCTTAACGCCTAAACGTTTTGATTCTGATTCTCTACCATTCTTCGAACTACCGACACCTTTCTTGTGAGCCATGACGTATGAGTTTAAATATTGTTATTATTCTTTAGTAGCTTCTTTTTTTGCTTTTGGAGCTGCTGCTTTTTTTGCTTTTGGAGCTGCTTCAGCTTCAGTAGCCGGAGCCTCTTCTGCTACAACTGCTTTTTTAGCTGCTGCTTTTTTAGTTCCACCTGCTGCAGTAATACCTTCAATTACAATTTGAGTAAGATATTGTCTGTGACCATTTCTCTTTTTGTATCCTTTTCTTCTTTTCTTTTTGAAAACGATAACTTTATCTCCTTTTAAGTGTTGTAACACTTTAGCTTCTACAGAAGCACCTTCTATAGCTGGGGCGCCTAAAGTTACGCTTCCGTTATCATCAACTAAAAGAACTTTGTCAAAAGAAACTTTTGAACCTTCTTCGTTAGTTAAACGGTTAACATAAACCTTTAAGTCTTTGCTTACTTTAAATTGTTGCCCTGCTATCTCTACGATTGCATACATACCAAATTGATTTATTGATTTTTAAGGTTGCAAATATACGATTAATAATTTACTGTGCAATCTCTTATTTCAAAAATATTTTTCATTCTTTAAAGTCTGCTTTTCAAGCTCTTTCACCTCTTTTTTAAATTGATTCAGAAGTAAAAGATTGTTAAAATACATCCAAAATAAAGCCCTGATCTAAAATAACAAACAAAAAAACTTATTTTTGATGTAACATAAATCAACTCTTGGATACCTACAGTTATAGGTAAATATAAATTATTAATCTTTATGAAAAATTCAATAATGATGTTAAGTGCTGCAATATTGCTTGGCGGAGTAGCTCATGCTCAAAAAGTAGCTTTCGAAGAATACAATTTAGACAACGGCATGCATGTTATTTTGCACAATGATTCTTCTGCCCCTGTTGTTATAACTTCTGTAATGTATCATGTAGGATCAAAAGATGAGCGTCCTGACCGAACTGGTTTTGCACATTTCTTTGAACATTTATTATTTGAAGGGACCGAAAATATAAAACGTGGCGAATGGATGAAAATCGTTACCGCAAATGGAGGTGTAAACAATGCCAATACATCAGATGACAGAACCTATTATTATGAAGTTTTTCCATCAAATAGCCTAGAACTTGGTTTATGGATGGAATCTGAACGATTGATGCATCCAATTATCAACAAAATTGGTGTTGACACACAAAATGAAGTTGTAAAAGAAGAAAAAAGAATGCGTTACGACAATCAGCCTTACGGAAATATTTTACCTGAGGTTAAAAAGTACATGTTCAAAAATCACCCATATCGCTGGACGACTATTGGCTCTATGAAAGACCTTGATGCTGCCACTCTGGAAGAATTTCAGGGTTTCAATAAAAAATTCTACACCCCAAACAATGCCGTTTTAGTTGTTGCCGGTGATTTTGATAAAGCTAAAACCAAAGAATGGATTCAGAAATATTTTGGACCAATTCCGAAAGGAGAAGTGGTAAAAAAACAAACTTTTACTGAAGAACCAATTACACAAACTATCAAAGCATCTTACGAAGATCCGAATATCCAGATCCCAATGATCGTCGCTTCTTACAGGACTCCATCAATGAAAACAAGAGATGCAAGGGTCTTAGACTTAATATCATCTTATTTAAGTGATGGAAAAAGTTCCAAATTATACAAAAAAATAGTTGATGATAAAAAAATGGCCCTTCAAATTGGGGCTGTTGGTTTTAGTCAGGAAGATTACGGAATGTATATTTTGTATGGCTTACCGATGGGAACTTACACCACTGCCGACATCTTAAAAGAAATGGACGAGGAAATTGTAAAAATTCAAACCGATTTGATTTCTGAAAAAGACTATCAAAAATTGCAAAATAAATTCGATAATAATTTTGTTAATGCAAACGCAAGTGTTGAAGGAATTGCCGAAAACCTGGCTTCTTATTATTTGCTTTATGGAGATGTAAATCTTATTAATACCGAAATTGACCTCTACCACTCTATTACCAGAGAAGAAATTAGAGAAATAGCTAAAAAGTATTTAAACCCTAATCAGCGTTTAATGTTAGATTATGTTCCTTCAACAAAAGTTCAAAACTAAGCTTCGAATCATGAAAAAAATACATACAGTTTTAATCCTTTTATTCCTAACTGGAATTATGCAAGCACAAGATCGTACACAACCAAAGCCAGGAAATTCACCAGTAGTTAACATCAAAAAACCGCAAACTTTTGTTTTAGCAAATGGCATGAAAGTCTTGGTGGTTGAAAACCATAAATTACCAAGAGTAAGTTTTAATCTTACACTGGATAACGCTCCTTTTACTGAAGGAAACAAAAAAGGTGTTGAAGAATTAACCAGTAGTTTAATTGGAAACGGAACCAAAAAAACCACAAAAGAAGCTTTTAATGAAGAAATTGACTTTTACGGAGCCAATATAAATTTTACATCATCAGGCGCTTACGCCAGTTCACTTTCGAAATATTCAGGACGTATTTTAGAATTATTGGCCGAAGGTGCTTTACAACCCAATTTTACTCAGACAGAATTTGATAAAGAGAAAGCAAAATTATTAGAAGGGCTTAAAGCCGATGAAAAAAGTGTTCCTGCCATCTCTAATCGCGTTGTTGATGTTTTAGCTTTTGGAAGAAATCATCCTTCAGGAGAATATTTATCTGAAGAAACTGTGAAAAATGTTACACTTTCAGATGTTCAGGCAAACTATAATACTTATTTTGTACCTGAAAACGCTTATTTAGTTGTGATTGGTGACATTAAATTTAAGGAAACAAAAGCTGCTGTAGAAAAACTTTTTGGCGGATGGAAAAAACAAGCAGCACCAAAAAACACATACCCAAATCCTGAGAATGTTTCTCAACTTCAAATTGATTTTGTAGATGTTCCAAATGCAGTTCAATCTGAAATTTCATTGGTAAATACCGTAAATTTAAAAATGAGCGATCCTGATTTTTTCCCTGCTGTAATTGCAAATCAAATTTTAGGCGGTGATTTTAACAGTTACCTGAATATGAATTTACGTGAACAGCATGCCTGGACATACGGAGCTAGTTCAAATATTGGAAGCGGAAAATACGTTACTAAATTCAAAGCTTCTTCTGCTGTCAGAAATGCTGTTACAGATAGTGCCGTTGTGGAATTTGTAAAAGAAATTAAACGAATTAGAACCGAAAAAGTCTCTGAAGACGTATTAAAAAACGTAAAAGCAGGGTACATCGGAAGATTTGTGATGCAGGTTGAAAAACCTCAGACTGTTGCACGTTATGCTTTAAATATCGAAACAGAAAAGCTTCCTGCAGATTTCTACGAAAAATATATTCAGACCATTAACAATGTTACTTCTGATGATGTTTATCGTGTCGCCAATAAATATTTTCCGATCGATAATATGAGAATTGTAATTGTAGGTAAAGCATCTGAAGTACTTCCCGGCTTAGAAAAACTACAAATTCCGATTTCCTATTTTGATAAATACGGAAATCCAACTACCAAACCTGTTACCAAAAAAGAAGCTCCGGCAGGAATTACAGCAAAAATTGTTTTTGAGAATTACATTAAAGCAATTGGTGGCGAAAAAGCCGTTTCTACTGTAAAAACTTTGTTTATGAACGGAACGACAACAATTCCTCAGGCTCCAGCTCCTTTGACTTTTGTTTCAAAATTAGATTCAAAAGGAAAAATGATGGTTTCGCTTTCTATGGGAAGTATGGCTTTGATGAAACAAGTTGTAAACGATAAAGGTGCTTATGTTGAACAACAAGGGCAGCGCAAAAATTTAGAAGGTACAGATTTAGCCGAAATGAAAGCCAACGCAGCTCCTTTTGAGGAATTACAATTAAGCAAAAGAACAGATTTAACCGTTGGCGGAATTGAACAAATAAACGGCAATGATGCTTACTCAATAAAGGATGGCAATACAGTTTACTTTTATGATGTGAAATCAGGTTTAAAAGTAGCCGAAACCAAAGTAAAAGAACAAAGCGGACAATCAACTACACAAACCACATACTTCAATGATTATAAAGAAGTAAAAGGCGTAAAAGTTCCCTTCAACTTAATACAAAATGCGGGTTTTGAATTAGACATTAAAATGTCTGAAATTAAAATTAACGAAGGAGTTACTGAGAAAGATTTCCTTTAAAAAGATCCTGAGTTTCTAAGTTACTGAGATCACAATACTCATCTTAACACAAGGCTGTCAATTACGACAGCCTTTGTTATTTATATTTTTGTCAGGCTGAGCAAAGTCGAATACCCATTCCAATTAGCAAGCAGTCAACTTCGCTCAGCCTGACATCCGTTAAAACAAAAACTTATTATTTTCTAGCAGACAAATAAACTCCAATTAAAATGACAAATGCCCCGAAAAACTGAATTGGCGTTAGCATTTCATTATCTAATAATCCCCAGAAGAAAGCGACTATCGGAATTAAATACGTTACAGATGTAGCGAACACTGGCGAAGACATTTGGATTAATTTAAAGAACAATACATTCGCAATTCCGGTTCCCAAAACACCCAAAATCATTACAAACAAAATAGAATGATGTGTTGCTTCTATATTCATTTTTTGAGAAATATCAGTTGTGCTTAAAATGATTAATGCTGGCAGAAGCAATACTGCAAAATTTCCTGTGGTAATACTTAATGAATTTAAATCAGATAAATATTTTTTGATCAGATTTACATTAATAGCATAACAAAGCGTTGCGACTACTACTAAAATTTGGTAATAATAATTTTGTCCGGAATGATCTGAAGCTCCGTTTAAAACCAATAACAAACAACCAATCAATCCGATAAAGACACCCAAAACCTGACGTTTTTGAAACTGAATTCCGAAAAATATAATTCCTAAAACAAGGGTATTTAAAGGTGTGAGTGAATTTAAAATAGCCACAATCGAACTATCAACCTGAGTCTCGGCAATTGCAAAAAAGAAAGCTGGAATAAAGGTTCCAAAGACAGAAGTTAAAGCAACAAATTTCCATTGACGATGCGAAATTTTCTTCAAACTTTTAAAACCGACAATCAATAGAAATAAAGCAGCAAAAATAATTCGGAGAGAACCCACCTGAATAGCCGTTAAACCAACCAATCCTCTTTTAATTAAAATAAAAGAGCTTCCCCAAATTAGCGAAAGTAAGAATAAATAAAACCACTTTAATTGTTTTGAATCCATAAACCAAATTTTGATACAAATTTGTAATAATTTTATGAACTGACCTTCTGTTTTTTATTAATTTTGTAAAAAGACACAACTATCATATTAAAAATCATATATAATGAAATTCACAAAAATCATAGCGACTGTGGCAATTGCAGGTTTAGTATTCGTAAGTTGCAAAAAAGAAGAAGATAAAAATCTGGCGAATATAAAAACTATAGAAACAGCGCCTAAAGAAAACAAAGTAATTGCACCTGAAAATGTACAAACCGCAAGTTTTAATATCGAAGGTATGACGTGTGCTGTTGGATGTGCAAAAACAATTGAACAGGAATTGTCTGATTTAGAAGGCGTAGAAAAAGCAACTGTAGATTTTGACAAAAAACTAGCTACAGTTACATTTGACAAAACAGTTCAAAATCCTGACTCTTTAACAAAAGTTGTTCAGGCAACCGGAGATGGAAAAACCTATAAAGTTTCAAATATCAAATCGTAATCAAAATTATTTTGTCTCGTCCTAAAAAAACGATACTGATTATTAGATAAAAATAATTAATTAAACAGTTGCAAGAACGTTCTTGCAA
>NZ_JBGQOF010000039.1:0-14047 GCF_052113665.1 Flavobacterium sp. W22_SRS_FK3 | reverse complement strand
GTGACCCGACTGGGGCTCGAACCCAGGACCCCATCATTAAAAGTGATGTGCTCTACCAACTGAGCTATCGAGTCATTATGTTTCTTGAACGCGGGTGCAAATATAAGGAGTTTATTTTATTATTTGCAAGCAATTTTATTATAAATTTGTCTTTTTTTAACCAAATTTCACAACGCCTTAGTTTATAAGGTTTTATTAAAATGAAAAAAATTATATTATTAGGTTATATGGGCTGCGGAAAGTCTACAATTGCCCAAAATTTATCAAAAGCTACTAATATTCCATTTCTGGATTTAGACAAATGCATCGAAAAAAGAGTAAATTTATCAATAAATGAAATTTTTGAACAGCATGGAGAAATATATTTTCGAAAATTAGAACACGAAATGCTAGTTGAATTACTTCAGTCTTCAGAAAATAATATAATTGGTTTGGGTGGCGGAACACCCTGTTATGCCAATAATCATGAATTATTAATAAGAGATGATGTCACTTCTGTTTATTTAAAGGCTTCAATAGAGACCTTGTATAATAGATTGCTGCATAACAAAAGCAAGCGTCCGCTAATTGCGAATATGGATGAGGAGGAAATGAGAGAGTTTATCGCGAAACATTTGTTCGACAGAAGCTTTTATTACAACCATGCGCAGCATAAAATTTCTGTCGATAATAAAACTGTTGAAGAAACAGTTCAGGATATTCTGGAGATATTAGCTTAAAGAAGCGTAATTGCCCCCGTTTTCATCAAAAACAACTTTTACGTGTTCTAATAAAGATGTGGAGAGAGAAATTCCTTTGAAATCGGCTTTTACAGGATATTTTTTGTGATTTCGGTCAACAAGCACTGCGGTTTTAAATTTTTTCAATGGAACGTCGAGAAAATGGCGAACAGCGTATATTAAAGTAGTTCCTGAATTTAAGACGTCATCAACCAGCACCAAGCCTTTGTTTTCGTATTCAGATATAGCCAAAGAAGTTTGTATTGGTAACTGAGGATTTTGTTTGTCTATGATAACTTCACATAAAGAAATTTTAAGAATAGATATGTTGCTTAAGGCTAAAGCAATTTTTTCTGCAAAAATACATCCGTTGGTCGCAATTCCGGCTATCACAACTTCATCTTCATCAACAAAAGTTTCGTAAATCTGATAGGCGATACGTTTTATTTTATGTTCAATTTCCTGATTGGTTAAGATGATGTTCTGGCTCATGATTTATTTTTTTGCTAATGTACAAATTTAAAAATTCCAATATTAAAATTCCAAATTCCAATGTAAGGAAGATAATTCTATAGTTGTAATTTTGGAATTTGAGATTTAAAAATCGGAATTTAATTTTCCTCTTCATCATCAAAAATTTCATTACCATACTCGTCAATATCCCTTCGGTCTTTTTTAGTTGGTCGTCCTGTTCCGCTTTTACGGTAATGTTCTTTGGATAGTTTTAATAATTCTAAATGTGCATAAGCTTCCGGCGGTGTCTCGTTTTTACGATATATGTCGACAAGTTTTGCTCCGACACGACTTTCGGGGATATCCAGTACAGTTATAATTTGTGTAATCTGATCTTTTCTAAATGTGATTCTGTCTGTAGGAAAAACTTCTTTAGATGGCTTGGCTACCTGACCATTTACGGTAATATGGTTCTTTTTGCAGGCTTCAGTAACCATATTTCGTGTCTTGTAATATCGTACACACCAGAGGTATTTATCTATTCGCATAATTTTTCTAAAATCGGAGTTAAATTCTTTACAAAAATAAATCAATATTGTATCTTGCGCACCTAAAAAATTAACAATAATGAATAAATTTAAATATTTTTTTATTTTACTGATAGCGCTCTCTGCTTTAGTTTCTTGTAATAAAAATGATGATGATGATAAAGTGGAAACTGTTCCTCTGAGAGATTATCAAGAGCAATACTTAAAAGATAATGATTCAATTATAAAATATTTAAAAACTAATTATATTGAAGAAGTTACTGCGGATTTTGATATAAAAATTAGTAAGATTCCTGCAGGAGGGACTCAATCTTCTATTTGGGATCAGACTGTTTATCCTTTACAGTCGAGAAATGTTTATAATGATAACATTACTTATAAAGTGTATTATTTGGTTTTAAATGAGGGTGTTGGAGATGCGCCATGCAATTATGATGATATCACTGCATCATATGTGGGGAATCTGTTGGATGGGACTGTTTTTGATACATCTGAAAATTTAGCAAGGTTTTTCAGTTTAGATGGTACAGGGGCTAACGGTGTTTTTGTGGATGGCTGGAAGGAGATTTTTCCTAAATTTAAAGCAGGAAAAGCAAATCCTGCAAATGCGGATGGAACAATAACTTATAGTAATTTTGGAGCCGGAATGATGTTTTTGCCTTCCGGATTAGCGTATTATGCGGGAGGGTCAGGTGCGATTAAGGCTTATACTCCTATAGTTTTTAGTTTTAAATTGTTTGATGTACAAAGAGTTGATCATGATCGAGATGGTATTTTTGATATTGATGAAGATATTAATGGTGATGGATATGTTTATGATTTTCGTGATAAAACATTATATTCAAATCCACCTGCTGAATTAATTGATGATACAGATGGAGATGGTGTTGCAGATTTTATTGATATTGATGATGATGGAGATGGATACACGACTCTTTTAGAAATTAGAAAGCCTACTGGCGAGGTTGGGGGGGCTTTTGGTCCAAGTGAATATTTTCCATTTGAGGCTTTTGCTGTAGAAGATGATCCGACAACACCTAATATAAATGAAGCATGGAATAGTGAGCCAAGAGGGATTCCTTCGTTTTTGAAAACTATAACAGAAAATGGTGTAATAAGGAACGAATATGATTATACTACGCCAGGCAGAAAAAAGATTCATCTTGATAAAGATCATAATACGACTAAAGTTACTACGATAACAGCAAAAAAATAAAAAGATTAAGATTTGAAAAATAAAAAACCTCGAAATTCACTTCTCGAGGTTTTTATTTTTTATATGTAAGTAAAAGTTTATTTTTTTTGTTTATTTGTTTTATAATGTAAGGAAAAATATTATATATTTGTTTTTATAATATTAAACTTATAAAAATGAAAAAAATAATCGGATTGTTTGTTTTGTTAATTACTATTTCATGTAGTAATGAAGATCAGGTTGAGTCCAATAGTTCTCCCGCGTCAAATTTGTCTTCTTCGGTATTAGATGGGAGAATGTTATCTTTCAAAGATGATGAATCTTTTATTAAAGAATATTCTGAATTGTCAGAAATGAAAAATTCAAAAGATATTCAGAATTGGATTTCTAAAAAGGGTCATCTTTCACTGCTAAATTCATTTGATGAAAGTAATGTTGATCAAGATGATCTTTTTAATACATCAAAAATTATTTATTCAGATGGTATAAAAGCTATTCTTAACTCAGATTCGATGCTAAAAATCGGAGATAAAGTGATTTGGTTGTATGAAGAAAAATTCTATAAATTAAATGCCGAAGACTATGATAAAAAAGTAGAAGAGCTTAGGTTAATTAAGGATGAGTTAGAAGTATATGGGACAATATATAATGGAAACAAATCTGAAAAAACACAAACAAGCAGAACGGTAATTCCTGTAATTAATGGTGAAACTAGGTCCTATTCTAGCGAATCTAGTGGTAAAAGATATGGTCTCATTTTATTTATAGAAACAATAGGTGTAGGCGGTGCGCAGAGTAGTAAAGTATTTTTAAAAAGTATAGAGGATTACAGGTCATGTTCATTTTGGAGATGTACATGGAAAAGTGATAATGCTGCATCTAGAGTGCTAAATTTTAATTTATCTTCAGAGTGTACTTGGGTATTAGCAGTTCAAAGTGGTGTAGGTGTCTCTGTTATTGGTTCACAAACAATTTTATTGGCGTCAAGAAATGGTTCAGGTATTCCGTGTCTGGAAACAGACTTTGTTTTAAATGGAACAATAAGTACACTTGGAGCAAATGGATATATTTGGAATCAGACATTTTAAAAAACAAATTTTATTTAAAAAACCTCGAAATGTGAATTTCGAGGTTTTTTTATAGATATGAAAATCTAAAAATTATTTTCTTTTAATCACTCTTTCTGCAGCTTCAACAATCGCCTGATTGTTTAATTTGTATTTCTCCATTAATTGCTCCGGAGTCCCAGACTCACCAAAACTATCTTGTACAGCTACAAATTCCTGAGGAGAAGGATTGTTTAAAGCTAGTACTCTTGAAACGCTTTCTCCTAAACCTCCAAGGAAGTTATGCTCTTCTGCTGTAACTACACATCTGGTCTTTGCTACTGATTTCAAAATTGCTTCATCATCAAGTGGTTTTATCGTGTGAATATTGATTACTTCAGCAGAAATTCCTTTTGCTTCTAATGTTTCAGCTGCAATTAACGCTTCCCAAACTAAGTGTCCTGTTGCAACAATTGTTACATCTGTTCCTTCGTTCAGTAAAATTGCTTTTCCAATTACAAATGGTTCGTCAGCAGGAGTGAAATTAGGTACAACCGGACGACCGAAACGTAAATAAGCAGGGCCATGGTGTTCAGCTAAAGCTAATGTTGCAGCTTTGGTCTGATTGTAATCGCAAGTATTGATTACAGTCATTCCCGGTAACATTTTCATTAAACCAATATCTTCAAGGATTTGGTGTGTTGCTCCGTCTTCTCCTAAAGTTAAACCAGCATGAGAAGCACAGATTTTTACATTTTTATCAGAGTAAGCAACAGACTGACGAATTTGGTCATAAACTCTTCCTGTAGAAAAGTTAGCGAAAGTTCCTGTAAACGGAATTTTCCCTCCAATTGTTAAACCTGCAGCGATTCCGATCATGTTAGCTTCTGCAATCCCGATTTGGAAAAAACGCTCAGGATGATTTTTTTTGAATTCATCAAATTTCAATGATCCAATTAAATCAGCACATAATGCTACAACTTTTTCGTTTTTTTGACCTAATTCAGTCATTCCCGCACCAAAACCTGAGCGGGTGTCTTTACTTCCTGTATTTGTATATTTTTTCATTTTTGTTTTATTGCTGTATGCAATAGGCTGTAGGCAATAGGCATGAAGCTTACCGCTTAAAGCTTAAAGCTTTTTTTAATAATCGATTTGATCTGCAGAATAGTTTTGAGCCAAAGCATTAGCCAACTGATCGTTGTTTGGTGCTTTTCCATGCCATGCGTGCGTGTGCATCATAAAATCAACTCCGTTACCCATTTCAGTGTGCAATAAAACACAAACTGGTTTTCCTTTTCCGGTTTTAGCTTTAGCTTCAGCCATTCCTTTTAATATAGCATCAATGCTGTTTCCTTCAGTTATATCGATAACATCCCAGTCAAAAGCCTCAAACTTAGCACGAATGCTTCCCATAGGTAAGACTTCGTCTGTTGTTCCGTCAATTTGTTTACCGTTAAGATCAATTGTAGCAATAAGGTTGTCTACTTTTTTAGCAGAGGCATACATGATCGCTTCCCAGTTTTGACCTTCCTGCAATTCACCGTCACCATGTAAAGTATAGATTAGATGACTGTCTCCATTTAATTTTTTTGCCTGAGCAGCTCCAAGCGCTACAGATAAACCTTGTCCTAATGAACCAGAAGCAATACGAACTCCAGGTAATCCTTCATGAGTTGTTGGATGCCCTTGTAAACGAGAGTTCAATAATCTGAAAGTTGCTAATTCTGAAATGGGGAAATAACCACTACGTGCTAAAACGCTATAAAAGACTGGAGAAATATGGCCATTTGAAAGGAAAAAGATATCTTCTCCAATTCCGTCCATATCAAAACCTTCTTTGCGGTCCATAATATTTTGGTATAATGTTACCAAAAATTCAGTACAACCTAAAGATCCACCAGGGTGGCCTGAGTTGACAGCATGTACCATTCGAAGGATATCTCTTCTTACTTGGATCGTTAAATCGCTTAATTGTTGTGTGTTAGGCTTCATTTTATATGTAAAAGTTAAACTGTAGCAAAAGTAATTGTTATTTTGCGGGCTGACAAATGATTTTTTGCTTTAGTTTACCGGAATTGTTAGATTTTAATTCTTTTTTTATTGAGAAAAAAAAAATACACTAATGTTTAAGGATTTCAGAATCAGAAATGAAGCTGTAGTTGTTATTTAAAGTGTAAAATGAAAAAAGCCCTAATAACAGGGCTTTCCGTGAATAATAATGAAAATTTAAAATTCTATTTGGTGTCGGCTTCGCTATAGAAGTTGTTTTCTTCGTCTTCTGAACCAATTTCTTCTTGTTGGTCATCTAATTCGGCACCGGGAACGTCCAAATCATTTCCGAGTTTATCACTGTTCTGCTTCCATTCGTGATTTTCCATATTGCTAATAGTTCTTTCGCCAGAAATTCCTTCCGGATCGATATTTTCCAGTTTGTCTTCCTGATTGTAAATGTCTTCGGTTGCCGGATATTCTAAGTTTTCCAGATTTTTTTCAATTTGGGTATTCTTAATTTGATCTAAATTGGCAGGATTTCTTTCTTCTGAATTTATCATGATTTCTATAATTTAAAATTGATATTAATTTTTGTTTTTATGTAGATCTAAAATTAAGAAATTAATACTGATGGTATGTTACACTTTAGTAATGTGATTGTTGTAGTTTTTACATTTGATTGTCCTCATAATACTGGGTTTCCTGAATGTCTGGTGTTTGCGTTAGGGATAAAAGCGGCATCCTTTTGTGACAAGAGAAATGTTCTCGATGAAAACAGAGTTTTCTGTAACAAAAGATATAGCGTATAGCCCGACCTGAGGGAACGCCCTGAGAATTTAAAATTCCAACTTTTCTGAAATTCCAAAGTCCAACTTAAGGTTAATAAGAATCATTATCTAATTGACAAATTATCTAATTAATTTCCCTGAAATTAGCTTATCTTTGCCGACTGAAAAAAGAAACAGATGAAGTTTGATTTATTGCAAAAAGATCCGCAATCGAAAGCGAGGGCGGGGAGTATTACTACGGATCATGGTGTAATTGAAACGCCAATTTTTATGCCTGTCGGTACGGTAGCTTCTGTGAAAGGGGTGCATCAGCGCGAATTAAAAGAAGATATTAATCCTGATATTATTCTTGGAAATACCTACCATTTATATTTACGTCCACAAACAGAAATTCTTGAAAAAGCAGGCGGATTACATAAATTCATGAACTGGGATCGTAATATTTTGACTGATTCTGGAGGTTATCAGGTATATTCTCTTTCGAATAATCGAAAAATTAAGGAAGAAGGAGTGAAGTTCAAATCGCATATTGATGGTTCGTATCACTTTTTTACACCAGAAAATGTAATGGAAATTCAGCGTACTATTGGTGCTGATATTATCATGGCTTTCGATGAGTGTACGCCTTATCCTTGCGATTACAGATATGCTCAGCGTTCGATGCACATGACACACCGTTGGTTGGATCGTTGCATTAACCATTTAGATAAAGTGCCCTATAAATATGGATATGAGCAAACATTTTTTCCGATTGTTCAGGGAAGTACGTATAAAGACTTGCGTCGTCAATCAGCAGAATATATTGCAAATTCTGGTCAGCAGGGAAATGCTATTGGCGGATTATCAGTAGGAGAGCCTGCAGAAGAAATGTATGCCATGACGGAAGTGGTTTGTGAAATTTTGCCGGAAGACAAACCAAGATATTTGATGGGAGTAGGAACTCCGATTAATATTTTGGAAAATATTGCGTTAGGAATTGATATGTTCGACTGTGTAATGCCAACACGTAATGCGAGAAACGGTATGTTGTTTACATCAAACGGCACCATCAATATCAAAAATAAAAAGTGGGAAGCTGATTTTTCTCCAATCGATGAAATGGGACATACTTTTGTAGATACGGAATATACAAAGGCGTATTTACGTCACTTATTTGCTGCAAATGAATATTTAGGAAAACAAATTGCTACGATTCATAATCTTGGTTTTTATATGTGGTTGGTTCGTGAAGCCAGAAAACATATCATAGCAGGAGATTTTAGACCATGGAAAGAAATGATGGTTAAAAATATGAGTCAAAGACTGTAAAAATATGTTTAATTTGTTTAATCGTTTATTCGATTAAACGACTAAACAAATAATCGATTAAACTTTGCTATGTTAACGATAATAGATAAGTATATTTTAAAAAGATATTTGGCCACTTTTTCGGTGATGATTCTTTTATTTATTCCAATTGGAATTGTAATTGATGTTTCTGAAAAGGTGAATAAAATGTTGGAAAATAAAATTCCTTTTACACAAATAGCCATTTATTATTACAACTTTACCGTTTATTTTGCGAATTCATTGTTTCCGATATTTTTATTTTTATCGGTGATTTGGTTTACTTCTAAACTTGCAAATAATACAGAAATTATTGCAATCTTAAGTTCTGGAATTTCATTTACACGTTTTTTAAGACCTTATATTATTGGTGCTTCTGTAGTTTCGGTTTTTGTTCTTTTAATGGGGTTTTTTATTGTTCCTGCTGCGAGTGAAGGGTTCAATAATTTTAGGTATACTTATTTAAAAGGAAATGGGAAACAGCTGATGAGAGGGGAGAACACAAATGTTTATCGACAGCTTAATGACAACGATTTTATTTTTGTTAATAGTTTTAATGAAGAATCTAAGACCGCTTTTAATTTTTCGTTAGAACATTTTGAAAAAGACAAACTAACTTATAAAATCACGGCCAGTCGCATTAAATGGGATCCAAAATTGAAAACCTATATTTTGTATGATTATACAAAAAGAACTCTCGGTGAACTTAGTGATAAAATTGAAAAGGCACCTGAAAAAAAAGTTCATTTTAAGTTTGAACTTTCAGATTTAACGCCGGTAGTTTATATTGCTGAAACACTTTCACTTGGAAAACTGTATGATTTTATTGAAAAGGAAAGAAAAAGAGGTTCCGGAAATATTAATACATATTTAGTAGTGCTTTATAAAAAATACAGTGTACCGGTTTCTGCATTCATCCTTACGATTATTGCCGTAGCAGTTTCAGCTATGAAACGCCGTGGTGGTATGGGATCTAATCTTGCAATCGGAATTGCAATTGCATTTTCGTTTGTTTTTTTTGATAAAATATTTGGTACTCTTGCCGAAAAATCTACTTTCTCACCTTTATTAGCTGTTTGGTTTCCGAATATTGTTTTCGGAATTCTGGCAGTCTACCTTTTACGTAATGCAAAACGATAATTTAAAAAGTTATTTAAATCTTCATTTCATTGTTTTTATCTGGGGGTTTACAGCTATTCTTGGCGCCTTAATATCTATTGATGCAGAGAATTTAGTGTGGTTCAGAATGTTTCTTGCCGGGGCTTTTCTGGCTGCTTTTATAGTATACAAAAAACAGTCTTTTGTAATATCGGCGAAATCTTTTGCCAAATTAATTTTTGTCGGATTATTGATTGCACTACATTGGATTTTCTTTTTTAAAGCGATTCATGTCTCTAATGTATCAATAACATTGTCCATATTTTCTCTTGGTGCTTTTTTTGCATCGTTGTTAGAACCACTCTTTTATGGAAGAAAAATATTAGTCTATGAAGTTTTTTTCGGGTTAATTATAATTGCTGGTTTAGCATTAATTATGCAGGTTGAGGTCAAATACCTACACGGAATGTATTATGCTCTCGCTTCTATTATTTTAGGTGTTTTGTTTACGCTTATGAACGGAAAATTGATTTCTGATCACGAGCCCTCTGTTATTACATTTTATGAATTCGGTGCGGGTGTTTTCTTTATATCCATTTACTTTTTGGTACAAGGAAAATTTACTGCTGATTTTTTTTCCATGTCATTCAGCAATTGGATGTTATTACTCATTTTAGCTTCGGTTTGTACAGCATATGCTTTTACGGCTTCAGTAAAAGTAATGCAGAAATTATCGCCTTATACCGTAATGTTAACAACTAATTTGGAGCCTGTTTACGGAATTATGCTGGCGTATTTTATTTTGGGAGGAAAAGAAAAAATGAGTACAGAATTTTATATTGGTGCCTTGATAATTGTAATTACAGTTATTTTAAATGGCGTTTTTAAGCATTATCAAAACAAACAAAAAGTGTAATATTTACCTTATTTTTAAATTACATTTTAATACTTTAAATAACAATTCACTTCGCCAATGATATAATATTTTTATATTTGCGGTTCGATTTAAAAACAAAATTCAAAAATCCATGGAATATTTAGATTTTGAGCTTCCAATCAAAGAACTTGAAGAACAGTTAGAAAAGTGCGTTATAATTGGAAAAGAATCTGATGTTGATGTAACACCAACATGTAAAGAAATCAATAAAAAATTAGAACAAACTAAAAAAGATATATACAAAAACCTCACGGCCTGGCAACGTGTACAATTGTCAAGGCATCCAAACAGACCATACACTTTAGATTATATAAGAGCTATTTGTGGTGATACTTTTTTAGAGCTTCATGGTGACAGAGGTTTTAAGGATGATAAAGCAATGGTAGGTGGATTGGGAAAAGTAAACGGACAGTCGTTTATGATCGTTGGTCAACAGAAAGGTTTTAATACAAAAACACGCCAGTACCGTAATTTTGGTATGGCTAATCCTGAAGGCTACCGTAAAGCTTTACGTTTAATGAAAATGGCAGAGAAATTCGGAATTCCGGTTTTGACTTTAGTAGATACTCCTGGTGCATATCCAGGATTGGAAGCAGAGGAAAGAGGACAAGGGGAAGCGATTGCCAGAAATATTTTTGAAATGGTTCGTTTGAAAGTGCCAATTATTACAATCATTGTTGGTGAAGGTGCTTCTGGTGGAGCTTTAGGAATAGGTGTTGGAGATAAAGTTTATATGTTAGAAAATACTTGGTATTCTGTAATTTCACCTGAATCATGTTCTTCTATTTTATGGAAAAGCTGGGAATATAAAGAACGTGCAGCTGATGCTTTGAAGTTGACTTCATCTGACATGAAAAGACAAAAATTAGTAGATGATGTTATTCCGGAACCACTTGGTGGAGCACATTATGACAGAGAAACTACTTTTAAAACAGTAGCAGAATATATTACCAAAGGATATAATGAATTGAAAGATTTATCAACAGCCGACTTAATTGCCCAAAGAATGGACAAATACAGTAGTATGGGCGAGTATAAAGAGTAAATTCATAAAAAATGATTCAAAATCCGAAGCCTTACCGTTTCGGATTTTTTTTTGGTTATGAACAAAAAAACTTATTTATAAACAATTATTAGTTATAACTCGATAGCAATTTTTTTTTAAATTTTGTTACTTTCGCTATATGGAAAATTTCAAAAATGTAAATCCTGTAAAGGTAGATAAAACCACAATTATTAATTTAGAAAAAGGAAAATTGCCTCCACAAGTACTTGATTTAGAGGAAGCTGTTCTGGGAGCAATGATGATTGATAAAAAAGGGGTTGATGATGTAATTGATATTTTACAGCCGGATGCATTTTATAAAGATGCACACAAATTTATTTTTGAAGCAATCGTCCAGCTTTTTACCGACACACAGCCAATTGATTTATTGACGGTTTCCGCTCAACTGAAAAAAAACGGAAAATTAGATTTGGCAGGTGGCGATTTTTATTTAATTCAGTTAACGCAAAAAATTGCATCTTCTGCTCATATCGAGTTTCACTCTCGTATCATTCTTCAGAAATTTATTCAAAGAAGCCTGATCAGGATTTCTTCTGAAATTATTGAAGCTTCTTATGATGAAACGACTGATGTATTTGATTTATTGGATCAGGCTGAATCAAAACTTTATGAAGTAACGCAAGGAAATATAAAACGTAGTTCTGAAACAGCACAGAGTTTAGTGCTTCAGGCTAAAAAACGTATTGAAGAAATTGCAAAACAAGAAGGTTTGAGCGGTGTTGAAACGGGTTTTACTAATTTAGATAAGCTTACCTCCGGATGGCAACCAAGTGATTTAATAATTATTGCAGCGAGACCAGCTATGGGAAAAACTGCCTTTGTACTTTCAATGGCCAGAAATATTGCTATTGATTTCGGGCATCCGGTAGCATTGTTTTCTTTGGAAATGGCTTCTGTTCAGCTAATTACTAGGTTGATTTCATCAGAAACAGGATTGTCATCTGAAAAATTACGTACCGGTAAATTAGAGCCTCATGAATGGGAAATGTTGAGCACAAAAGTAAAGAACTTAGAAAAAGCTCCTCTATTTATTGATGATACACCATCACTTTCTATTTTTGATTTAAGAGCAAAATGCCGTCGTTTGGTTTCACAGCACGGTATCAAAATCGTTATTGTTGATTATTTACAATTAATGACGGCTGGAGGAAATGCTAAAGGAGGTGGAAATCGTGAGCAGGAAATCTCGACTATCTCCCGAAACTTAAAAGCCTTGGCAAAAGAGCTAAACGTCCCTGTAATTGCACTTTCGCAGTTATCGCGTGCCGTTGAAACCCGTGGATCGAGTAAGCGACCGTTGCTATCGGATCTTCGTGAATCTGGAGCTATTGAACAAGATGCTGATATTGTTTCGTTCTTATACCGACCGGAATATTACAAAATTGATGAATGGGATGATGATGAGGCTTCACCAACAGCAGGTCAGGCAGAAATTATGATTGCCAAACACCGTAATGGTGGAATCGAAAATGTTAGATTGAAATTTTTGGGACACCTTGGTAAATTTGATAACCTTGATGATTTCTCAGGGAGTTATGATGATTTGCCATCAAAAATGAATCATGATGACAACCCGTTTATTACTAAAAATCTTCCTTCAGCCAATGATGCTTTCGGAAGTAATCTGAATGATGACGACGATGATAGTGATGTGCCGTTTTAAGTAAGTGTCAAATTTTAAATACAGTTACAATAAATAGAAAGGGAAAAATCATTAGATTTTTCCCTTTCTGAGTTTTAAAGAATTTATTCAAACCTTTTTTGAATTATTTTTTCAAAATTAATTTGTGTGTAATTAGTTTACTGTCTTTCTTTTCTATAATAAAGTAGAGACCGTCAGCAAAACTTTCGATATTAACTGTATTAATTACATCAGAAGTAACTTTTACTGTTTTAATAGTTTGCCCTAATTGATTTGTAATGCTTATATCAGTATCATGATCGGATTGTATGTTTACAGTACCTTTACTTGGATTTGGATACATTAAAAATTTAGCTTTTTCTTCGATATCAGGAGTTGCTAAAGTATTTACCAAAATACATGATGATGTAGAACTACAGGATCCGACAGTTACCACAACGGCATAAGAACCATTAACTGTTGGCGTAAATGATTGTCCGTTTTTACCAATTAATACTGTAGCCGGGCATTGAATCCATTGATATGTAGCTCCAGTCTGATCAGCTGTTATTGTTCCTCCGGCAAGTGTAGCTGTAGAAATTATAGAAGCTGGTTCAGTAATTGTAAAACTACGTGTTGCAGTACATCCATTTGCATCAGTAATAGTTACAGTATAAGTTCCGGCTGAAAGTCCTGTAGCTGTTGCAGCAGTTCCACCTGAAGGAGCCCAAGAGTATGTGTAAGCACTAGCTCCGCCAGATGGGTTCACAGTAGCTGTACCATTAGCACCACCATTACAGGATACATTTGTTTGGGAAGTTGTGGCAGTAATAGCAGTAGGTTGTGTAATGGTAAAAGCACGTGTTGCCGTACATCCATTTGCATCAGTAACTGTTACGGTGTAGGTTCCTGCAGCAAGTCCTGTGGCTGTTGCAGCAGTTCCGCCTGAAGGAGACCATAAATATGTATACCCTGGAGTCCCACCCGAAGGAGAAACAGAGGCAGCTCCGTTTGTTGCGCCATTACAAGACACGTTGGTTTGACTTGCTGTTCCAGTACTAATAACACTAGGCTGCGTAATTGTAAAACTACGTGTTGCCGTACATCCATTTGCATCAGTAACTGTTACGGTGTAGGTTCCTGCAGCAAGTCCTGTAGCTGTTGCAGCAGTTCCGCCCGAAGGAGACCATAAATATGTATACCCTGGAGTCCCACCCGAAGGAGAAACAGAGGCAGCTCCGTTTGTTGCGCCATT
>NZ_JBGQOF010000038.1:0-15342 GCF_052113665.1 Flavobacterium sp. W22_SRS_FK3 | reverse complement strand
CAATCATAAATGTATTTTGCGTATAAACAAAAAAATGTTTTGTTTTTAAATACAAATCCGTGGAGTTCTTTCCTTAAAAGATGTCTTTTAAATTAAGGTATTGATTTTATTTAGTTCTAGTTCTAAAATGGATGCAGTTTTTTTATGGCTGTAAAAATCCTTGAAAATTGAAGAAGCCTTTTAATAAATAGCAACTTTTTCAGTGCACTACAAAAAACAGGGAGGTGTTTTTTTTTAGTTCTCATACAAAGAGTAAGCTTTTGAAAATCTTTCTAACAATTTTAGAAAGTTTGAATAAAGATTTCCAAATTTGCTCCAGTGTAAATATGCAGTGAGACAAAAAGTAACATAATTATCAAAAACTACTGGTTTCTAATAATTTTAAGTATGGAAAAGGAAGATGTAAGACTATCCAAAATGTAAGCATATTTTGCTTAAAAGTATTAATTATTTTACTAAACAACAATATTTAAATTCTGTGTAAAATATTTATGATTCTCAGCTTTTAATCATAACCTTGTAATACCTGCTATTACTAGCCTATCGAAAAATTTTTCTCCAAAATATCTTCTATTTGGGCTTATAGATGAAATCATTTAGTATATTATAAATATTCTTTTATTTTGTGATGATTTCCTGGAAAATTTCGTTTTGCGCTGCTAATTGTAATATGAATCCAGAGTAAAGTTTCTTTTGTTGTTTGCTTATCTGATTTTCAGTAATGTATTTCTACGTAATCGGAAATATCTATATAGGAACTACTTTTGCCTGGAAAAACAACACTTTTCTCTGAAATTCATTCTTGAATTGTTTCATTAATTTGGTCGGCACTATGGTCAGTAAGAACTTTTTGTTTGAAATATCTACAATGACTTGACTTTTCTCCAGTTTCAATATCTTCCAAATGAGTCGATTCGACAGTAATTGCTATATTAGCTTTAACCACAGCTAATCGATCTCTTATATATTTTTCTTGTTCAATTTCAGAAGATGCAATTGTAAAATAACCCTCGTCAAACCATTCTTTCAAAAGTATACCAAGAATCCATATTGCCTTTCGCAGTTTATGAATCATAGCCCAAACAGGTTCGTATCGTTTCAATCCAAGTTGAGTTTCAATTCCTTTAGTGGATAAATCCTTTTTTAGTTGCTGTCAATAAAAACATTGTCTTGTACCAAACTAAAAACTATAAATTAGAAATTTACATTATTGTTTCACTTTGCAAGGAAATACTTTTTAAATGCTTTTCATTCATAAATCCACCTGCTTTTTATCCAAAAGAATTCTTTGCAACCACATTTGCATTCTACTCCAATTTTGTCTCTTTACTCTTTGAAATGATTTCTACAAGAATCTTTACTTTAGAAATTTCCTGTAAAGTTGAATAAATTCATTGACTTATCCTTTTGGCTAATAATAGCTTTATATGTTTGCGGAGGTGATCCTGTTCAGTAAATTGTCAAAGATATTTCCTTTCATAAAACTTCTATTAAGCGATATGAATATTCATTTATATAATCCTGAAGATTTTCAACATGATGATGAACTCCTCTTAACCAACCCTTAAAATTACTCGATGAAGTTCTGGAAAATTTTCTCCTTTTTGCCAGATTTTATATGTGTCATATTAGTGAAAATTTTATCTAATGGTTTGTAACCCGTCCATTCATTGGTAATTATTTGTGCATCTTTTGTTGTTTTTTGTTCCATAAAAGATCCTAAATTAACAGCATCGGCTTTATCAATAACTTTTGCATAGGATTGACTTACACCTTTCTTTTTCTTTTCAATAGCTACTACTACCAACTTTTTCTTCCCTTTTTTACGACCCTTTGAGTTCCATCAGTACCACCAACAAAGGTTTCATTAACCTCAACTGAACCAGACGACGGAAAATTCCCACTGCTATCCATAGCAATCATAACTTTTCTTTTGAATAACCAGCAAACTTTCTGCTTGAGTTCTAATTTTCGTGACAACTCGGTACTTGTTATTCCTTTCTAGTTTGTGCTTATAAAATACACTATATAAAATGCTTTCAATATCGGAAACTTTATTTTATGAAAAAGTGTACCTGCCATTGAGACTCTAAATAATTACACTTACTACATTGCCTATCAAACTCCTTTATTCCTTTACAATAATGCGTATGCTTACATTTTTTGCATTCAAAACCAGTATCCCATTTTATAGCTGATAGATGCTTTTAACAATCAATTTCAGTTGCAAACTTTTTTTGAAAATCAAACAAACTAAAGTCTTTTTCTGAATTGCCTATCTTTTCCATTGTTTTTTTTTAATAAATATAAGCAGTTAGTATTATTTACAAAAGGGATACGTCAATAAATTCATTGTGTTTTTTTATAAAAATAAGGATTTTTTTTAAAATTATGAGTAATTACGGAGAATCATTAAATTATTAATCCCATGATCTTCAGGATGACTTTTTTAGGTGGTAAAAGCGTTTAAATTGATTGGAATTTGTATCTATTTTACAAAATTAGGTGCAAGTTATCAAACTAAACTCAATATTTGGTTAGTTTTATAAAGGTAAAATCGTTTTAAATGTTTGTTTTGTTTGATGTTTCCAAAAGCAGTTGCGGCTTAATGCAGCTTCGGGAATAAATCCCTACTAATACCTCAATTTCCAGGTTTTCTAGCTTTGGTTTTTGATAATTAACTGTAGTTGTTTTTGATTTTGATTTTCTCCATTCGTAGTCCTTTGGTTTAGCCAGAAATTTTAATTATTTATTTAATAGAGATTTTCAGCATGAAACATTTTTTTAGAACATAAAGTGACATTATGTCTATCTTATTAATCAAAAAAGTCTACGCTTTGTCTACCGCTATTTTGGTTTACTAACGTATGAACTGTTGTAGTTTTGTCCAGAATAAATAGAGTAATAGAAATGCTATATAAAGTCTAGCTAGTTCTGTTTATTTGAGTTAAGCTTAGTGATTGTTAGAGGTGTGTATAAAATTTTATATAAAGCGTGGCAATATAAATCGAAGACTATGAAAAAACAAAAAAACAAAAAATTCAACACTTTCTGTCTGTGCTTTGGTGTTTTAGCAATGATATTCCATGCAATATTAAAAGTGGATGTTGTTAATCCTTTAAAAATGAAATCTACTAATTTAAATTCAGTTATACATGGCGGGCCTGTAATTATTAAGGTTGTCGAATTAAAACAACTAAAATCGGAAATTGAACCAAAAAACGCAACTGATAATAAATAAGTGGACTAGAATAACGCAAATAAATAACAATAAGGTAGGAGGTGATCATATTGCTCCAAAATATAGCATAGTGCTGTCTTAATGTTAACAAAAACTGAATAAAATAGAATATTGTCATTGTAGATAAGGTGGGAGGGAACAGTAAGTAACTTTATAAAATTTTGGGGAATTTTATTTAATTTACTTTGGTTCTGTAACACGAGGCTGTCCGAAAAGTAAGGACAGCCTTTTTTTTGCTGTTTTTAATCTAAAATAATATCTTAGAGTTGCACAAAAAACGAGCAATGGCTAAAGTAATATTTAAATCGAAATCGATAAATACTACGGAGCTTTTTCCGATAAATATTTTTGATAAAATTTCAGAAAACCACCCTGTTCGCTTAGAGGAAAAGGTTTTCAATTCATTTAATATAAGGCATATACTTGAAAAATATATAGGAGGAGGTAACTCTGTCTATTATCTCAGAATGATGCTTAAAGTTTTGTTTTACAGTTATTTGAGCAATACTTAAACTTGCCGAAAAATAGCAAAAGCACTCACCGAAAACATTAATTTTATGTTTGTTTAAGGTAACTCAACCGCTGGTTTTAGAACCATGAACGATTTTAGAGGAAGGGTTCTAAAAGAAAAAATCAAAGATTTATTTGCAGAGGTGGTCAAAATGCTTGTGGAAATGGGCTATGTCAGTCTAGATATCCAATACATCGATGGAATAAAAATGGAAGCAAAATCCAAAAAATACACGGACACAATTTTAGAAAAATGATTGCAAAGAACAATAATGCATCGAGGACTCCTCTAAAAGTCTCCATCGGAGTTACAAGTCGAGCTATAAAAGTCGAAATTTACTTTTTAAATACTGTAACGGAATATTTTCATAAATCAACCAACTCAAAATCAATTACTGAAATTTGCTGTATAAAAAAAGCTGCCCATTTCGGACAGCCTCTTTTATTGGTCTCAGATTCGGTTTAAAACACTGCAATTTATTGCAGTACTTTAGTAATGCGACAAAATCCTTATCTTTAGAGTATGAGTACAGATGTAAGAAAAAGTTCGCATAAAGTAAAAAGATTAACCTGTCATGTTGTTTTGGTTATTAAATATAGAAGTAAAGTTTTGAACGACGATGTTCAAAAACGTTGTCGTGAGTTTTTAATGCAAATATGAAGCGTAAGGTATTGTGATTTTTAAAAGGAGTTGTGAATTCTTATCATATGCATATCGAATATGTATCAAAAAAGAATTTCAGCACAATTTTAAAAAGTTTAAAAGGAACAACATGAAGAAAGCTACAAATGGAATTTTCAGAACATTAATTACTTCTCTAAATCTAAAATTTCATCGTAGTATATTTTGGCACTTTCATATTGCTTTTTTTTAAAGTATATTTTTTCTAACTGATTGTAAATTGTGTGATACGATTTTTTGAACTTAATCAAAAGAATTCCTCGAGGCTCTGCCTCGGGGTTTAGGGTAAAATAGAAAGATTCTTATATTTGTTGGATGAGCGAACACATTTTCAACGACCTAATAAACGTTTGTTGCTTTATCATTTGGTTTGTCTTATAAAATATAGGAGAAATGTTTGGCTGATTCAGTAGGATTGAGTTTGGTTTCTATATGTGAAAATATTTCAGAACGTTATGAGATTCATTTTGTTGAAATTAAAGAAGATGGGAATCACGTGCATTTTTTGATACAAAGTGTTCCGAAAATTTCAGTTGAAATAATTGTTAGAACAGTAAAAAGTATTACAGATAAATAAATTTTCAGATTACATCCTTAGGTTAAGAATAAGTTGTGGGGAGGTGATTTTTGGACTAGTGTATATTATGTGAATACTGTTGGTCAATATGGAAATGAGGATGTGATTCAGAAATACATTCAAAACCAAGGCGAAGAAAAAACAGTTTATAAAGCGCTTAATAAAAATCAATTACGGTTGTCTTTTGAGTGACGCGATACCTCGGGGCTCTGCCTAGGGTAATTTATTAAAGTTCAATAGATTCAGAATAATAGAATGCTTTTAAAGTTCATTTAAATTCAAGTTACATTTCACTATTGATATTATATTTATTTAATGTGATTTAAATTGCTATATTTTTTTTAAATTGGTTTTGTGAGTTCTAGGTAATTACTTGAGTTATTGCAATTATAATTTTTCAGAAACACTTTGTCTATATGAATAATAATTTCATACAGGGCTTTTATTTGTCATTGTTAATTTTATGAAGCTTTTTAGCTTGTACGTAATAATAATTGATTACTTTGGGATCGAATTTTTGCTAAATATATATGGATTCCATATTTTCTTATGCTTTGATAAGTTTAGCTTGGCGTGTCATGAATTTTATTAAGCATAGTATATAACTGATTAAAATAGTTAAAGGGTCTTACCCCACTTTCCTCTATACCTATATATGACCCTTATTTGAAAACAAGTAAAAGGGTTAATAAAAATTGTTGTTTTCTTGTTTATGGGGGTTTAAAGACGTTTTTAGTAACTGGAGATACTTCTCGCATTCTTTTTCCTAATAATAAATATGAAAATATTTTTTTTAAATTCGCTACAGATCATTAATGATATATTTTTTAACAAGCTCGGTCTTTTATAAGAGTATTATTATTCAAAGCTTTTCTAATTTTTTATTAGTTTGGTATTATGAGATACAGGGTTTTTAACAATTTTAGAAGATTATCTGTTAATTGTACGTTTTGAGCCAAAAGGATTAAATGAAATAGTGATAAGGAATGGTGGTGAATTTTTGATTTAATGTATTCTTAGGGCTAAAATTTACAAGGAAATACTATTAAGATTCAATTAGGGATTTGTACCAGTTATTAAAATTTTAATATGATTGTAATTGATTTAATCCATATGTAATAGCACTAGTGTCGACTAAAGATTAAAGAATGTTCTTTTAAATTGACAGTATAAGAAAAGAAAACAGCAATGACAGCTTTGAAATAAAAGGCAATATTTATGCTTTTGATTCTTCACTATAGATTTGTGTTTGAATGTTTTTTTGGGATCATTTTAGAAAACCAAATCAGGAATAAAACTCCACACACTTTTGATATAAATTAAAATCCCCAGTATTTATACATAAAACAAAGGCAAATGTTCTCTATGTGAATGCTTTGGGTATTATCAATTTTGGATCTTTTGCTTATTGTATTTTTGGCCGCAGTTATGTTGATTACTTGAGGCTTTATCGAATAACAAAAGCATTAGCGTATTTTGTTGTCAGAGAAAATCAAATTTAAAATTAAAAAGAATATATTCCATAAAAACGGTTAAATCTACTGTAGATATTTATGGACAAACAGGAAATGTAGACGGCTTTTATACTTCAAAAAATTATTGTAAAAAAATAAGAAAGGTGAAGTTTTTCGATATTGAAAACAAAAAAATGCCAATCTTTTTAATTTTAATTTATCAGCCCAACAAATAGCGTTGCTTTATGCAAAGTTTGCATATTTAAATATTGTTTAAATGTATTAAACAATATTTAAAAGTTAATACCTCCTTGGGAACGACTGAAAATGCAGTTCGCATACAAATCAACATCGGAATAATAACTTATTGCTTGGTGTCAATCATTTCGAAAGATTTAAAAATTAATCGTTCAATCTTCCAAATTCTACAAATTTTGTTAGCATCATTACTCGATAAAACATTTGTAAATGTATAATTATGAAATTAGGTTACAATAATGTAAACGAACTTGATCAGTTGGTTTTTTAGCTTATTTTAAGTGGACACTAGTGATTGAATAGGTTTAAAGGATTTTCTTTTGAATCAATAAAAATAACTTGGTTGTGACTTTTTGTATCCCTATGCTGAGCCAATACTAATTATCATATTAAATACTTTAGCAAATTAATTCAGAATTTAACTGTCTACAAATAGTTAATTTCTCTTTATCAATTTGTGTATGTATTATAAAATTAGAAATTTTAGAGTATTTGGTTCGTCAGTGGTAGTGATTCTTTTTTTGCTATTTTTTTCTGTTTCTGCACTTTTTAAAGTTTATGGGAAAGGAACTGATCAATGGAAAAATAGATCTATAAATAACAATAATTTTGATACTATAGTCCCTAAATCAATTGATGCTATTGGCTTAAATGGTATTAGTAGTAGTTGTTTTGTTAATACTATTTCAAGAAACACTATTGAAGCTGTTTATGGATTTGATAATACCTTAACAGGCGAAGGAGGATCTCATGGTCCTATCTATCAAGAAGGTCTAAGTTTTAATACCACATCACCAAAAGTTGGTAGTGCTTCATTAATTTTTAATGGCAACTCAAAAGTTCAATATAATTCTGGTAATTTTATGACCAAGGAATTTGATGAACTATCTATTGGTTTTTGGATTAAAATTGCTCCTTCGCAAATTACCACAGACAATCGTATAATTTATGAAGAGGGAAATAAAGATGATGGATTACTTATATCAATAAGGCAAAATGGAAAATTAAGAGCTTCGTTTTCTAAAAATGGTAATCAAAGAGATATTCTATTTACTTATCCTCAAGATGGTCAATGGCATCATGTAGGTGTTACTTATATAAATAATAATATTTCCGATGGTTTAGCATCAATTTATTTAGATGGTGAAGTAAAAGAGAGTAAAGAAACTGGTCTTAAAACAATTAGAGCGCACGACGATGGAGCCGGCTTAGGCGGGCGATTTGGAACAAATGTAGATTCAAATACTTCAAAAAACTTTATAGGTGAGTTAGATGAATTTTTTTACAGCTACAATTATGTGTCTGGTGGTGATATACTGAATTACGTTCAATGCTTAAACAACACCTCGTTTAATTCTACTTATCAATGTGAGGATAAAGCCTTTAGAAGTGATAGTGGGAAGTGGTACAGTTTTTCACTAGAAACCAGTGAAGATGCTGTTGAGGCTGAAGTTATAAACCCCTTGCTAGTTAATGCGGGTGGTTATAATGATAATGACGGTATGATTTATTCCTTGAGTAAAGCCTCTGACGTCAGAACTATAGTTGTTATTAGTGAAATTAAACAGGCAGCTAATGGAAAGCTTACTTTTATCAATCACGAAGTTGGTCCTATTGTGGGATTAGGTACATCTTATGACTTGAATGCGGGAGACGTATATGACAATAAAATTTATGTTAGGGCTTACCAAGAAAACAAAATATTTGTAATTGATATTGATAAAAACAGTCCTAATTTTCTTAAATTAATATCAACAGTAAATCTTACTGGTGAAAAAGGAGCAGATTTAGCAATGCATCCAGAAACTGGAGAGGCATGGGTAATTGATAATAATTCTGAGATAATTAAAATACATTTTAATTTTAATGGAAATATAGGTGTTGAAAATAGAACAAATTATGGAAAAATAAGATTTCAAGATAATGTAGCAGGAGTCAATAATGGTCCTTTTGGAGCTCAATATGTTAGTAATGATAATATATTTTATTTTGTTGATAATGATACCGGTAATATTTTCAATGTTAACCTTTCAAATTTAAATACAACCGACAGACCTAATGCACGTTTCTTAGCTAAAGTACAGCGATCTGCAAATAATGATGGCGCACGTTGTCATAGGGCTGTAACCTCTTTGGATTTTGGTGATGCTCCATCCTCTTATGGAACCTTATTGGACAATTCAGGTGCGAGACATTCAATCAAAGGTTATAATCCGGGTACTAATAAATCATCATTAATGCTAGGAAATTCTATAGACAGAGAAGTCGATGGTTTCCCCAATGATACAGCTTCTGGTGATGATGATAGTTTGAATGATGATGAGAATGCATTCAATATTTTACCATCGGTTGACGGAAATGATTCAGATTATATATTAACTAATATTCCGGTTGTTAATACATCTGGGAAAGTTGCTAATTTGTATGCCTGGATAGATTTTAATAAAAATGGCTCTTTTGATGATGATGAATTTGCTTTTGTAACGGTTCCAAATAATGCAACCAAAGTAATTTTAAGTTGGAATATTCCATTTAACATGGCTAGCGGCTCTTCATATGCAAGATTCAGATTAACAACTGGTATCTTAAGTGATTCAGATACCGGAAGTAGTGATTCTAGAGCTGTAGGTGATGCCATTGATGGCGAAGTTGAAGATTATAAATTGGTATTAGGGTGTACAACTATACCTGCTCCACTACTAGAAGATATTAAGCAACCTTCCTGTTCATCTGACACCGGGTCTTTTAAAATTAAAGATCCAGTAGCTGGATATAGCTATTTTTTAGACGGCCAAAAGCTTACTAATGTAGGTGCCTATGTAACGGGACTTACGCCAGGAAACTATTCTTTAACTGTAACAAATGCTGACGGATGCATTTCGCAAGAAAAAGAAATAAATATTATTTCCATATCTCCCCTAGAAATACAATCAATTAAAAAAGATATTACCTGCTTTGGAGGGTCAGATGGTTCTATTTCTATTCAGTTAAGCGGTGGTACTGCTCCATATAGTTATAGCTGGAGCACATCTGAGGGGGATAGTGGACTCGCACCTACGCAAGAAGATCAAACAGGACTCGTTGCAGGTAGTTATACTGTACAGGTAACAGATGCAAAGGGGTGTATTGCAGAAAAGACAATCATACTTACTCAACCTAACAAAGTAGCTAATCCCTCGGTTAATACTTCCCCGGCAGGATGTGATGTTGAGAATAGCTTGCCATCTGGAAGTGTTACTTTAACCCATGCTAATGCGGGAAGTTTTACCTATAATATATACAGCATTAGTGATAATAACACATCTTGGATTGGTCTATCAAAAACATTGGTAGAAGATATTAATTTTTTTGCTGGTGTATACAGAATAATTTCTATTAGTAACGCGGGATGTGAGTCTGACTCTGTAAACTTCACGATAACCCAAACAGGAGGTCCGGCATCACCTCAGGTAAATTCTTTACCTGCTGAGTGCGGTGAACAAAATGGAAGTTTTACAATTACCAATTTTTCAGGTAACTTGACCTATTACTTAGATAATATCAAGATTCAAAACCCTCACCTTCCTATATCGGCTCAGGTGGGGTCCCATTCGCTTGTAGCTCAAAATTCTGAAGGTTGTGCAGCTTCTTCTGAAGTAGTAATTGGTGAAAAAACAGCTCCTGAAGGCCCATTAGTTGTATACAAGAGACAGCCCACTTGTGTTATTCCTACTGGCGATATTGAGATCTCTCTTAGTAATTTACCTAGCAATTCAATGTTTCGTCTGGATATATTAAACAGTTCGGGACAAATTATAACAGAAGGAAATTTTCAAAACTCAAATAAGTTTAATAATCTAAGTATTGATAACATTTATCAGGTAGTTTTTAAGGCTGGTAATTGTGAGTCAAAAGCATCAAGAGTTGTATTTAATACATTGCCTCCGCTAACTAAACCAAGTGTAACTTTATATAGCGCGTCGTGCGATAGACCGTATGGTACTATAACAGTAAATGACAACAATCCTGACTCATATACCTATACGTTAAAAAAAATTGGAACTACTCAAAGTTGGGAGGGTAATTACACAGAGTTGAAAAATAAACATCTGGATCATGGTGAGTATACCCTTTCACGTTCAGTTGGCTCATGTGAATCACCGGTTCATAATTTTGAAGTTATTGTACCTGTAATACCTAATAAACCCACCATTACTAGGATCGATGCAACTTGTGATACACGATATGGTTCAATTTTAGTTACTGGAAACGATGCAAATTCTTTTTCTTACAATCTTCAAAACCTTTCAAATCCAAATTCTGCTCCTCAACAGGGAATTAGTAAAGAGAGATTAGAAGACTTTCAATTATCCTCAGGCTCTTATGCATTATCTGCGCAAAATGAATCTTGCGTATCAGAAATATTAAATTTTACAATTGTAGTTCCTGAAATTCCAGTAGCTCCTGTCGTAACTCCAGCTGACGGTACTTGTGAAATACGGTATGGTACTATTGATATAGGTAATGCAGCATCTTCGCTACGATATACATTGAAAAATGAAAATGGAAATGTTGTAGCAAGTTCTAAAACTAAAGCTCAAATAGAAGCTCTTCAACTTCAAACAGGAAATTATACAATCACTGCTTATAATGGAAGTTGTAACTCTGTAAATACTGAATTTACAATTAATATGCCTCCTGTACCCCAAATTCCTGAAATTGATATCCACGATACTGATTGCGATACAAGTTGGGGTTATATTACAGTTAGAGGGCAAAATACAGCTTTAAACAAATATAATTTAACTGGAGGAGGCTTAAATCTTACAAATTTAAGTGTCTCCCAATTGGAGAGTTATGAGTTGCAACCGGGAACGTATGAGTTATATGCTTTAAATACAGAAAACTGTATTTCTCCCTTGAGAGCGTTTACTATCAATCCACAACCGCAAACTCCTCCTGTACCTATACTAAATATTACAAATGCCACATGTAGTATTGACTATGCTAAAGTAAATTATCAAGATGGTTATAATGCAGCGGCTTACCGTTATTCTCTTTATAGGTATAGTGATGATGGAAGTCTTATTCAGAAATGGGAAGATATATCTTCTAATGATATCACGAATCATCAGTTTAAAAATGGTAGCTACACGTTGTTAGCTAAACTGAATCAATGTTTCTCAGAAGAATTTGAGTTTATAATTAGAATTCCCGAACATGCTAATATAACCAATGTAAGGGTTAATAATACTGATTGTGATGTACGTAAAGGCTCTATTGAATTACTTTCTTCTAATGCTGGTTCTTATACATATACATTAGTAGATGTAACTCTTAATTCACAACAAGAAAATTTAACCAAAGCGCAGGTAGAAAGTAAAGAATTTGAAGCTGGTTCTTATCAATTAATTGCATTTACTACTGACTGTGAGTCTGATCCTTATGAATTTACGATAGATACTGCACCTGTAGTACCAGATATTCCTATAATTAATACAACTCCGGTATGTGGGCCATATGCAAACTTATACATAGTAAATTTTTCTGATGATGTTGAGTATTACCTTAATGACAGTCCAATACCATATAGTAGTTTACCTAAACCAGTTGTTCTTCAATCTGAAGTTGAATATATATTGAGGGCAGAAAGTATAGATGGATGCAGTGTATATTCAGATAGATTCATAATTCCTCGAGTTACAAATTCTGCGCCGATTAATGTTAATGTAACAAATCCTACTTGCATAGAACCTTATGGTCGTATTCAGATTATTAATGATATTTACGACCACTATGTCGTTAAAATTCCTGGAGGTTATAATTTATATACTGGGCCAGCTGAATTAATTGAATCTCGTCAATTTGACCCTACTATGCCTTATTATACTATACAAGGTGTTAACAGTGCGAACTGTTTGTCAAGCAGCATGGAATTTAGGTTTGCTGATGTAGTATTTCCAAGTAAGCCTGTACTTTCAATAACTCAGCCTAACTGTGCTATAGCTACAGGGAAAATAAAGGTTACAAATCATGCTGCAGAAATTAGATATAAATTTGTTTCAAAGCCTGAGGGAACAGACACTTTTTCTGGTGAATTTACTAAGGCGGAGCTTGAGTCATTAGACCTTATTTCTGGGGAGTATATATTAATTGCTATTAATACACAAACGGGTTGTGAATCTCCAATCACTACTTTTATAATTAATGCGTCGCCTAGCTTTACTCCAGTTCCAACATTGTTGGTTGAGCAAGGTACGTGTGCAACACCATACGGTTCTGTTAAGTTTGAAGAAGATTACAATCCAGCAGCTTACCGGTATTATCTTTACAGGTATGATGATAATGGAGATCTTATTCAGAAATGGGAAGATATATCTTCTACTGATATGACGAATCATCAGTATAAATACGGTAACTACGAGTTATATGCTATCAAAAATGGTTTATGTGGATCAGAGCTTTTCAAGTTTTCAATACAGGTACCTCAAATACCAGTACAACCAGCTATAACACGGGTTCAGCCTACTTGTGATAAACCGAGTGGTAGAATTATTATAAATAATAATTCTAATTTTATATTGTATAAGCTGCTAAAAGGTTCTCAGATTATTACACAAGGTTCTTCCAAGGAATCATTAGAAGCAATACCGCTACAAGGTGGATCGTATACTTTATTTGCTACTACCTTTACCAACTTACCTGATGGTACACTATACTGCGACTCGCCGGGTCTAAATTTTACTATCAATAGTGTTGGATTACCTCAATTACCCATACTAGATATTACGAATGCCACGTGTAGTATTGACTATGCTAAAGTAAATTTTCAAGATGGTTATAATGCAGAGGCTTACCGGTATTATCTTTACAGGTATGATGATAATGGAGATCTTATTCAGAAATGGGAAGATATATCTTCTACTAATATAACGAATCATCAGTTTAAATACGGTAACTACAAGTTGCGAGCTAAGCTGAATCAATGTCTCTCAGAAGAATTTAATTTTCATATTAAAATTCCCGTACCAGTTAATATACCTAATGTAAGAGTTAATAATACAGATTGTAATGTACCTAAAGGTTCTATTGATTTACTGTCTTCTAATGCTGATTCTTATACCTATACGTTATTAAATATTACGACCAATACACAAGAGAAAAATTTAACCAAGGCGCAGATAGAAACCAAACAACTCTCGCCTGGTTCTTATCAATTGATTGCATCTAATGCAGACTGCGATTCAGAAGCATTCTCTTTTATAATTAATCCGCGTCCTGATAGACCTCTTATACCAGCAATTAATGTAAATGTAGTTTGTGGCTCTTCATTTGCAATAGCTAATTTTCCCGAGGGTTATTCTACCGAAGACTCGTATCATTTAGAGTGGAGGCTAGATGGGGTATTGAAATATACATGGACTAACATATCCCCTAACGATTTAGAGTCGCTTCAGCTTCAGTCTGGTACTTATATACTAATGGCTAATGGTGAATTCTGTAAATCAAATGCTTTAGATTTTACAATCAATACTGATATTGCAAACCCTCTTCAGGTCGAGGTACTTAAAAACTGTTATGATGTTACAGGTAGGGTCAAGGTTACCAACCATATTGAAGGGGTTACCTATAAACTGACTACTTATTATGGCGGAGTTATTGTTGGAGAATATTTAACTGTTTCTCAAGTGGAAGCTATTGACCTGCCACCTTCTAGGTATATTTTATCGGCTAAAAATGAAGATATTTATGGATGTCTTAATAGTAAAAGTTTTATTATTCCAGAGCGAACAGCAGCTATACCAGAAGTAGAGATACTGCAGCCTAATTGTAATACTCTTAGTGGGCATGTTTTAATTGAAAATCACATTAATAATGCAACCTATGATCTTTTCTATATACCATCTGGTTATGCACCAGTTAACTTAGGATTTTCAATAACTCTTGAGCAATTACAATCTAAAAATTTAGAATATTACGGTTCCTATAGTTTAAGAATGAAGAATGGAGGCTGCCAATCTCCTTCTATTATTTTTTATGTTATCGAGCCTAGTCTTTCTCCTGCGCCTGTGGTGAGTGTTACTCATCCAGATTGTGAGGTGTCAACAGGATTTGTTAAAATCACTACTTCTGCGGAAGATGCAATTACCTATACCCTTACTGGTCCAAGTTTAGAAGAACGTGATAAGACTAAAGAAGAAATTGAAAATCTCAAGTTACCACAAGGCATTTATAGTTTGGTTACTAATAATAGTGAAGGTTGCCCTTCGGAAAAAGTTTCTTTCATTATTACTAGAAATGTTATAGCTCCCGATAAGCCCGAAATCTCTGTTCATAATCCTGATTGTATAACGTACGAAGGTAGTATTACGATTGAGAATAAATCCCCACAGCATGTATTTTATACTCTTATCAATATCTCTACAGGTGATTTATTGGCGTTATTTGAGAGTTCATCTTATATTGAAGGACTTGCACTGCTTCCTTCTACTTATGAATTAACCGCTAAAACTTCTAGTTGTGAATCAGAGGCTAAAGTATTTACTATTGATAGAGCCTTACCTCCTGTAGCGCCTTTAGTGGACACGACTAATGCCGGTTGTGATACTACCCAAGGATCGTTTACGATCACCAATTTTGA
>NZ_JBGQOF010000037.1:0-16435 GCF_052113665.1 Flavobacterium sp. W22_SRS_FK3 | reverse complement strand
TTCCGTTCGATCCACCGTTACAAGACACGTTTGTTTGAGAACCAGTTGCGGTAATCATGGCAGATGGCTGTGTAATGTTAAAAGTGCGTGTTGCTGTACATCCATTGGCATCTGTTACTGTTACAGTATAACTTCCTGCAGCAAGTCCTGTGGCTGTTGCAGCCGTTCCACCTGAAGGTGACCAAGAATAAGTATAACCCGGAGTTCCGCCTGAAGGAGAAACTGAAGCTGTTCCGTTCGATCCACCGTTACAAGACACGTTTGTTTGAGAACCAATTGCGGTAATCATGGCAGATGGCTGTGTAATGTTAAAAGTGCGTGTTGCTGTACAACCGTTGGCATCTGTTACTGTTACAGTATAACTTCCTGCAGCAAGTCCTGTGGCTGTTGCAGCCGTTCCACCTGAAGGAGCCCAAGAATAAGTATAACCCGGAGTTCCGCCTGAAGGTGAAACTGAAGCTGTTCCGTTCGATCCACCGTTACAAGACACGTTTGTTTGAGAACCAGTTGCGGTAATCATGGCAGATGGCTGTGTAATGTTAAAAGTGCGTGTTGCTGTACATCCATTGGCATCTGTTACTGTTACAGTATAACTTCCTGCAGCAAGTCCTGTGGCTGTTGCAGCCGTTCCACCTGAAGGTGACCAAGAATAAGTATAACCCGGAGTTCCGCCTGAAGGAGAAACTGAAGCTGTTCCGTTCGATCCACCGTTACAAGACACGTTTGTTTGAGAACCAATTGCGGTAATCATGGCAGATGGCTGTGTAATGTTAAAAGTGCGTGTTGCTGTACATCCATTGGCATCTGTTACAGTTACAGTATAACTTCCTGCAGCAAGTCCTGTGGCTGTTGCAGCAGTTCCACCTGAAGGTGACCATGAATAAGTATAACCCGGAGTTCCGCCTGAAGGAGAAACTGAAGCTGTTCCGTTCGATCCACCGTTACAAGACACGTTGGTTTGACTTGCTGTTCCAGTACTAATAACACTAGGCTGTGTAATGGTATAATTGCGAGTAGCCGTACAACCGTTGGCATCTGTTACAGTTACAGTATAACTTCCTGCAGCAAGTCCTGTGGCTGTTGCAGCCGTTCCACCTGAAGGTGACCATGAATAAGTATAACCCGGAGTTCCGCCTGAAGGAGAAACTGAAGCTGTTCCGTTCGATCCACCGTTACAAGACACGTTGGTTTGACTTGCTGTTCCAGTACTAATAACACTAGGCTGTGTAATGGTATAATTGCGAGTAGCCGTACAACCGTTGGCATCTGTTACAGTTACAGTATAACTTCCTGCAGCAAGTCCTGTGGCTGTTGCAGCCGTTCCACCTGAAGGTGACCATGAATAAGTATAACCCGGAGTTCCGCCTGAAGGAGAAACTGAAGCTGTTCCGTTCGATCCACCGCTACAAGACACGTTTGTCTGAGAACCAGTTGTGGTGTTAATAGGTGTTCCTGTTTCAGTAATTGTATAACTTTTAGTCGCTGTACAGCCAATTCCATCAGTAATAGTAACGGTATATGTTCCAGCTGCCAAACCTGTTGCAATTGCTCCTGTACCACCAGTTGGAGACCAGCTGTAAGTATAGGAGCCAATTCCTCCGCTTGGAGTAACGGAAGCATTTCCTGTATTGGTTCCCGCACAGCTAATATTGGTCTGCGAGCCTGTTGCAGTGATATTGGAAACACTTAGAGTACCTGAATTTGAATTGGTAAAACAAGTAGAAACTCCGTTAATAGCAGTGCATCTGTATTTGTAACCATTCATGCTCGCTGTTGCTGCAGTAATAGTCAATGTAGCTGTTGTTGCTCCAGAATAAGGCGCTCCATTTGTAATGTTTGCAAAACCACTTCCTGTGTCTACTTGCCATTGGTAGGCTGTCGCTCCTGTCGCGGTAATAGAAAATGTAGTGTTACTACCTGAACAAATACTTCTGCTCGATGGATTAGATGTGACTACCGGAACCGAACAACTTGGAGTTTCAAACAAACGAAAATTATCGACAGCAAGTTCTTGTGATGTTGACGCATTAGCAAAACAATTAAAACGAAGATCCAATGTTGTTCCTGTTCCTGTAATATTTGCTGAATATTCAGTAAATTCATAAGTAAGACCAGCTCCGTCTCCTATTAAATCTCCATTAGTATCCAGAAAAAGCTGATTACTAGAGGCAGCGTTTCCTGCAGGGACATTACTATAAAAGGCTAATGCCTTTATCCATGGGCCTCCATCAATACGATATTCTACTGCTAGAAAATCTTGTGAAGCGCCAAAATCAAGACCTTGCCATCCGCCAAGAGGTGATGCAGCTAGAAGGCCTTTAAAAGATAACCCAGTTTTACCAGATATATTGATGCCGCTCCATGTGACTTGTTGGTTAGCAGATATAGAGCTGTTGCTACAAGTAGGGCCTTTGTCGATATCTTCTCCGGCCCAAATTTTAGAACCTTCAAAACTGGAATAAGCTCCATTTTGCAAGGCAATTCCATTTGGTAAAGTTCTTGTAAAATAAGCCGTGTATGGTGGTCCTGCACAAGAAAAATCTGTAGATGCTGTTCTTGAACCAGAACTTGGAGCCCCACTATCCTCGAAGGTATCGCTCCAAAATTGTGTTTGTGCATTTACTCCTATATAAAAGAGGCAAAGCAACGTAGTTAAAATTAATGTAAAGTTTTTTTTCATAATCAGAGGTTTTAAATTTAAGTTATTGTATTCAAAATATTAAATAACTGTGCTTGGTATTACTGGATATAGCAATGCAAATTGTGGAGGTGTCAGTATACCACAATCGGTACTGATAATTTCAACTGCAATTTGTTTTTTGTCTTCGCAAGCTATGTTGATTGTATTTGTTATAGATACAATTGTTCCAGGTTGATTGTTGTGAAACTGATTTAATAAACTAGCATAAATTATTTTAACCTGTTCTCCTTGTAATGTAGCATGTGCGCCAGTATTCCAAGGGTTGCACGCGTTAATCAATGCTACAATTTCAGTTGCTGACATTCTTTTCCAATTGATATAGGTATCCGATAACTCCGGTTTTTCATGATAATAAGATAATGATTCGTCTTGGGGCTGATTTGGAATACTACTTGCAAATTGTAACATATTTGCCATATTTAAAGTTACTTGAGCCATACGGTCACTTAATTTAACGGTTAGTTTGCCGTAGGTTTCTCCTGCTGGAATTGCTATTGGATCATTAAAAATAATATTACCTTTATCAAATTCAGCGTTCATAAAATGAGCACAAATGGCTGTTTCAGTTTCCTGATTTTTTAATACTTCGAAAATGGGCATAGGTCCGCGATATTGTGGTAAAGGACCTGGGTGAAAATTGATAAATTTATCTTGTCCATAAGACAAAACTATTTCTGGAAGTAAAAATGGAAATGAGATACAAAAGATATAATCGGGTTGGATGTTATCGATCCACACTCTCATTTCAGAGATGCTTTTTTTATTCGGAAAAGATTTAAAACTGATATTACTATCTTCAGATTTTCTTTCTAATGCGTCTATGATTGCATCATTGCCTTGGCCGATGCCAATTCCGCATATAAAATTTTCATATGCCAGTAATTGCAAGCTGGGAAAAGCAAATTTTCCGCCACACAAAACCATTATTTTTTTCTGTTTTTCCATAATTAAATACAGGTATAGCTGTTATGCCAGGCAGATGAAGTATTATTTAATTCTTGAGTAGTTAATTTTTCAAAATGTTTAAATACATCATTTACTTTGCTTTCTATTTGCATTTCACATTTTCCTTCCTTAGTTGCAATTATAGCAGCATTGTATAAAGGTGCAATAGAGGTATTGGTTTTGGAATCAAAATAAATACTGCCTCTCGGACTTTCAAATGTAAACGATTGTAAATCTCCTGCTATTTGAGGGATGTTGTTTTTATGTTTGTCAATTAATTCTATTACTTTTAAAACGATAGTAGCACTTTCCCAACTTAATAACGAAAACAGATTAGGTATTCTGCCTGCAGTTATCATTGTTTCAATGAATATTTTATTTTCCTCAGACTTTAGTTTTTTTGACCATGCTGCGATTCCTTTTATATTGTCACTTGGATATACTGCATCAGCTAACATTGTTTCTTCAAAGCCAAATGGAGGTAAATAAATAGGAAGGTTTTGTCCGTCAAATGAATTTTTAATGCCTTGAAAATACCACTGCACAAAATCGCCGCTAAATAAACTTAATAAGGCGCTATTTGGGAATTGTTCTAAGTGATTTATTAAAGGAGTTATTGTAAAGTCTTCTGTATTATATCCAGTAGCGTGATTAAAAGAAATCGTACCTCCAGTCTCTTCAAAACCTTTTGAAAGACTATAAGTATGTAAATAGCCTCCGTCATAATAACCAGTTACCATACCTGCAGTTATATACCCATCGTTTGTGGCTTGTTTTGCCGCAAGCGCAGCACCTAGAGAATTATGAAGTGAATGATAGAAAATATTTGGACACGCAGGCCATTCCTGAGATAAATTTGCTCCTGCGTCTAAAACGATTAATATTTTATTGGCCGCAAGAAAAAGAGGTCTTAGCAGTTGTGCCATACGATGTCCTATGTAAGCAATTACTATTGAGACATTTTCCTCCAGCAAAAGTTTTTCAGCACTGCTGTAACATTGTTGTTTGTCAGCTCCAAAGCCTATGTTTTCTGTAGCTATTCTAATATCACTTTTTCCCAGATGTTTTAATCCAGAGCGTAGCCCTTCATACAAATCAAAGCCAATAGTTTGATAATATGTTGATCTAGCTAATAAAATCCCTATTGTTTGCATCTATTTTTCAAATAATAAAAAAGGAAATTTTCAATACGAAAATTTCCTTTTAATGATTTTAATTAATTTCTACTTGGAAATATTCCTTGGATAGCAATAGAGTAATTAATTACCAAGTAAGGGTTCATTATTTCGATAGGAATGCCTGAGCCAGCTATATCTGTAGAGCCAGAAATATCGACTCCGCCAGTATAAGTTCCAGTAGTTGCACCATTGCCAGAATAAATTGAGCTTGTAGCTGTAGCTGGAAAATTACCATCAGGTGATGCTTCATCTGCATTTGCTGTAGAAGCTTTTAATTTTATTGATAATTTATTTAATGTATGAACGTGTGCCGGCATATTTGATGGTAATATATTTACGCTAGTATTACCACTAACTTCTCCCATACTATGACTTGGAAGCCCTGGCCCTGTTCCTTGTCCAATTGGCATTCGCCCTTGTAAATCGGGTAAACCAAATGTTGTTTGGCCATTTCCACCATAAGTAGTTCCTAATAATGAAAATAAAGCAGTGTTTTGTGCAATGGATAAAATTTGACCCTGACAGGTCATATACCCTCTTGGGGCAAAATTGAATCCTAAAATTTTAATTTCTCCAATAAATGGTTCTGTTGACATAGTTTTTAGTTATATAGTTAAAAAATAGATTATACTTGCCTTTCCTTTTTATCTTTTCTTATTCATACAATTATTTGATGAATAAATATGTACTTATTATTTAAATTTTATAAGCTCTTCAAAAATATATTATTGGAAAATTTTTTAGTAATAAAATGCCATGAATAGCTTTTTTTATGTCACGAGATATATTATATATGGTAAGTTTAATTTCTTATGGATATAAAAAATTAAGTTGAAAAAATCTAAGAACAGATAATTTTATTAATGCTTTTTTGTTTTATTAACAAAATTAAAGCATAATGAAAAAAGGCGTATACGTATTTATACCTGTTTTTATAAGAAAATAAATTAAAGCAGATATTATAGGTTATCGGTTTAAAATAAAACACATAAATGGTATTTTTGTTTTAAACTGTTAATTTTTTTAAAATAATTCATTAGATTAGCTAAATAATCAATTAACAATTAACCCAAAAAAAAACAAACTATGGCAGAAGAAAAATTTCCGGGACCTATTGAAATCCCATTAGCAATTGCTAAAGAGTGGGAAAAAAGATTTAATGACGATACTACCGTTGAAGATCCAAAGGCAAAAGTAAAAGCTTTTTTAATACCTAGAGAAAGTTTAGAAAAAGTATTAGAATTAAAAACGGAGGCCGTTTGGGCTTATATTGGAATTAATGATAACAAAGAAAAAACGTTGCTTTTTGTTGGGGGAGAACTAGACCCTGAAACAGGGAAGTATATAAATGTTTATGGATCTTCAAACTTACAACAAAATAAATCTGCAGATGCAGATGATAGTGTGGTATATGATGGATCACGTCCTAGCCCGCCTTATTAAATAAAAATATTTTTATAAGTGGATGATTTATTAATATATTCAGGTTATTTTATATTACTAATTAACTTGATTTTATTTTCATATAGCTTTTTCCGAAAGGGAAAAGCTAATGTTTTTTTAATTGCATATTTATTTTTTTTGGTAATTATACAATCTCTTATTGAATGTTTATATCACCTTCATATAAGCAATTTGTTTCTTATTAATGTTTTTTTTATTGGACAAATGATTTTGTTAGGGTTATTCTACGAGTCTATTTTTAAAATAAAGAAACAAAAAGTACTTGTAAAACTTAGTCTGCTTTCAGTTTTACTAATTTTATTTATTCAGCTTTTAATTGATTCAAATCAATTTTTTAAGTTTAATTTATTAGAAATCACAATTACTTCAGTAGTAATTATGGTTTTTGCTTTGATTCATTTTTATAATATGCTTGTTAATTATAAAGAGTACTATTATTTCACAATTGGAGTCATTTGTTATTTATTAACTAGTACAGTTATATATTTAGTTGGTAATCTTACCTCAGATTTAAGTAATGATTTCAAGTACCTTAGCTGGACATTAAATGCATTTTTAATTCTTTTATATTATCTTTTTATTTTATATGAATGGAAAGTAACCTTCTCGAAAAAAAAAGATAAATTTTATTAGATTTTTATTATTCGGTTTGTCATATATTTCAATTTGGATAAAAACTGGTAAAAAAATATCATCTTTTTTGATTTGGGAAAAATCATTTTTTAAATTAATTTTAGGAAGTATTTTTAAATATAATATCTTTGGTTTACTATCATATCCAATAGTAAAATAATACCACACAATTATATGAATGTAAATTCAATCCCGGAAAAAGAAATAGTTGCTATTATTTTATATATCTCGCTTTTTTTTGTAATTGTGTCAATTGCCTTAATCATATTTTTCTATTTTTCGAGAAAAAAAATTATTCAAAAAGAAATAGAAAAAAAAAATTTAGTCCTTGCACATCAAAAAGAACAATTACATGCGATTCTCATTACACAAGAGGTTGAACGCAAAAGAATAGCTCAGGATTTACATGATGATATTAGTTCAAAGCTAAATGTAGTTTCATTAAATAGTTATTTACTTACTTCAGCAAACTTAACAGAAGCTGAAATAAAAGAAATTACGTGTAATATTATCAATTTGACAGCAAAAGCATTAGATAACTCAAGAAAAATTGCTCATAATTTATTACCTCCAGTTTTTGATAAATTTGGACTTCATGCTGGCGTAGAAGAATTGTGTGAAGAATTTGAAAGCTGTAAATCGGTTAAAGTTTATTATCAAAATAAAATTGATTTTGATGAAAACGAAAAAGATAAGCACTTACACGTTTTTAGAATTTTGCAAGAGTTGATGAATAATTCATTACGTCATGGGAAAGCTTCGGAAATCTCAATAATTTTTGATAAGGTTAACGGAATTAATAACTGTTTTTATAAGGATAACGGGATAGGATTTGATTTTAAATCTTCTGAAAGTCAGAGAGGACTTGGAATGAAGAACATTGATAGCAGAATATCTTTTTTAAATGGAAATATTAATATAACCTCTGATAGTAATAAAGGAGTTGAAGTTTTTTTTACATTTTAACAAAATTGATTGTTTTTTGGTTAATTGAATTGTTACTAATGATATAATTTTGTAATTTCGAAATTCTAAAAAAGATTTATATCCAAAAGAAAATGAATGATCTTCTTATCAAAATAGTTTTAGTTGATGACGAAGTCTTATTTCGTAAAGGAATTTCTTTTTTACTACAAAGAGAAAAAAATATTGAAGTTCTTTTTGAAGCATCTAATGGAGAAGAACTGATTTCAAATTTGAATAATAACGAAACTAAACCGGATATTGTTATTATGGATTTGAAAATGCCTGTTTTAAATGGCGTTGAAGCCACTAAAGTTATTCGAAAATTTTTTCCCGAAATTAAAATTATTGCTTTAACTAGTTATGATACAAAATCATTCGTAACAAATATGATTCAGGTGGGCGCAGTTGCTTATTTAGTAAAAAATACAACTCCAAAAGATTTAGTCAATACAATTAATGAAGTTGCAAATAAAGGATTTTTTTACAATGAAAACACTTTAAAAACAATCCAAGATACTGTTTTACATTCAAAAAACGCGAAAATAAATTTAGAATCAGGTTTTTTATCTCCTCGTGAAATAGAGATACTTCAGCTTATTTGTAATCAAAAAACAACTGCCGAAATTGCAGAAGAACTTTTTTTGAGTCCCAGAACTGTAGAAGGACACAGAAATAATTTATTACTTAAAACCGAATCAAGAAATATTGCGGGATTAGTAGTGTATGCTATTCAAAATCAAATTGCAGTTTTGACTCTTTAATTCTATTTGATAAAAAAAATAATGGATAAGATATAATATGCTATAACAGTAATTGCTAATACGCAAAGAGCTATTTTTTGTAATAGATTTAAGTGTTTCGATTCTTTATTAGTTTCTTTAATTTTCATTTTTCTGAAGTTTATTATTGGGTTATCAAATTTAATCAGAATATTTTTTTTGTTTGTAAGTATTTATACTTGTTTTTGTTATGGTCTAAAAAAAAATAATAAAAAAATAACGATTTTTTTGAATCCGTAAAATAAGTATTTCTACATGGTTTTTTAATGCTTCCTTTATACCTTTACAATAAATAGTTATATCAAAATGAGACAAAGTTTATATGTTGTATTGTTGTTAATATCTTTATCCGCTAAGGCTTCGTTCATACTTCTTCCTATGGATGAAACTTCACAGCAAAATCATCTTAAAGCTTATGGAATAACCTATTGGTGTTTGAGTAAAGATTATAAAGCAAGCTGGCTATTAAATTATCGTGGTGGTTCATTTTTGCTGCCTGATACTGATGAAATTCGCAAAGAGTGTAAGATTCGTGGGGTAAGTTTTGAAATTCTTTCAGATACTGAAGAAGCTTCCATTTTAGATGAAATTTCGAGCCCTTCTCAAAATATGGAATCCGTTATTCTTGAAAAAGCACCTAAAATTGCTGTATATACCCCAAAAGGAAAACAACCTTGGGATGATGCTGTAACAATGGTTTTAACGTATGCTGAAATTCCGTTTACACCAATTTATGATGAAGAGGTCTTGACTGATCAGTTGTTGCTATATGATTGGTTGCATTTACATCATGAAGATTTTACAGGCCAATATGGCAAATTTTATGCTGCTTATAAAAATACACCTTGGTATATTGATCAAAAAAAAGATGCGGAAGCTTTAGCAGAGAAATTAGGATATGCTAAAGTTTCACAAGAGAAAGGAGCGGTGGCAAAAAAAATAAGGGATTTTGTTATTGGAGGAGGCTTTATGTTTGCAATGTGTTCTGCAACTGATAGTTTTGATATTTCTTTAGCTGCAGATGGTGTTGATATTTGCGAAGCTATGTTTGATGGTGATGCAAGTGAATCTAATTATCAATCAAAATTGAATTATGGAAATTCTTTTGCATTTAAAGATTTTACATTAGAAAGAAGACCAGAGCAATATGAGTTTTCAGATATTGATATGACTATGAAACGTAGAATTTCCCCTGAAAAAGATTATTTTACATTAATGGAGTTTTCAGCAAAATGGGATCCAATTCCGAGTATGTTGTGTCAAAATCATACTCAATTGGTTAAAGGGTTTATGGGTCAGACTACTTCTTTTGATGCCGCATTAGTTAAATCAAATGTTTTGATTATGGGAACTTGCGAAGTAAATGGAGAAGCACGTTATATCCATGGTGAAAAAGGGAAAGGAATGTTTACTTTTTTTGGTGGACATGATCCGGAGGATTTTCAACACCAGGTAGGTGATCCGCCAACAGTTTTGGATTTGCATCCTAATTCTCCGGGATATCGATTAATTTTGAATAATGTTTTGTTCCCGGCGGCAAAAAAGAAAAAATTAAAAACGTAGCTTCTTCTTAAATAAGTGATAAAAATTAAAAAAACCAAACCCTAATTAGAGGAGTTTGGTTTTTTAGTTATTATTTCATTGAATTATATTGCTCTTAACCCTGTTGTAATAGCAAATCTATTCCATGAATTGATTGCAATAATAGCAAGGATAATTTCCGCTAAGTATTTTTCATCAAATAAACGGGCAGCATTTTGATACGTTTCTTCTGATACATGATTACTGATTAAAGTTACTTCTTCTGTTAAGGCAAATATTGCTTTTTCTTCTTCAGTATAAATATCAGCTTCACGCCAAGCGCTTACGAGGTAAATACGCTGTTCTGTTTCACCATGTTTTCGAGCATCTGCAGTATGCATGTTAATACAGAAAGCACAACCATTTATTTGGGAAGCACAAATTTTGATGAGTTCTTTATGAGTCGAAGTCAAAGATGTTTTAGAAATATAATTCTCTAAATTCATAAGGGCTTGATAAGCTTCAGGAGCAACTGTTGGGATAACGATTCTTGGTTTCATTTTACTTGTTTTTAAAGTTGAAACAAAGTTCAGATAATCATATTTTATAAATCTTGAACTACTTCAAGAAATAAGCATTATACTTTTCCTGCTCTTATTTTACTCATAAATTCTGCAGAGAAATCAAGATAGGAGGCAAGCATGTATTGAGGAACACGCTGAACGAATTCTGGATTCTGACTACTAAAATAGTGATATCTTTCCTCAGCCGACATCGTGAATAAAAATTTGATACGCATCTGTGCGGCGCCAAAAGTTTTTTGGGAAACAATTCTAAAATAACGCTCTAATTTTGGAATCTTAATTAATAAAGATTCAAGAACAGGCTTTTGTATTGCAATCACATCACAATTCTCAATAGCCTGAATATAAAAGTTAGAAGGTACCTCATTATGATAACTTAAGTAATCAGTTATCCACCAGTTTTCAATAGCAAATTGAAGCGTTTGTTCTGTTCCTTTCGAATTAATTATATATTGCCTGAAACAACCTTTGGTTACAAAATACATCGTGTTGCAAATTTGGCCTTCTTGTAATACGTTCTCCTTTTTTTTTATTTTGGAAATGTCTAAACTGGATTCTAAAATATTGATATCTTTTTGTTCTAGGTTTACGAATTTCTGGATATGGTCAAAAAGAGCTGAGTGCATTTTATTCAAATATTAAGGTTCTATAAATGTATTTACTTAAATTGATTGTTAAAAATCGAAAGTGAATAGTTCATTATCTAATTATAGAAATTCATTTCAAAAGAACTATTTATTTTTATACCGCTCGCAACAGCTGCATTCCAGTTCGCATTTTCGATATAATTACGTAATTGAGTTATGATATCATTTTCAAACTTTTGATTTTCTATATTAGGAAATTTTATATCTATCACAATATTTGTAACGCTATTGTCTCTCTTTATTATAAATTTCGTTTTTGCGAAAAAATCTCTTTTATTTTTACTCTTCACGAATCCATTAGAAAACTTAAAGTTCGATATAAAATCTTTTAAAATTTCATTTTTTTTGATTAAGAAATTCATTTGCTTTTGGATAGATTAAGCAATAGTCATCAACTTCGTCTGGATATTCAAATTCATCATTTATTCTACTCATTACTTATAGGCTATCTGCTGTTTTTTCTATATTTTTTGTAAAGTTTGCTCCGTATTTTATATTCAGTAGTTCATTTGATGCTTTATAATAACAATTAGTTTTTATTTGATAGCTGTCATTGTTTGTTTTCATCCAATATGAATCATCATCTGTCTCTGGTGACGTTAAAAATTGTATTCCCTTTTTCTTGAGCAATTCGGTTAAAAACGGAAAAGACCTATTATGATCTTTGTCAGTATATCCATTAGGCATAACGTTATAATAGACTTCTTTTGATTTAAAATCTTTTTTTGCTCTGTCAATTTCAGAAATGCAGTTATTGTCTCGTTTATAAACCATACCAATTATTGTATTGACAGGTTTTTTGTCAATCTTATTTTGTTGTGCTACGATTGTTAAATTATAGAATATAAACAAAAAGGGAATAATTTTCATAGTACAAATTTATATTTTCTATAGTTATGTAGAATTAAAAACAGCTATAAAAGCAAAAACCATTCGCTTTGCGAATGGTTTTCTATGATAAGTAAGTAATCTAAATTGAGTTTATAAAACGTTTATTTTACTTTATTAAGTATTGCTTTGAAAGCTTCAGGGTGGTTCATAGCTAAATCTGCAAGAACTTTACGGTTCAATTCGATTCCGTTAGCTTTAACTTTACCCATGAATTGAGAATAAGACATTCCTTCCAATCTGGCTCCAGCATTGATACGTTGAATCCATAATGCACGGAAATTTCTTTTGTTTTGTTTTCTATCGCGGTAAGCGTAGCACATTGCTTTCTCTACTGCATTCTTAGCAACTGTCCAAACGTTTTTACGTCTACCAAAGAAACCTTTGGCTTGCTTCATTATTTTTTTTCTTCTTGCTCTTTTAGCAACTGAATTTACCGATCTTGGCATAATTTTAATGTGTTTTTGTAGCAGGCGTCCTGAATTGAATCAAAGGAACTTAAAAGCCATACTCCAAGGTTATATAAATAATTTTTTAACCTAAAGAATTATTAGATAATTCTTAATTGTTGTTTAATGCTTTTCATATCTGTAGAGTGAACTAGCGCTGAGTGTGTCAAAGCTAATTTACGTTTTTTAGATTTTTTAGTCAAGATGTGACTTTTAAAAGCATGCTTTCTTTTAATCTTTCCAGAACCAGTAACTTTAAAACGTTTCTTGGCGCTAGATTTGGTTTTCATTTTAGGCATTTTTTCCTAGTGTTTTAATTTATTCTTACTTACTTATATTTTCAAAAGCTTTAGGCTTTAGGCTTTAGGCTTTAGGCAAAAATTTAAATATACTGATTGCTTAAAGCTTAGAGCTTATTGCTTATAGCAAATAATTACTTTTTCTTCTTCGGAGCAATGAACATGATCATTCTCTTTCCTTCTAAAACAGGCATAGCTTCAACTTTACCATATTCTTCTAAATCTGTAGCCAAACGTAGTAATAAAATTTGTCCCTGATCCTTATAGATAATAGAACGCCCTTTAAAGAATACGAATGCTTTTAATTTAGCACCCTCTTTTAAGAATTTCTCTGCATTCTTTCTTTTAAATTCGTAATCATGCTCATCAGTTTGAGGACCAAAACGAATTTCTTTTACTACAACTTGTGTAGACTTAGCTTTTAAAACCTTATCACGTTTCTTTTGTTCGTAAACAAATTTCTTATAATCCATGATTTTACAAACTGGCGGCTCAGCGTTTGGCGATATCTCAACTAAATCCAATTCGAATTGATCTGCCAAACGTAACGCTTCTGCAAGCTTAAATACACCTGGTTCGATGTTTTCGCCTACTAGTCTTACTTCTTGTACACCACGAATAAGATTGTTTATTCTGTGGGCATCTTTTTTTTCTACTCGAGGTTGATAACCTCTGTTGCTTCTTATTGCTATGACTTTATAATTTAAGTTAAACTGTAAAAACTTTTAATGTCTTTTTTATTTCTTCGTTTACAATAGCGACAAATTCATCAATTGTAACTGTAATATTCCCTTTTCCTTCTTGACCATGACGACGAATAGAAATTGTTCCGTTTTTCTCTTCTTCCTCACCAACAATCAGCATAAATGGTATTTTTTGCATTTCTGCATCTCTAATTTTCTTACCAATTGTCTCACTTCTGTTGTCAATTAGGGCGCGAATTTCGTGATTTTCTAGCAAATCTAAAACTTTTTTAGCATATATTTCGTATTTCTCGCTCAAAGACAAGATTATAGCCTGTTCGGGCATTAGCCAAAGTGGGAAATTTCCTGCAGTATGCTCTAGCAAAATAGCGATAAAACGTTCCATCGAACCAAAAGGAGCTCTGTGGATCATAACTGGTCGATGCAATTCATTATCAGCACCTTTATAGGTTAATTCAAAACGCTCAGGTAAGTTATAATCGACTTGAATTGTACCTAATTGCCATTGTCTTCCTAAAGCATCTTTTACCATAAAGTCAAGCTTCGGGCCATAAAAAGCAGCCTCGCCATATTCTACTACAGTATTCAAGCCTTTGTCAGCTGCAGCATTGATAATAGCATTTTCAGCTTTCTCCCAGTTTTCATCAGAACCAATATACTTTTCTCTGTTTTCCTGATCTCTTAATGAAATTTGAGCTGTAAAGTTTTCAAAACCTAACGAACCAAATACATAAAGTACCAAGTCAATTACTTTTTTAAACTCTTCATCTAATTGCTCTGGAGTACAGAAAATGTGAGCATCATCCTGAGTAAATCCTCTTACACGAGTTAAACCATGCAATTCACCAGACTGCTCATATCTATATACGGTACCAAATTCGGCATAACGCTTTGGTAGATCTTTATACGACCAAGGTCTCACATTGTAAATTTCACAATGGTGAGGGCAGTTCATAGGTTTTAATAAAAACTCTTCGCCTTCTGCAGGAGTGTGTATTGGCTGAAAACTATCAGCACCATATTTAGCATAGTGACCAGAAGATACATAAAGCTCTTTCTGACCGATATGTGGCGTAACTACTTGTTCGTATCCTGCTTTCTTTTGCGCTTTTTTCAAGAATTGTTCCAAACGATCTCTCAATGCAGCTCCTTTTGGCAGCCATAAAGGCAATCCTTGTCCAACTTTCTGAGAAAAAGCAAACAATTCCAGTTCTTTACCTAATTTACGGTGATCACGACGTTTTGCTTCCTCAAGAAGTAAAAGATATTCAGTCAAGTCTTTTTGTTTTGGGAAAGAGGTTCCATAAACGCGAGTTAACTGTTTGTTCTTTTCATCACCTCTCCAATAAGCGCCGGCAACACTCATGATTTTCATCGCTTTGATAATTCCGGTATTCGGAATGTGTCCACCACGACATAAATCTGTAAAAGTCGAATGATCGCAAAAAGTAATTGTTCCATCTTCAAGATTCGTAATCAATTCAGTCTTATAAACGTTGTCTTTATACATTTCCAATGCATCAGCTTTAGAAACAGGACGCATTTTAAATTCATGTTTCTCTCTGGAGATTTCTAAAACACGGTCTTCAATCCTTTTAAAGTCGGTATCAGTAATTTTTTCTCCTTCAAAATCTACATCATAATAAAATCCATTCGCAATCGCTGGTCCTAGCGTTAATTTAGCCCCAGGATAAAACTCCTCAAGAACCTGAGCCATCACGTGCGACGTCGAGTGCCAGAAAGCTTTCTTTCCTTCGTCGTCATTCCAGGTGTATAAAATAAGACTACCGTCGGTCGTTAATGGGGTTTCGGTTTCTATTGTTGTACCATTAAAGGCTGCCGAAATCACATTTCTTGCAAATCCTTCACTAATGCTTTTAGCAACCTCCATCGGAGTAACGCCTGAAGCGAACTCTCTAATCGACCCATCGGGTAAAGTAATCTTAATCATTGTTTATAATTTTGTGAATGCAAATATAAGGCATTACTAAAATACATACAATATATAATGTACAAGTTTCTACTATAATATATACGAGGTGTTTTTTGACTATATATTAAGGATGGTTAATGTTTTGTGGAAGTGTATTTTTTTTCAGGAGCTTAATTCCGCTGTCCTTCCAAATCTTTTACGCCGAACCCCGGCGCAAAAGGATTTTCCCTTCCATCGGGGCTAAGGTTGTAGTATTGATAAGATCTTGCGTGTATGTTATGCTGTATATAAGTAAAAGGAAAAGAACTCTAAACTCTATAAGTATTATAATCATCAAATAATAGTATGCTTATTGTATGTATGCCATTAAACATAGAAAATATGAAGGAAAGTTAGTATTTTATGCAATAAGCCTGCTTGCAATAGACAAGACAAGATAAAAAGCGTTTTGTATGTATGTAATTATCCTCAAAAAAAGGAGCAAGATGCTATTGAGCTGTTAAAAAGAACCTCTTTGAAAAGCTATTTATTACTAAAATAATCTTTAAATAGGAAAAAACTTATATAATTTAAAAAAAGTTTGAAATGTAAAACTTATGTTTCCAGTAAGTTAAGAAAAAGGTTTGAAAACCATCAGAAAAATCAATCTAAAAAGCTTGCAGAACTCAATAAAGGTGTTACTTTTGCACCCGCAACAGCGACAGGCGTTCTTCGAAATACTGACAAGCATACGAATAGATACTG
>NZ_JBGQOF010000036.1:0-18004 GCF_052113665.1 Flavobacterium sp. W22_SRS_FK3 | reverse complement strand
AGTTTTGTGGGAGAGTATGTCGTCGCCTTTCTTTTAAAAACCCTTCATCAACGATGAAGGGTTTTTTGTTTTTAAATATTTGAGACTTTTTGATAGATATTTAAAAGAAAATCTTTGAAAGTTTAATTTTATCAATAATTTAGCATATTAATTTAAATTTTTATAAATCAATGGATAGAAATAAAATCTTTTTTATTTTTCTTTTTACAATTTTTTCAAGTAATGCACAAGGACTGCTTGATAAAAAAGCAAAAACATTTACACATCAGGATACACTAAGAGGGAGCATTACACCAGAAAGAGCTTGGTGGGATTTACTATACTATCATTTGGATATAAAAGTAAATACTCATGACAAGAGTATTTCGGGATCAAATACTGTTCGATATAAAGTTTTAAAAAAGCATAAAAAAATGCAGATCGATTTGCAGGAACCCATGAAAATTTCAAAAGTTATACAAGACGGAAAAGATTTGAATTTTAATAGGGAAGGAAATGTTTTTTTTATTGATTTGATTGAGGATCAAAAGGTTGGTGAAACTAAAGAAATAGTTATTTCATATCAAGGTATTCCAAAAGAAGCAATTAAACCGCCTTGGGATGGTGGTATCACCTGGAAAAAAGATAAAAATGGTAAAGATTTTATTGCTTCATCTTGTCAGGGTTTGGGTGCAAGTGTCTGGTGGCCATGTAAAGATCATATGTATGATGAAGTAGAAAATATGTTGATTAGTGTTAATGTTCCTGGCAATTTGACAGATGTTTCAAACGGAAGATTACAAAGTCTAAAGAAAGAAAAAGACGGAACAAAAACTTATAATTGGTATGTTTCAAACCCAATTAACAATTATGGTGTAAATATTAATATTGGGGATTATGTAAATTTTTCTGAAAAATACAAAGGTGAAAAAGGAAATTTGGACTGTGATTATTATGTTTTAAGAGACAATTTGGTTTTAGCGAAAGAGCAATTTAAAGATGTTCCAAAGATGCTTAAAGCTTTTGAATATTGGTTCGGACCATATCCATTTTATGAAGACAGCTATAAATTAGTGGAAGCACCCTATTTAGGAATGGAGCATCAAAGCAGTGTAACTTATGGTAATCAGTATAGAAATGGATATTTAGGACGTGATTTGAGTGGTACTGGCTGGGGCTTAAAATTTGATTTTATTATTATTCATGAATCAGGACATGAATGGTTTGCAAATAATATCACTTATAAAGATATTGCAGATATGTGGATTCATGAGAGTTTTACGAATTATTCTGAAAGTTTATTTTTAGAATATTATTATGGAAAAGAAGCTGCAGCAGAATATGTAATAGGTTGTAGAAAAAATATACAAAATGATATCCCGATTGTTGGTCATTATAATGTAAACAATGAAGGATCAGGTGATATGTATCCAAAAGGAGCGAATATGCTTCATATGATTCGGCAAATAATCAATGATGATTTGAAATGGAGATCGATTTTGAGAGGTTTAAATAGTACATTTTATCATCAAACGGTGACTTCTAAGCAAATAGAAGATTATGTTAATGATCAGTCTGGAATTAACTTTAACAGAGTCTTTGTTCAGTATTTAACAACCACACAAATTCCGGTTTTAGAATATATTTTTAAAGACGGATTTTTTGATTACCATTGGACAAATTGTGTTGCAGAATTTGATATGCCAGTGAAAGTAAAATTAAATGGGAGTGAAGTCTGGTTAAAACCTACGGCCGAATGGAAATCTGAAAAAATAACGGGTGATAAAATAAATTTTGAAATAAGTAAAGATTTTTATGTGACAAGTTCAGATATTACAGAGTAACAGATTGATTTAAATTATAAAAAAAATACCGATAAAGATTAATTTATCGGTATTTTTTTATTGATAAAGACTATTAAATTGCATTTACAATAGCAAGAAAATCCTCTGCTTTTAAGGCGGCTCCTCCAATTAGACCACCATCTACGTCTGGTTTAGAGAAGATTTCTTTAGCATTTTCAGGTTTTACTGAACCACCATATAAGATTGAAACTTCATCAGAAATCTCATTTCCAAATGCTTTACGGATAGTCTCTCTAATAAATTCATGCATTTCCTGAGCTTGTCCTGGAGATGCTGTTTCGCCAGTTCCAATTGCCCAAACTGGTTCATAAGCTAAAACTATATCTGACCAAGATTCTTTTGAAATATGAAATAATCCGTCTCGTAATTGATTTTCAACAATATTAAAGTGATTGTCAGATTGACGATCTTTTAATTCTTCACCAAAGCAGAATATTACTGTAAGTTCGTGTTTTAAAGCTGTATCCACTTTATTCGCAATTAAAGCATCAGTTTCGTTAAATATAGCTCTTCTCTCTGAGTGTCCTAATATTACAGTATTTACTCCAATACTTTTTAACATATCGGCAGAAATTTCTCCTGTAAAAGCTCCGCCTTCAGCCTGATGAACATTTTGAGCTGAAACTCCAATAGTTGTATTTTTTAATTTGGCAACAGCAGCTGCTAAATTTACAAATGTTGGTGCAACAATTACCTGAGCGTTCGTTTTTGCGGGTATTTTTGTAATTAATTCATTCAATAATTCTTCGGTTTGTTCAGCATTTTTATGCATTTTCCAGTTTCCTGCAACAATTTGTTTTCTCATTTTGGACAGTTATTAATTTTTTTTTTAGATTTTATATGAAATGAAATTGAGAACTCACTCTATTTCAGTTCTTTTAATGTTTTATTGATTTTATCAAAATCAGTTTCAATGGCACGGTATAATACTATTTTACCGGTTTTATCAACAATGATGTATCTTGGAATCCAGTCCAGGTCAATTGCTTTTCCAAAAATACCTTTCATACCGTCATTCATCATAAAATGGTCGCCTTTTAATTCATGTTTTTCAATTCCGGCCTTCCATTTATCAGCTGTTTTATCTGCCGAGAGGAATAAATAGGTCACATCTGGATTGTTTGCCTGAAGCTCTTTTACTTTTGGCATTGCTTTTACACAGTCACCGCACCAGGAAGCCCAAACTTCAATGACTAAAGTTTTTCCTTTATATTTATTCAGGATATCTTTGAATGCAACCTGACTTTCATCTGTAGCTGATAATTTTTCAGATAGAGCTTCTTCAGAAAAATTGGTCTTTTGAGCATTTGTACAAGAAAATGTAGCAAAAGCAATAAGTAATATAACTAATTGTTTCATTTTATATGTTTTGAACAAAGTTAAACAAACAAATTGAAACATAAATACAGAATATAAAAATTCAGGAAACAGTCAATTTTACATTTAAAAAGAGAAGAATCATTTATAAAAGAAAAATTGAAATCGTAATAGTGCTGGAGTTAATTTTAATTTTTTGATGATTCTTTAAAATATAGATTTGGTAAAAAATGTTTATTTGTTTTTATTTCAATAATTTAATGAATAAAACGTCATAAATACATTAAAAAATGGGTAATGATGTTTTTAAAATGTTACTTTAAAGCATTAAGATACATTAGATACTAAAAAATGGATTTATGCGGATATCTTACATTTCTTCAAAATTGACTATATTTGCATGTAATTTAAACTTAGAGTATGACGAGGATAATTACACTTTTCTGTTTCTTGCTAACACAATTGAATTTTTCGCAATCTGCTGAAAATTATTTAGAGAAAATTAGAAATAATGAAGCTGCCCTAACAGCTTTTTTTCAACAAATGCCAAAGGGAGGCGATTTACACCATCATTTTTCGGGATCTATTTATGCTGAACCTCTTTTGGAAAGAGCTATTACAGAAGATTTTTATCTCAATCTGGAAACTATGCAAGTAGCTAAAGCCAAATCTTCAAAAGGTAATTGGGAAACTTTTTCATCCCTTAAAAATAAAGGACAGTTGGAATTCTATCAGCAGAAAGTCATGCAAACATGGTCTGCAAAAGATTACAATGGCGTTTCAGTCCCTTCAGATGATTTGTTTTTTGATTCTTTCGATAAATTTTTTCCTGTTATCGATGGTCATTTTGCCGAGGGTTTATTGGAGTTAAAAAAGCGCGCACTATCAGAAAATGTGAGTTATATCGAGACACAATTATCGATCATTCCTTGTGATATGAAAGTAGATGATTTGAGTGATTTTAACTCAAAACTTCGTCGGGCTGCAATTCAAAAAGATGAAAAGGCAGTTTTAAAACTTCTAGACGATTTGTTTAAATCAATTCAGCAGAAAGACGCTAAAAAATATGCAGAAAATTTCAATATCAATTTTATTACAAAACTACATAAAGACTTAAAAATTGATGACAAGCGTTTTACCATGCGTTATCAGAATTTTGTATTACGTTTTATGGAGCCTGTAGATTTGTTTAAAAATCTGGTTATTGCTTTTATTTCTGCTAATGATAGTAAATTGGTTGCAGGTGTAAACATTGTTTCTCCAGAGCATGGCGAAAATTCAATGAAAGATTATTGGCTACACATGGTTATGTTTAAATACTGCCATTCAAAATTTCCTGATGTAGAATATACGCTTCATGCAGGCGAATTGACATTGGGATTAGTTCAGCCTGAAGATTTAACATGGCATATTAACTCGGCGATTTACACAGCAGGAGCTAATAGAATTGGTCATGGAGTTGATATTGCTTATGAAGCTAATTCATATGATTTATTACGCTACATGTCAAAAAATAAGATTCCGATTGAGATCAATTTAGCCAGTAACGAATTTATTTTGAAAGTAAAAGAAGGAAGGCATCCTTTTACACTTTACAAAGAATTTAATGTGCCAATTGTAATCAGTACTGATGATGCAGGAATTTTGCGAACCAATATGACAGAACAATACGTTTTATTAGCCAAAAGATATTCTGATGTTTCATACGCAAAAATAAAAAAATATGTTTATAACAGCATTAATTACAGTTTTATTCAGGACGCATCAATTAAAAAGCAATTATTGAAGGATTTGGATTCCAGATTTAAAACATTTGAAAACCAATTCTCTAAAAATTAAAATTATGATATTAGAAACGGCGATTCTTTTTATTAAACCACATTTAGCAAGTCAGTTTGAAGTTGATTTTATAAAGGCAAGTCAATATATTTCTTCTATCCAAGGATATTTGGGACATCGTTTAGAGAAATGCCTCGAAGTCGAGAAGAAGTATCTTTTAATGGTTAATTGGAATACTCTTGAAGATCACACAATTGGTTTTAGGACATCAGAAGCTTATTTAGAATGGAGAAGAATTTTGCATGAATATTATGAACCGTTTCCTGTTGTGGAGCATTATGAAACTGTTTTTGAGAACAAAATATAATTTACTTACATGAACATCAAACTTATCGCCATAGGTAAAACGGATAACAAATCATTGCAGACGTTAATCGATGATTATACGAAACGCTTGTCGTTTTATATCAAATTTGATTTAGAAATTATTCCGGATATTAAAAACGTAAAGAATTTATCAGAAAGCCAGCAAAAAGAGAAAGAAGGCGAGTTGATTCTGTCTAAATTAACGCCAACTGATCAATTAATTTTGTTGGATGAAAATGGAAAAACCTTTTCAAGTATTGGTTTTTCTGAAGAATTACAAAAAAAGATGAACTCCGGAATTAAAACGCTTGTTTTTGTAATTGGCGGTCCTTATGGTTTTTCAGAAACAGTTTATAGTAAAGCACAAGGGAAAATTTCGCTTTCGCTAATGACTTTTTCACATCAGATGGTGCGTTTGTTTTTTATAGAGCAGTTATATCGCGGTTTTACTATTTTACGAAATGAACCTTATCATCATCAATAAAAAATTTAAAGCAAACAAATCATTGATTATTTATTAATGAAGATTCGTGATGATTATAAGAAAAAATAAATAAATTAGCCTTCAAAACCAAAACCATGACAAACCTACCAAAAGGGAGTAAAAAATTATTGAATGCCTGGGCCTTTTATGATTGGGCCAATTCAGTTTACACCCTTACAATTGCATCAGCGGTATTTCCTATTTTTTATGAAGCCTTATTTTCTGAGAGAGGACATTATCTAGAAGTTTTCGGATTAGAATTAAAAAATACAGCCCTAATTAGTTTTACAACAGCATTTGCTTTTGTATTTGTAGCCTTTTTTTCGCCTTTATTATCCGGTATTGCAGATTATGTTGGGAATAAAAAATCTTTCATGAAATTTTTCTGCTATGTTGGAGCTTTATCCTGCATGGGATTATACTGGTTTAATCTTGAAAATATTTACATCGGATTATTATTTTACTTTCTTGGGCTTATTGGTTACTGGGGAAGTTTGGTTTTCTATAATTCATATTTGCCTGATATTGCTTTCCCTGAACAACAGGATAAAATTAGTGCCAAAGGGTATTCTTTAGGTTATATTGGGAGTGTAATTTTGCTGATTATAAATTTAGCAATGATTATGAAGCCAAAAGTTTTTGGAATCACGGGAACAGATGGCGAAGCGGCTATGAAAGCTATGCGGTATTCTTTCGTAATGGTGGGAGTGTGGTGGATTTTGTTCAGTCAGTATAGCTATTATTTTTTACCTAAAGGAAGTAAAGAAGCCAATCAAAAGTTATCGAAAGATGTTGTATTTAATGGTTTTAAAGAATTGAAAAAAGTTTGGGCTATATTAAAAAATAATATTCCTTTAAAAAGATATTTAGGTGGATTTTTCGTATCAAGTATGGCGGTTCAGACTGTAATGCTGGTAGCGACTTATTTTGGAGCGCAGGAAATTACATGGTCATCTAAAGAAGAAAGTACAACTGGCTTGATTATTTGTATTTTAATTATACAGTTGGTCGCTGTAATCGGAGCTGTTTTGACTTCAAGGGCTTCTGAGAAATTCGGTAATATTCCAACCTTAATTGTAATTAACACTATTTGGGCAGTCTTTTGTGCGCTTGCCTTTTTCATTACTTTACCCATACATTTTTATGTAATGGCGACAGTAGCCGGATTTGTAATGGGTGGAATTCAGGCTTTATCTCGGTCAACCTATTCAAAATTATTGCCTGAAACAGAAGATACAGCTTCTTTTTTTAGTTTTTATGATGTTGCCGAAAAAATAGGAATTGTTATCGGAATGTGTCTGTACGGAATTATCGATCAGATAACCGGAAGTCCTCGTTTGGCAATCGTGTTTCTAGCAATCTTTTTTGTAATTGCTATTTTCCTTTTAAGAAGAGTGCACAAAAAATAAATTAGTAAAATTATATTCATAATCTAAACGCAATTATCATACATTTGATTCTTGCGTTTTTATTTTGAACTAAATAATCAATTAATTAATGAATAGTGAATATCTCCTTGATAAAGAATATAATTGGATCATTTACGATAAGGATGGAGCTAATTTCAAGGAATTTGAATGTTGTGTTTTTAATAATTGTAACTTTTCTGCCTGTACTTTTTTAGTCGTTACATTTATTGATTGCGTTTTTAATGACTGTATTTTTAGTGTAGCAAAAATTAATTATGTCGCTTTTAGAACAGCCACTTTTAACCGCTGTGAAATCAAAGAGGTAAATTTTGCTATGTGTGACAAACTCATTTTTGAGATACATTTTAACGATTGTATTTTGGATTTTTCTAAATTTTATACTTTAAAAATAAAAGGAACCACTTTTACAAATTGCAGTTTAGTGGCAGTCGATTTTATGGCTACAGATCTTACAGGTGTGGTTTTTGATAATTGTGATTTGTACCGATCCGAATTTGATAAAGCAATTGCTAATAAAGCCGATTTTAGAAACAGTTTTAATTATACAATTGATCCATCCAAAACGAAACTCAAAAAAGCCATTTTTTCTTTGAATGAAGTAAAAGGTTTATTGTTTAAACATGATGTTGTTGTAAGTTGATTATAATTTCTTTTCCATCACATAATCTTCCATCAAATATCCGTTTCCAATCTCAATATTGACTTCATCCATAACCTCAAAACCTATTTTTTTATAAAAACCTAAAGCAGAATTAAACCGGTTTACATTTAAAGATAAAGCTTTTGAGTGATTTTTTAAAGCCATTTTTTCTATCCCTTCAATGACTTTTTTTCCAATGCCTTTTCCTTGTGTTTCCGGTAAAAGATAGATTTTATGAATTCTCGTTACGGATTCATCTTTATAATTGTGTTCAATTGCAATGAAACCTAAAGTAGTTTCATCTTCTAAAATTAGATAAAATAATTGTTCTTTTTTCTCTAATAGATCATTTAAGGCTTTATCAGAATAAATTAAATCCAACATATAATCTAATTGTTCTCTGGATAGAATTTTGCCATACGTAATTGGCCACGTTATATATGTTATTTGCTGAATGGTCTTGATGTCTTCTGCTATTGCTTCTGAAATTGTAATCATGTTCAATTTGAAAAATGTTTTTTAAATATTTAATTATTTAGTGAAAATTTGATTTTCCTGTTCACTGACCCTGATAAATGTGGTGCGTTTCGTCAGTTCTTTCAGTCTGGAAGCACCAACGTAAGTACAGGTACTTCGTAAGCCTCCCAAAATATCCAAAACAGTATTTATTACTTTACCTTTGAATGGAACCTGAACCGTTTTTCCTTCACTTGCCCTGTATTCGGCTACACCGCCAACATGTTTGTCCATTGCAGTTGTAGAACTCATTCCGTAAAATTGTCTGAATTTTTCACCGTTAATTTCGATCAGTTCACCACCACTTTCACTATGTCCGGCAAACATTCCACCAAGCATAACAAAATCTGAACCTGCACCAAAAGCTTTTGCAACATCCCCCGGCGTACTGCATCCTCCGTCACTAATGATGTGTCCACCCAAGCCATGAGCTGCATCTGCACATTCAATAATGGCTGAAAGCTGTGGATATCCAACGCCTGTTTTTACACGGGTTGTACAAACCGATCCAGGGCCAATCCCGACTTTTACAATATCAGCTCCGGCTAATAATAACTCTTCTGTCATTTCGCCTGTTACCACATTTCCGGCAATAATGACTTTGTCAGGGTATTGTTTGCGTGTTTGTTTTAAAAATTGTACAAAATGTTCTGAATATCCATTGGCAACATCAATGCAAATGAATTTCAGTAGTGGATTTGCTTTAATAATTTCAGCAATTTTACTGGCATCTTCTTTGCCTGTTCCTGTACTAATAGCAATATAATTATAAAAATCGGAGGGAACGGTTTGTAAAAAAGCATTCCACTCCTGAAGCGAGTAATGCTTGTGTATCGCAGTGAAAAGCTTTTCTTTGGATAAAGCAGCAGCCATTTCAAAAGTACCGACGGTATCCATATTGGCTGCCATAATTGGAATTCCTGTCCACAATGTTGTACTGTGCAAAAATTTAAAATTTCTTTCTAAAGATACTTCAGATCTGCTTTTTAAAGTGGATCTTTTAGGTCTGATCATTACATCTTTAAAGCCTAATTTCAGATCGGTTTCTATTCTCATGATTTTCTAAATTTTTGTTACTCTCAAATATATTAATTTTGAAAATGACTCAGTTTATAACAACACTAAAATTAATCCTTTAGTTATTAACATTAAAAATGCAAGCAATAAGAATCTGATGTGTTTTAATTAATTCTGAATTTAAGTATTGGTAATCAGTGTTTTGTTTTTAAATTGTAATGTTTTCAGCAAAATCATTTCTTTTTACTTTTTAAAACTAAAAACAGAAAACAGTTTATAGTTAATTACTTATATTTGTTGACCTAAAAAATAACCAGAATAGTGAATCATATCAATAAGTTAAAAATATTCAATGACCCCATTTATGGCTTTATTTCCATTCCGAATGAGCTTATTTATGATTTAATCCAGCATCCCTATTTTCAACGTTTACGTCGTATTTCACAAATGGGATTATCGTATTTGGTTTATCCGGGAGCTAATCATACACGTTTTCATCATGCTCTGGGTTGTATGCATTTGATGCAAAAAGCAATCGAAACACTCCGTTTTAAAGGTGTAGTTATTTCATCTGAAGAAGAAAATGCTTTATATATTGCTATTTTATTGCATGATATTGGACACGGACCTTTTTCGCATGCGATGGAAAAAAGCATCGTTGAAGATGTTAATCATGAAGCTATTTCGCTTTTGTTTATGAATCAGCTAAATGAAGAATTTGAAGGAAAATTAAGTTTGGCAATTCAGGTTTTTAAAGGTGATTATCATAGGAAATTCATGTTGCAATTGATTTCCAGTCAGTTGGATATGGATCGAATGGATTATTTGAAACGTGATAGCTTTTATACTGGTGTTGCTGAAGGGAATGTCAATTCTGAACGATTGATTCAGATGATGAATGTAGTTGAAGGTGTTTTAGTTATTGAGGAAAAAGGAATTTATTCAGTAGAAAAATTTTTGCTGTCAAGGCGATTAATGTATTGGCAGGCTTATTTGCATAAAACCAGTTTAGTGGCAGAATTGATTTTGATGAAAGTTTTAAAAAGAGCCAAAGAATTGACCTTGAAAGGAATAAATTTACCTTGTAGTGAATCACTTTTATATTTCATGGAAAACAAGATTACACTAGGAAATTTTAATGCTGAAATATTAGATTTATTTTCTCAATTAGATGATTTTGATATTATTGGTGCTTTAAAAGCATGGCAAAGGCAAGATGACTTTATACTTTCAACTTTAAGTAAAATGATTATCAATAGGGATTTATTGAAAATTAAAATGAGTGCTGAGAAGATTCCGATAGAAGAATCGCAAACAATGAAAGAAGAATTTGCTCATGAGCATAATATCTCCCTTGCAGAAGCCGAATATTTTATCTTTAGAGGAAAAATTAAAAATCAGGCTTACAGTAAAGAAGCAGAACCGATACGAATTTTTAAAAAAGATAGAACAATTGAAGATGTTGTTGAAGCATCTGATCAGTTGAATTTGAAATCATTATCTAAACTGGTAACAAAATATTACATCTGTTTTCCAAAACAACTAATCTAAAATTAATATTTAAAACCTATTTTTTATATTTTTGTCGGAATGAAACGAACTAATACATTTTTTTTGAATATAAGTAGAACGTTATGTAGAGAGTTCCATCTTATTCGTATAAAAAATAGAATCCAATAAGATGAAATTTACAGCAGAACAAATAGCAGGAATTTTAGAAGGAGAAGTTATTGGAAATCCCAATGCAGAAGTTTATAGACTCTCTAAAATTGAAGAAGGAGAAGAGGGCTCACTTACTTTTCTGGCAAATCCTAAATACATCAATCACATTTATACCACAAAAGCATCTGTAACAATAGTTAATGATTCTTTTGTGCCTGAGTCTGACATTGCAACAACTTTGATTAAAGTTGAGGATGCGTATGTGTCTTTTTCTAAACTTTTAGAATTTTATAATCAGGTAAAATTAAATAAAAACGGAATTGAGCCACAAACTTTTATATCTGAAGGAACTAAATATGGGGAAAATTTATATTTGGGAAGTTTTAGTTATATAGGTCAAAATGTAGTTTTGGGTGATAATGTAAAAATATATCCAAACAGTTTTATTGGAGATAATGTTATTATTGGAAATAATGTACATATTTTTGCGGGCGCTAAAATTTATTCTGAAACTATAATTGGTAATAATTGTACCATTCATTCAGGAACTATTATTGGAGCTGATGGTTTTGGTTTTGCCCCAAATGAAGATGGAGAATATAAGAAAGTACCACAAATAGGCAATGTTATTATTGAAGATAATGTAGATGTTGGTGCCAATACTACTATAGACAGAGCTACCCTTGGCTCTACGATTATTAGAAAAGGAGTAAAATTAGACAATCAAATTCAGATTGCGCATAATGTAGAGATTGGTAAAAATACAGTAATAGCAGCTCAATCAGGAGTTGCTGGTTCTACAAAAATAGGGGAAAACTGTATGATTGGAGGACAGGTTGGTATTGCAGGCCATTTGATAATAGGGAATAATGTTAGACTTCAGGCTCAATCGGGTGTTGCAAGAAACATTAAAAATGATGAAACTTTACAGGGAAGTCCTACGTTTGGTTATAGCGATTTTAGTAAATCGTATGTTCATTTTAAAAACTTACCTAAGATTGTTGCCGAATTAGAAGAATTAAAAAAACAAATAATAAACCCAAAAAATGGAAATAATGGTTAAACAGAAAACCATCAAAAATGAAATTTCACTAACAGGAGTTGGATTGCATACTGGAAAAGAAGTTACAATGACTTTTAAACCTGCTCCTATTAATAATGGTTTCACTTTTGTTAGAATTGACTTGCAAGGCCAACCAGTTATTGAAGCTGATGCTAATTATGTTGTTAACACACAAAGAGGTACCAATTTAGAAAAATTAGGTGTAAAAATTCAAACCCCTGAACACGTTTTAGCAGCATTAGTAGGTTGTGATCTGGATAATGTTATTATTGAATTAAATGCTTCAGAACTTCCAATTATGGATGGTTCTTCAAAATATTTTGTTGAAGCCATTGAAAATGCCGGGACTGAAGAACAAGATGCAAAACGTAATGTTTATGTAGTAAAAGAAGTAATTTCATTTACTGATGAAACTACGGGAAGTGAGATTTTGGTCATGCCAAGTGATGATTATCAGGTTACAACGATGGTAGATTTTGGCACTAAAGTTTTGGGTACTCAAAACGCCACTTTGAAAAGCATTGCTGATTTTAAAGATGAAATTTCAAATTCAAGAACTTTTAGTTTTTTACATGAATTAGAGTCTTTATTAGAAAATGGACTAATAAAAGGAGGTGATTTAAATAATGCTATTGTTTATGTAGATAAAGAGATTTCTGATGCTACAATGGAAAATCTTAAGAGAGCTTTTGGAAAAGACGAAATTTCTGTTAAACCAAACGGCGTTCTTGATAATTTGACATTACATTATCCAAACGAAGCAGCAAGACATAAACTTTTGGATGTTATTGGAGATTTATCTTTAATTGGAGTTCGAATTCAGGGGAAAATCATAGCTAATAAACCAGGCCATTATGTTAATACGCAATTTGCTAAAAAATTAGCAAAAATTATAAAAATTGAGCAAAGAAACCATATTCCTGTTTATGATTTAAATCAGGAGCCTTTGATGGATATTCATAAAATTATGGCTGTTTTGCCTCACAGACCTCCATTTTTGCTGATAGACAGAATTATAGAAATGTCATCAACTCATGTAGTTGGATTGAAAAATGTTACCATGAATGAAAATTTCTTCGTTGGGCATTTTCCTGATGCACCGGTAATGCCGGGTGTATTGATTGTTGAAGCAATGGCACAGACAGGTGGGATTTTGGTTTTAAGTACAGTTCCGGATCCTGAAAATTATTTGACTTATTTTATGAAAATAGATAATGTTAAGTTTAAGCATAAAGTATTACCTGGTGATACCTTGATTTTTAAATGTGATTTGATTTCTCCTATTAGAAGAGGAATTTGTCATATGCAGGCGAATGCTTACGCTAATGGAAAATTAGTTGCTGAAGCAGAATTAATGGCTCAAATTGCAAGAAAACAATAATAATTTAATCAAATTTATTGTTTAGGTTTGTTGCCCAAATTAGATTATTTTAATTTAAAATATAAAAAATACAGATGAATCAACCATTAGCATATGTTCATCCTGGCGCTAAAATCGCTAAAAATGTTGTAATTGAGCCTTTTACAACAATTCACAATAATGTTGTTATTGGTGATGGTACCTGGATAGGTTCAAATGTAACCATTATGGAAGGTGCCCGAATTGGTAAAAATTGTAATATTTTTCCCGGAGCAGTAATTTCAGCAGTCCCTCAGGATTTAAAATTTGGAGGAGAAGATTCTTTGGCAATTATTGGTGATAATTGTACCATAAGAGAATGCGTAACGATCAATAGAGGAACAATAGCTTCTGGTCAAACAGTTATAGGTAATAATTGTTTAATAATGGCAACTGCCCATATTGCTCATGATTGTCATGTTGGGAATAACGCTATTATAGTTAATGGCGTTCTTTTAGGAGGCCATGTTACTATTGGTAATTATGCCATTATTGGAGGTTTATCGGCTGTTCACCAATTTATTAGTGTTGGAGATCATGCTATGATTTCAGGAGGATCATTATTAAGAAAAGATGTTCCGCCTTATACCAAAGCTGCAAAAGAGCCATTATCATACGTAGGTATAAATTCAGTTGGATTGAGAAGAAGAGGTTTTACAACTGAAAAAATCAGAGAAATACAGGATATTTACAGAATTTTATACCAAAAAAATTATAATACGACACAAGCTTTGAGTATTATTGAAGGTGAAATGGAAGCTACCCCCGAGAGAGATGAAATTTTAGATTTTATTCGAAACTCATCAAGAGGTGTAATGAAAGGATATTCAGGGAATTATTAAAGTTTAATCATTAAACGATTGAACAAAATATTAAAATAAAACAAATAACAAAATGGCATCTACATCAGATATTAGAAATGGATTATGTATAAAATACAATCACGATATTTATAAAATTATCGAATTTCTTCACGTAAAACCAGGAAAAGGACCTGCTTTTGTAAGAACAAAATTAAAAAGCTTAACAACAGGAAAAGTATTAGATAATACATTTTCTGCAGGGCACAAAATTGAAGATGTACGTGTAGAAACACATACGTATCAGTTTTTATATGCTGAAGGAGAAGAATTTCACTTCATGAATGCCGAAACTTTTGAGCAAATTTCTTTGAATAAAAGTATTTTAGATGCTCCTGGATTATTAAAAGAAGGAACAAATGTAATGGTTCAGGTTAATACTGAAACAGATTTGCCCTTGTCAGTTGATATGCCGGCTTCAATTGTTTTAGAGGTTACTTATGCTGAACCTGGTGTAAAAGGAAATACTGCAACAAATGCTACGAAATCTGCAACCGTAGAGACAGGAGCATCAGTAAATGTTCCGTTGTTTATCAACGAAGGTGATAAAATTAAAATCGATACAGCTTCAGGAAATTACATGGAGCGTGTAAAAGAGTAATTTTTAATTAGATGATTTGTGAATGTGTCAATTAGATAATTGAGAAGTATTTTCCAATTGACACATTTCTAAATTAACACATTCTCTAATTGACAAATTTTCTAATTATAAAATATGAAATTTCCAAAAGTTCAATCTTTAGAAGAAATTGCAAATTTGCTTAATTGCGAATTTATTGGTGACAAAAACTTTGAGGTTTTAGGTATGAACGAGATACATGTCGTTGAGCCCGGAGATATTGTTTTTGTAGACCATCCAAAATATTATGACAAAGCTTTGCAATCTGCAGCTACAATTGTTTTAATTAATAAAAAAGTAGACTGTCCTGAAGGTAAAGCTCTTTTAATTTCTGATGACCCTTTTAGAGATTTTAATACCTTAACAAGACATTTTAAACCTTTTCAATTTGCAAACGTAGCCATTTCGAAATCTGCAAGGATTGGTGAAGGAACAATTATTCAGCCAAATTCATTTATTGGTAACCATGTTACAGTTGGTAAAAACTGTTTAATTCATTCCAATGTTTCAATATACGATCATACAGTTATTGGAGATGATGTGATTATTCATGCCGGGACTATTTTAGGAGCAGATGCTTTTTATTATAAAAAACGTCCTGACGGTTTCGATCAGTTAATTTCGGGTGGGAGAGTTGTAATTGAAAACAATGTTGGTATTGGTGCTCTTTGTACTATCGACAAAGGTGTGACAGGTGACACTACAATTGGAGAAGGAACAAAAATTGATAATCAGGTACATGTTGGACATGATTCTGTTATCGGAAAAAAATGTTTAATTGCGTCGCAAACAGGTATCGCCGGTTGTGTTATTATTGAAGATGAAGTTACTATTTGGGGACAAGTAGGTACGACAAGTGGTATCACAATAGGATCAAAGGCTGTTATTATGGGACAGACAGGCGTTACTAAATCGGTTGAAGGTGGAAAATCCTATTTTGGAACTCCAATCGAAGAATCGAGAGAAAAGTTGAAACAATTGGCTAATATCAAAAAGATTCCTGAAATTTTAAGTAAATTGAAATAACTATGTCTATCAAAGAATTTGTTCAAAAATTTTATAAATCGGATGCCTTGATTGATAGTGAAATTTTTAAAACCTATCTGCATCCCGATGTTACAATAGATTGGAATAGCAGTAAAGGATTAATCCATATGGATTACGATTCTATAATAAACATGGCAAATGAGTTAAACCGTGCTTACGTGCGTTCAAAAGTCAGAATAAGTCATATTATAGCTGAAGATGATTTGGTTTCAGTACGTTATTCCCACTTTGTAAAAACAATTGAAAACCCTCGGGAAGAAATGTTACTGGCTCATTTTTTTACGATTTGGCAAATAAAAGATGGTAAATTATATAGAGGTTATCAAATGAGTCAATTTTCGTGATATTTTTTGCCAATAAAAAAGGTAAAATAAGTTACAAAACCTTACTTTTGCATCACAATTTTAAAAACTACATAAAATATATATCATGAGTGTTTTAGTTAATAAAGATTCCAAAATAATTGTTCAAGGATTTACAGGAAGCGAGGGAACTTTCCATGCTTCTCAAATGATTGAGTACGGTACTAATGTTGTTGGTGGTGTTACTCCCGGAAAAGGAGGGACTAGTCATTTAGACCGTCCGGTTTTTAATACAGTAAAAGATGCTGTTGATCAAGCCGGTGCTGATACATCTATCATTTTCGTACCACCAGCTTTTGCTGCTGATGCAATTATGGAAGCTGCTGATGCTGGAATTAAAGTAATTATTGCTATTACAGAAGGAATTCCTGTAGCAGATATGATTAAAGCAAATAACTATGTTAAAGAAAGAAATTCTAGATTAATCGGCCCAAACTGTCCAGGAGTCATTACTCCAGGTGAAGCTAAAGTAGGAATTATGCCAGGTTTTGTTTTCAAAAAAGGAACTGTTGGTATTGTTTCAAAATCAGGAACTTTAACTTATGAAGCTGCTGACCAGGTTGTAAAACAAGGTTTAGGAATTACTACTGCTATTGGTATTGGTGGAGATCCAATTATTGGAACGACTACTAAAGAAGCTGTAGAATTATTAATGAACGACCCAGAAACTGAAATTATCATCATGATTGGTGAAATTGGAGGACAACTAGAAGCCGATGCTGCTAAATGGGTTAAAGCTGATGGTAACCGTAAGCCAGTTGTTGGTTTCATCGCTGGAGAAACTGCTCCTGCTGGTAGAACAATGGGGCATGCAGGTGCTATTGTAGGTGGTTCTGATGACACAGCCGCTGCTAAAAAACAAATTATGAGAGACAACGGAATTCATGTTGTTGATTCACCAGCTGAAATTGGTAAAAAAGTAAAAGAAGTGTTGGGATAATCTCAATTATTTAAAATAACAAATTCTAAAAAGTCTCAATATTTTGTTGAGACTTTTTTACATTTTTAAAATGATTGGAATATAATTAAAAATTTGGTTACTCATATTTTCAGGATCTTAGTAACTTAAAAATAAAAAAAATGAGCAAAGAATTAAAAAAGTTTAAAGTAAGCAACAGTTTTACTTTTACGATAGAAGACAGTTTAGAACAAGTTTGTAATGCTCCGGAAGGAAGTGCTGGAATTTTTGTTGTATATGCAGTTGAAGATGATGCAAAGGAATTAATCATGGTAGCTTCTACCGGAACTGTTCAAAACGATGGAACTTTAAAAAATAAAAATGGCGGACTTTATGATAAAATTGTAAACGGACACCAATTTGCCAAAACAGGAAGAAAATATTCATGGCCGGCGCAAATGAAGTTAGAAAATATTGAGGCTCTTGAAGTAGTTTGGTACGAAACTTTTAATGCTGATTCAAAAGTAATTCCAACTGCAGTTGAAGGACAGGTATTGCAAAATTTCTTAGATGAAAATGCAAAATTACCAAGATGGAATGTAGCTTTCTAAAAATAAATAAATAATGTCTCGTCCTAAAAAAACGATACTGATTATTAGATAAAAATAATTAATTAAACAGTTGCAAGAACGTTCTTGCAA
>NZ_JBGQOF010000035.1:0-26118 GCF_052113665.1 Flavobacterium sp. W22_SRS_FK3 | reverse complement strand
CTGATGGCTGAGTGTCATTTGCTTTTTAAAACCATTTTCACGATAATCCTTATAATCAAAAGTCACGTTTTGAGTATTGATATTCTTGATTCGATGGTTGCTAATGGCGATTTTATGGGTGTATCTCCCTAAATATTCCACCACCGATGCAGGATGGAGTTTCCTTACAAGTACTATGACTTCTGCTGACTTCTTTACCTAACCAACTCGTGGTTGCAAAGACTTCCCCTGGTAAGAGCTTTTTCCTTCTGTCTATTCCCGCTGCATCTACATAACAACAATCTGATTTATTAGCATGTTCAGAACACTGTTTTGGACTTCGTATTGCTGTGGATACTCATCCTTATTGTTATGCCTCTTATGCAATTTCTGTTCGTCGGTACAGACTTTTGTCGTCTCGCTTCCTTCAGTTCTGGCTTCGCAACCAACAACCTTGCGACGTACTAATGATTCGGGGTTTCAATCCGCTCATAAGGGACTTGCACCCTCTGGAAAAATTACACGCTGTAGGATTTGTTCTCTAATTCAAAATTTGTATTTTCGAATTTTTATCAAACACTACAGCGTGTGTCCTGCTCATGCAGGGCACACACACGCTACAAGAAATTTGGGGATTTGGCTAAATGGCAAAATTGTTTTGTATTTTGAAGATTTGGCAAATCCGAAAGATAACGCTAATTTAATCCCAAACTGCGCAAGGCGCAGGAACGTCAGTCATACGCGCTCGCGACGAAAAAAAATAAAAATCCCGTTTTGGGAACTTTTTTTGTTATCTTTGAAAAAAATAATCATTTGAGAGTAGTAGCTAAAAAAATGCTAAGAGATTTTTGGGAGGTACATGGCGATTGTGAACAACAATTAAAATCATGGTTTCAAGAAGCAAGTACAGCTAAATGGAAAAACCCAAATGAAATAAAATTAGATTATCCTAGTGCTAGTATATTAAATGATAACAGAATAGTTTTCAATATTAAAGGAAATAATTATAGATTGATTGTTAAGGTAACTTATGAGTATCAAATGATTTGGATTCGATTTATTGGAACGCATGCAGAATATGACAAGATTAATGCAAATGAAATTTAAATATTATGGAAATTAAACCTATAAAAACAGAAAACGATTACAATCAAGCTTTACAAAGACTTGAAGTAATCTTTGATGCAAAAAATGGCTCTCCTGAAGGAGACGAACTTGAGGTGCTCGGTATTTTAATTGACAAATATGAAAATGAAAAATTTCCTATCAGTTTACCAGATCCCATTGAAGCAATTAAATTTAGAATGGAGCAAATGGGCTATAATCAAAATGATTTAGCAAATATTGTTGGTTTGAAAAGTCGCGCAAGTGAGATCTTAAATCGAAAAAGAAAGCTTTCTTTGGAAATGATTAGACAATTACATGAAAGGCTTCATATACCTACTGACGTTTTAATTCAGACGTATTAAAAGTACGACTGCCAATCGAGTAGACGGCTCCACCCAAAAGGGAACGGAGTGCGCCTCTAACACCACCGAGCATACGGTTCACGTACTCGGCGGTTCGCAAAATGATGGGTTGAGTTCGATGTAAACATCTGTTAATGATTGATAACCACATTGTTTTAAGCGTTTCAAAGTAATGGTAGTACTCAAAATCGGACTCTGGGCAATTGCCCAACCGCCTTTACGAGTGCGACTAAATGCATAAGCTTGACTTTGGTCAAACCCAAGATACCAGGCAGGCGAACCACACTGGTCAAAAACGGCTGTTTTTGCATAATTTTTTTGTTATACTTGAGATAATACAAACGGAGGTTTTTTCACAGACTGATGTTAACTGTCATTTTACCCCAAAATCGGATGAAAAAGAAACTTATAATATTATTTTTAACTTCAATTTTCTTTCTGAAATGTGAAAAAAAAGAAATTTCTGCTACAATAAAAATCAAAATAGAGTTAGAAAATAAATTAAGTAAAGAGTATCCTGATTTGAATTTTCTCAAAATTTATAAAAATGGAAAATTATTTAAAGAAATTAAACCTGATGGCTTACCATTTATTCAACATTCTATTAAATTAAAAAACTTAGAAGAAGGAAAATATGAGTTTGAATATTTAAATATTTTTGAACAAAAAATTGTAAGAGAATTAATTATTCAGGAAAGTAAAATTTATGAAATATCTCTTAATCCAGATTATTCAGATTACAAACAGAATTTTAAAAAATCGTTAATTAGAAAATTAAAAGTAAATGATAGTTTAAAAATAACGTATAGAAGCCAGGGATGTTTTAACCGTGAAGAGGATAGTGTAATAATTTATAAAAAAGAAAAATTTTATGAATTAGAAAGAAATGGGAAAACAACAAAACTTACCGACAAAGAAGTTAATAATTTAATTAAAATGGAATGCGAACTAAATAATATAAAATTTGGGGGTTGCACAACATCGGACATTTATATATTTTCTGGAAAAAACTTTAAAAAGGATTTTATTGACAATACCTGTAAATGGAATGGCTGGCAAAATCTAAAAGGAGAAATGAAATGGAAATAAAAACAAAAACACTACTGGCGCCAACATACATCTTCTATGTAAATCCTGATTAAGTTATTAACAACTATCTCAATAAAGACACAAAACAAATCTAAGCGAAAATTGTAAAAAATCGTATGTCAAAATTAAAAAAGATAAGAGAAATACAAAATCTGACTCAGGAAGAATTATCTGAAAAATCAGGTGTTTCTTCAAGAACTATTCAGCGAATTGAAACAGGAAAAGAGCCAAAAGGTTATACACTACGCATTTTGGCAAAAGCATTACAAATAGAAGAAAGTGAACTACAAACTGAAAAAAATGAAAAAGAAAGTAGCACTATTACTAACAAAAAACAATTACAAAAAACGATTTTGATTAATTATGCTACACTAAAATTAATCAACCTTTCCTCTATTCCATTCATAATAATTCCACCATTTAATATAATTGTTCCCATAATTCTGATGCTTATCCTGAAACAAAAAAACACATTAACTAAAGAACTCATTTCTGTTCAAATACTTTGGACAATAATTGCTCCCATCGTATTCATTTTAGGCATTTTTTTAAAGTTGGGACATCAATTCACATTAATACTCATGATACTCATCGCTTTATCTAATGTTTTTATTATCCTTCGAAATGCTATAGAAATAGACAGGAATAAAAAACTTTATTATCGATTGAAATTCAGCATGTTATAAAAAAAGTTAGGGTTTTGTCAGTATTTTGTCGGGTTATTGTCGGGTGTGTTTTTTTGGGTAAAAGAGATGAGATTCTAACCTTTGCTAAAATTAATTGTAGCAAAAAAAAGACTCATTATGACAAAAAAGATTCTCGTAAGCATCATTCTTGCCATCACTTTTAGTGTAAACAGCAAAGCTCAGGCTGATAAAAGTTCAAACCTTTATAAAACCATTCTTTCAAAAGACAGTTTACTTTTTGATATAGGTTTTAATACTTGTGACATCAAACAGTTTGAAAATCTATTGAGTGATAACCTAAAATTTTATCACGACAAGGATGGCATTTCTGATAAAACAAAATTTCTTTTCGATTTAAAAAATGGAATCTGCAATAATGAGGAAAATCGTCAGGTAAAAAGGATTTTAGTAAAAGAAAGTACTGAAATATTTCCACTATACAAAAACAATGTTCTTTACGGTGCTGTGCAGAATGGTGAACATATGTTTTCTGAAAAACGAGAAAGCCAGGCGGGAATTGCGAAGTTCACCAACGTTTGGCAATTGGAAAATGGAGAATGGAAATTGACAGCCTCATTTAGTTTCGACCATAAAGCCTGCGAAAATAGAAAAACAGATAATCCAATTTTTGATAATGATACCGAAATTAAAAAATGGCTGAAAGAAAACAAAGTCCCAACATTGGGAATTGGAGTTATTGAAAATGGGAAACTGCATCAGGTAAAAGTTTATGGAGAAATTACAAAAGGTGTTTCTGCACCTTATAATACTATTTTTAATGTAGCTTCTTTAACCAAACCTGTTACAGCTCTGGTTGCATTGAAACTGGTAAGTTTGGATAAATGGACTTTAGACGAACCCATCTACAAGTATTGGACTGACCCGGATATCGCCAATGATCCACGAAATAAAAAACTAACGACAAGGTTTATTTTGAGCCATCAAACAGGTTTTCCAAATTGGCGTTGGATGAATTACAATAAAAAACTAAACTTTCAATTTGATCCGGGAACCAAATATCAATATTCGGGAGAGGGAATGGAATATTTGCGCAAAGCATTAGAAAAAAAGTTTAATAAATCATTACAACAATTAGCCAGTGAACTCCTATTTCAACCATTAAAAATGAACGACACAAGGTATGTGTGGGATAAAAATATAGATACTGCAAGATTAGCCATTGGTTATGACAAAGACGGAAAACCATATGAATCTGTAAAAAACATAACGCCAAATGCTGCCGATGATTTATTAACAACCATTGGAGACTACGGAAATTTTTTAATTAGTGTGATGAACGGTGATGGATTAACAAAAATGGTATTTGATGAAATGATGTCAAACCAGACATCGAGTACAAAAGGAAAACATTTTGGTTTGGGCTTTGAAATTTATGATTTAGGCAATGGTGAATTTGCATTATCTCACGGAGGGTCTGATAATGGTGTTCAGACTATAGTGTTTCTCTTTCCCAAAACAAAGCAAGGCCTTTTGATTTTTACAAACTCTGACACTGGCGTAAGCGTTTATGAAGCGTTACTAAAGCATTATTTAGGCAATAACGGAGAAAAAATATATGAAATAGAAACGAAATAAAAATTGAAACCAAAATAATCAAACAAGCTATTTTAACCGTTTAAAATTTGGTAAGTTTTTTTTTAATTACTCACGACAAGACAATTAGAAAGTGAATAAGAATTCATTAACTTTACTGGTACAGAAATAGAGAGAAATTATTTGATTTTAATTGGCATAATCAAAACGTAGGATTATAATTTCATACTTTAGTTTTCTTTTTTAAATAGATGTTATGAAAAAACAAATAGCACAGGAATTTTTAAAATTAGCTGCAAAAGGTCATTCTCATGAAGCTTTCCGCCTGCATGTAAGCAAGGATTTCAAACACCACAATGTATATTTTAAAGGTGATGCAGACACTTTAATGCTTGCCATGGAAGAATCTGCAAAAAAAAATCCAAATAAAATTTTTACAATTCATCATATTTTAGAAGAGGAAAATTTAGTGGCTGTACATTCGCACATTAAACAAACACTTAATGATTTGGGGATAGCTGTAGTTCATATTTTTAGATTTGAATCAGACAAAATAGTTGAACTTTGGGATTTAGGCCAAGCCGTTCCCGACAAAATGCTTAATGAAAATGGAATGTTCTAAGGAATAATTTTTAGTCACATTATCAGCCGGAAATCGAAATCTGAAACTTGAAACAAAAAACAATAAATAAACTAAAAACCAAAAATCTCTTAATGAACGCTATTTTCCGATTTTCCTCTCTCCTTTCAATCGTTTTCCTATTTTTTAACTATACTAATGCTTTCGCTCAAAAAAGAGAAAATTATTCAAGTAAAATTGACAGTTTAATTAAAGTTGCCGAGCCTAAATTTAATGGCGTTATTATAATTACCAAAAAAGGAAAAACTTTATACAACAAAGCGTATGGCTTTACCAATTTTGAAACTAAAAAGCCTTTAAAACTAGACAGCCAATTTGAAATCATGTCAAACAGCAAACAAATTGCTGCAGTTTTGATATTACTGGAAGTTGAAAAGGGAAAAATTAACTTACAGGATCCAATTAAAAAATATCTTCCTGAACTTGTCCAGAATTGGGCAGATTCTGTTACAGTTCATCAACTTTTAAATCACACGCACGGAATTATAGACATCAATAAACCTTTGGAATTTACGCCTGGAACTAATTTTCATTACGGAAATATAAGCTACAGTCTTTTAGGTCAGATTGTTGAGCATACTTCGAATAAAAGTTATAGTGAAGTTGCCAATGCACTTTTCAAAAAACTGCAAATGAAGAATACTTTTGCTTATAATCAAGACAAAATTCAAAATTTGACTATCGGATACGTAAATAATAAAAATACTTACGAACCTGTCAAAAAAACACTAATAACGTTTAAAAATCTGGGTGCTGATGGTATTGTTTCTACTGCAAACGATTTAGCTGTCTGGAACAATAATCTTCACAAAGGAAAAATTTTAGAACCAAAAACTTATCAATTAATGCTAAAATATAATGTATTGTCGCAGCATAATGTGTTCGGGAAAGAAAAAGAAGGTTACGGTTATGGAATTCGAATTATCGAACATGAACCCGTGAAATATGTTGGCCATACAGGTCTGGGAGATGGTTTTTCTTCTGTAAATTTGTATTTCCCTGAAAGTGATGTTAGTTTGATTGTTTTAGAAAATCAGATGAATGAGAACCCGGATTTGTTTTATGCTTCTGAAATTCAAATCAAAAATATTTTATTTAAAAGCAATTTAGTACATTCCAAAAAATAGGCTTTGGCAAAAAATAAAACAACAATAACAGAAGCTACTATTATCGATTTCATAGATACTTTTATTGATGATGAAACAAAAATAAATGATGGTTTAGAGCTCAAAACATAAAACACAAAGCAGCAAAAGGCTGTATATACATTAAAAAACTAAGTGATGTTAATATCGAAGTTCTTAAAGAAATGATTTTATCTTCAGTAAAAGAATTACAAAAATTATATCCTTCAAAATAAAAAAATCATGATCCTTACACTATTAGTTCTTTTATTAGTTCTTATTTTATATTTTTTATTCCATCCCAGATTCGGAAAAAGACCTTCTGGAGAAAGACTTGCTTTAATACAAAAATCGCCTCAATACAAAAATGGAAAATTCGAAAATGAAAATTTTACTCCGGAACTGGCGGAAGGTTATGGTTATTATGATGTTTTAACCAATTTTTTATTTAAGAAGATTGATCGAAAAATTCCAGCTGATGTTATTCCTTCTATAAAAACAAATTTAAAGGAACTTCCTTTGGATCAGGATGTTTTAATTTGGTTTGGACATTCGTCTTATTATATCCAGCTTGAAGGCAAACGCTTTTTAATTGATCCTGTTTTCAGCGGCAATGCCTCTCCTGTTTACGGAACTACAAAAGCTTTCAAAGGAACAGATATTTATAACTATGATGATATTCCGAAAATTGATTATTTGCTGATAACGCACGACCATTATGATCATTTGGATTATAAAACTATAATGGAACTGAAACCAAAAATAAAAAAAGTAATAACAGCACTTGGTGTTGGTTCACATTTTGAATTTTGGGGCTTTACAGTAGAAAATATTATCGAAAAAGACTGGCATGAAAAGCTACAATTAGATCAAAATATAACGCTTTACACTGCTCCATCGAGACATTTTTCAGGCAGAAGCATCAAGCGCTGTAACACACTCTGGACTTCTTTTATTTTAGAAACCAAAGATTTTAAAATGTATTTGGGCGGCGACAGCGGTTACGATACTCACTTTGCAGCAATTGGCGAAAAACATGGCCCTTTTGATGTTGCACTTATTGATAATGGGCAATATAATCCGGCATGGAAATACATTCACAATCTGCCTGAAGATGTAATGAAAGCGATGAAAGACTTAAAGGCAAAAAGAGTTTTTCCTGTACATAATTCAAAATTTCCTTTATCTCTTCATTCCTGGGATGAACCTTTAATAAAAATAACCGAATTGAATACCTTCTCTGAAAATCCGATTCCATTAATTACTCCGATGATTGGGGAAATAGTTGAACTGAAAAATGAAAAACAGACGTTTAAACAATGGTGGAAAGGACTTAAATAATAATTGTTAATTATTAATAAAGGCTATGTATTCTTAAAACTCTAAATTTTTACTTTTAAAAGAAAAAACATTGAACCTAAAAAAACACATACTCATTTTTATTTTCCTAATTTGTACTTCTGTATTTTCTCAAAACACTTACGTTTTTTTAGGATCTTACAATCGTGATAAAACTACAGAATCAATCCAGGTTTATCAATTGGATACTTTAAATGGAAAATTAGCTAAAATTACTTCGTCAAAAGACATTATCAATCCTTCCTATTTGACTGTTTCTCCAAACGGAAAATATATTTATGCCTGTACCGATACTAAAACACCAAATTCGGGAAGCGTAAGCAGTTTTGAATTTAATCCTGAAAATAAATCACTGGCTTTTTTAAACAAACAACGAAGCGGAGGCGAAAATCCGGTTTATGTATCAGTTCATAAAAATGGTAAATGGCTGGTAAATGCTAATTATACAGAAGGAAGTGTATCAGTTCATCCGCTATTAGAAAACGGAAAAATCGATTCAATTGCACAAAATTTTCAATATACTGACGGAAGCATTCATAAAGAAAGACAAACACGATCTCATGTACATTCGGCTGTGTTTTCTCCAGAATTTGATTATCTGTTTTTACCTGATTTAGGTGCCGATAAAATACGCTGTTATCATTTTGATGAAACTAAAAAACAACCCTTAACAGAAACTCAAAATCCTTTTACAAAAACAGATTTAGAAGCTGGACCGAGACATTTTACTTTTCATCCGAATCAAAAATATGGCTATTCTATTGAAGAAATGACTGGCTCCATAAGTGTTTATCAATATGAAAGCGGGACTTTAAAGAAAATCCAGCGCATTAATGCACATCCAGATAAAATTAAGGAAGGTTTTGAAAGCTCCGACATTCATATTTCGCCTGACGGAAAATTTTTATATGCTTCTAATCGCGGCAAAGAAAACAATATCGCTATTTTTGCTATTGCAGAAAACGGACTTTTAAAAAACATTGGTTATCAATCGACTTTAGGAAAACACCCCAGAATTTTTGCTATTGATGAAACTGGTAAATTTCTGATTGCAACAAATGTAAATTCTGGAAATGTAATTGTTTTTAAAAGAAACCTAAAAAACGGATTGCTCAAAAAAGTCGGAAAGGAAATTAAAATGGAAAATGTTTCCTGTGTTCAGATAAAAAAGATATAACTAAATATTCTTGAAATGACGATATCAAATTTCAATTTAAAGCCTGAAATTTTAGAAAACGAAACGATAAAATTAATTCCGCTACAGGAAGATCATTTTGAAGCACTTTATAAAGTAGCATCCGATCCTTTAATCTGGGAGCAGCATCCTATTAAAGACCGATATCAAAAAGGGGTTTTTAAGTCTTTTTTTGAAACAGCCATAATTTCAAACGGAGCCTTTTTAATTTTAGACCAAAAAACAAACGAAGTTATAGGCACTACCCGATTCTATGATTACAATTCCGAGAAATCTAATATTGGAATTGGTTATACTTTTATTGGCAGAAAATTTTGGGGTGGTCCTTACAATCAATCAACTAAGAAATTACTAATCGATTATGCTTTTCAGAGTGTTGATTCTATACTTTTCCATATTGGTGCAGAAAATTTTCGCTCACAAAAAGCAGTTTTAAAATTAGGTGCCAAAAAAATAAACGAAATGATTTTTCCTGTTAATGATGGAATACTCCACTTTGAATACGAATTAACTAAAGTTAGAAGTTAAGAGTCATAAGTTATTAGGTAAAAAGTAAGTCACTTAATCCCCCCCTCCTTAATCCTTAAATTAAAAAGATGAAAAGAATAACAGTCTTTTGCGGATCCAGTTTTGGCACTGAAGAAATTTACAAAGAGCAGGCAACCTTACTTGGCGAAACATTTGCAAAACAAAAAATCGAATTGGTTTACGGCGGCGCCAATGTTGGTCTAATGGGCGCTGTAGCAGATGGTGTTTTAAGCAAAGGAGGAAAAGCAATTGGAGTTTTGCCTAATTTTTTAAGGTCAAAAGAAATTGCACATCAGGGGTTAACCCAACTTATTCTGGTCGAAAGCATGCATGAAAGAAAAACCAAAATGAATGATTTATGCGATGGTGTTATAGCACTTCCGGGCGGTTTCGGAACCTTGGAAGAGCTTTTCGAAATGCTTACATGGGCTCAATTAGGACTTCATAAAAAACCAATCGCTATTTTGAATATTAATGGTTTTTATGATTCTCTTTTAGAATTAACACAAGTCATGGTCAATAAGGGCCTGCTTAAAGATATCAATCAGGAAATGCTTTTGGTGAGTAACACTATTGATGATTTATTGGATAAAATGAATAATTATACAGCTCCAACCGTTGGAAAATGGATTGATAAACGGGACATTTAATTTTTTTGCATATCTGAATTTCTGTTTTTAACATCATTTCCAGAATAACTTTCTTATCTTGTAGCTCCAAAAAAAAACTGAAATATCTATTACAAATGCAACATTTAAAAGCCTATTCCTTTTTATTAGCCCTGATTTTATTTACAAATTTTACTAACGCACAAAAAACAGATACCGGCAACTGGTTTATTTATTTTGGAAACCAGGCTATAAATAAAAAATGGAACTGGCATAACGAAGTACAATACCGTAATTATAATTTTGCTGGTGACACACAACAATTATTATTAAGAACTGGAATTGGATATAATCTGACGGAGAATAATAACAATATTTTATTAGGCTATGGTTTTATTAATTCACAAAATTACATACCCGGAACAGATGATAAAACTCAAAATAACGAGCATCGTATTTACCAGCAATTTATAACGCGTCAGAATTTTGGCAGGGTTTATCTGCAACATCGCTATCGTGTGGAGGAACGCTTTTTAAAAGATGATTTTAAAATGCGTTTTCGTTATTTCCTTGCTTTGAATGTTCCTGTAAACAAGCCTAAAATGGAAGAAAATGCGTTTTATATTTCGGCTTACAATGAAATTTTCATTAATGCAGATTCACCAACTTTTGACCGTGATCGTGTATATGGAGCATTAGGTTATGTGATTAACAAAAATTTCAGGGTTGAAGCAGGTTTCATGAGACAAATTCAGGAAAAAACCGGGCGTAATCAATTTCAGATTGTAATTTATAACAATATACCTTTTAGCAGCAGTAAATAACATTTCAAAAATCTGTAAATATGGCAGCAGTAAATAATAACTTTGCAAAAGCCGAAATGCTAATTAGAAAGCCCGTTTCAGAAGTTTTTGAAGCTTTTGTTAATCCTGTAATTACCAGTAAATTTTGGTTTACAAAAGGATCGCACAAATTAGAAGAAGGAAAATCGACTGAATGGACCTGGGAAATGTATGGTTTTTCGCTTACCGTCTTAACCAAAGTTATAGAAGAAAACAAACGGATTGTTATTGAATGGGGAAATAAGGAAGAAGAAACTATTGTTGAATGGATATTTAATCCTTAAATGAAAAAGAAACTTTCGTGAGTATCACCAATTCTAATTTTAAAGGAAATGCTGATAAAATAATTTCTGAAGTTCGTAATTCTACTGAAGGTTTTACTTTGGTTTTGGCAGGAGCTAAAGCTTTTTTAGAACATCAGATTCAATTGAATTTAGTATTAGACAGATTTCCCAAAGGTCTTAGTTAATCATTCTAAAATAATTGTCATGACCAGAATTTCTATTCCAAAACCCGCAAATATTGATGAGTACATTGGAGGTTTTCCAAATGATGTTCAGGAAATTTTAGAAAGAGTAAGAATGACGATTCAAAAGGCTGCCCCTGATGCCAAAGAAAAAATCAGTTACTCGATGCCTGCTTTTGAACAAAACGGAATCGTTGTTTATTTTGCCGCTTATAAAAATCATATTGGTCTTTATGCATTGCCAGACGGTCATGCAGCATTTAAAAACGAACTTTCAAAATATAAATCAGGAAAAGGTTCTGTACAATTTCCGCTAAATCAACCTGTCCCCTTAGATTTAATTGCCAAAATTGTAAAATACAGGGTGCATGAAAATCTTGAAAAAGTAAAAAATAAATAATCAAATATGAATTTATCTGAACATTATACTGAGCTTTTTAAAACCTCATCGGAACTTATTTTATCTGAGAATTATATAATAGATCCTAAAATTTGTCATGTTTCGGATAAAAGATTTGGAGTTACTTTACTTGTTCGTCCCAATGCAGAAATAAAAGCTAATATACAGGCATTCATGAAAGAATTAAAAAAAACAGAACCAGACCAGTATTATTATCCAAATGCTGATATTCATATCACCATTATGTCTATCATCTCATGTGCCGAAGATTTTACTTTGGAAAATTTTTCTACATCTGATTATATTAAAATCATTGAAAAAAGTCTGGTAGATGTAAACGAAATCGGGATTGATTACGTTGGTGTTACGTTATCTCCTTCAGCTATAATGATTCAGGGGTTTCCATCGGATGATTCATTGAACATTTTGCGTGACAAGCTTCGTGATAACTTCAAAAACTCTTCTTTAACTCAGAGTATTGACAGCCGTTATAGTATCTCGACAGCCCATTCGACAGTAATGCGTTTTCAAAAAAAATTAGATAATCCTAAAAAACTAATAGAAGTCGTTGAGAAATTTAGAAACCACAATTTTGGAAAATTTACGGTTGAAAAAATTGAACTTGTTTATAATGACTGGTATCAGCGTGAAAGAAACACTCTTAATTTGTGTGATCTTTATCTAAAGTTTTTTTAAGGTGTTTTACACTTTTAACCCTTCTTCAAAATATTCCCCAGACCCCTACCAATTTGCTCAATCGCTTCAAGTCCTTTTGTTAATGGTGTAGCATTGAAGTCTTCGTACGCATCCATAGAAGTTACTTTGTTTTCGTCTTGTGGATAAACTAAAATTATATTATTATCATGAAACGATTTTTCAAATTTCTGAGGTAATTTATCAAAAATCGATTGGTACGAAACAGATCCTTTTCTCGATAAATTAAACACAATCAAATCGGTAGATTTAATTTCATCTGAAATCACTTCAAAATCATCCCACTCTAAAATTCCTTTGAAACCTAATTTTGCAGTTAATTTTAAACTATTCGCAATTTGCTGAATGGCCTGATAGGTCTTATATTCAGCATAAATCACAATCGGAATACTTAATTCCTGTGATAATCTCCCTATTTTCTGCAATAAGAGATGAAAGCCTACTCCTCTTTCAGAAAAAGGCGGGCAAAGAAAAACTAATCTTTTCTCTTCTATAAAAGTCTTTTGAAATCTGCAAATGAATAAAGTTTTATCTACGTTATTGATGATAGAATCTACATTTTCTCCAAAAATTTTATCCAAAAAACCGGTTTTACTTGGCCAGCCAATGATCACAATATCCGACATGATTTCTTTAGAGGTTCGTGAAATTCCACTAGCCGGATTATGGTCGATTCTGGCAATTGTATTAATTTTTATTTCTGAAGCCGAACCCTGAATGACAAATTTATCAACTGCTTTTTGATACTTTATAATATTAATTTCTGCCTGATCATTATTAGGAACAATCGTCAATAATGTTACCGGATTGGCTGATTTTTTATCTTTTATCAAAAGTGCAAAATCCAATAAAGGCTCTGTAGTTGATGTTTTTGCTAACGGAATTAAAATGTGTTCATCTAAAATTTTATCTTTATTAGCGGCATCTTCCGTAGAAACCTCCTCCTCACAGATTGCAATTTTTTTAGCAGCTTTTTCGGTAGCAAAAGAAGCCACAATACAAGTAATCAATATTAAAATAATAGTGCCGTTCAGTATATTCTCATCAAGAATTTTTGCTTTAAATCCAACCAAAATCACGGCCAGCGTTGCAGCAGCATGTGCACTGCTTAACCCAAAAATTAATTGTCTTTCTGTTTTGGTGTATTTAAAAATAATTTGAGTAAAAAATGCTGCAATCCATTTTCCAAAAATAGCCACAACACTCAAAGTCCCGGCAACTATAAGCGCTGTTGGTCCGCTTAAAATCACACTAAAATCAACCAGCATTCCTACAGAAATCAAGAAAAAAGGAATGAATAATGAATTGCCAATAAACTCAATTCTGTTCATTAAAGCTGAAGAATGAGGAATTAAAGGATTTAAAGCCAATCCTGCAACAAAAGCACCAATTATGGGCTCTACTCCTGCTACTTCTGCTAAAAACGCAGCAAAGAAAACTACTGAAAGTACGAAAATATAATGGGCATGTTTTTCGCTTTCCAATTTTTTAAAGAACCATTTTGCAATTCTGGGAATCAATAAGAACATTATTGCTGAAAAAATAGCCAGTGAAACGCCTAATTTTATCCAGAAAGCCTGATTTAACTTTCCCTGACTGCTTCCCATAATAATCGCCAAAATAATTAAAACGGCTGTATCTGTCAGAATCGTTCCGCCTACTGTTATGGCAACAGCCTGGTTTTTAGCAATCCCTAATTTACTCACAATTGGATAAGCAACCAATGTATGCGTTGCAAACATACTTGCTGTTAAAAAACTGGCATTAAAATCATATTTTAAAATATAAAAGCAAACTGGAAAACCTATTGTTAGTGGCAGAATAAAAGTAAAAAAGCCAAATAATAGACTTTTATTCCTATTGGCTTTAAATTCATTCATGTCCATCTCTAAACCTGCAATAAACATGATATAAAGCAATCCTATAGTAGAAAACAAATCGACTGCAGAACTCTTAGCTAAAATATTAAGCCCATGAGGACCAACTAAAACCCCAGAAAGAATAAGCCCTATAATACCGGGAATATTTATTTTTTTTAATAAAATTGGACAAAGCAGAATAATGAAAAGTATTAATGAAAAAATTAATACGGGATTGCTTAAAGGCAATTCGAATTCGCTAATAAAGTGCTTAAAAAATTCTATCATAATCTAATTTTATCTTCTTTGCAAAATTTCAATTTTCATAAAAACCATTCAAAAATTAAAAAAAACAAAAAGTAATTGTTTATGTAGTTTTCATTTGAAAAACTAAAAAACAGACTCTTTTAGCGATTGCTTCGCTGCAAAAATACCGAAAAATAATACTCCTTTTTATAAAAGATATATATAAAGCATTAATTTTTATTTCATTATCAAATTATTAATATATAATATTTTTTTTAACAAAAATGCAACATTAACAAATGCAAATACAACTTCTTTGCATTATTCAATTATCTTTGTTTTAATAAAAAGTTTAACAATGGAAGAATGTATTTCTGTTTTTGATATGCTTAAAATTGGGGTTGGCCCATCGAGTTCACATACACTTGGCCCATGGCGGGCAGCTGAACGTTTTTTAGAAGAATTGAAAGCCCAATCTGTTTTAGAAGAAATTTCCAGAGTTAAGGTTGACTTATATGGTTCCCTTTCATTAACAGGTAAAGGCCATGCCACAGATTTAGCTGTTATGTTGGGTTTAAGTGGTCAGGATCCTGAATATATCCCCGTTGAAAATATTGCAGGGATTATCAAAACTATCGAAACCAAAAATGAAATTATTCTGGGGAACCAGATTACAATTCCATTTTACTTTCTTCAGGACATTATTTTCAATAAAGATTTTCTTCCTTTCCATGCAAATGGTTTAAAGTTTACTGCTTATAAAGCCGATAATTCGGAATATGAATCTACTTTTTATTCAATTGGTGGCGGTTTTGTTGTAAAAGAAGAAAGAACGAATGCCAAAATAAAAGAGGAAATAAAATGTGCATTTCCGTTTATGATTGATAATGCTAACGATTTATTAAAATATTGCATCGAGGAGAATAGGAAAGTATCAGAAATCGTATATGAAAATGAAAAATCTATGCGTCCTGAAACTGAAATCCACTCAGAGTTAATGCGTATCTGGCATACGATGTTAGAATGCATGTATATTGGATGTCATTCTGAAGGAGTTTTGCCTGGTGGACTTAATGTTCGCAGAAGAGCTTTTGATATGCATCAGAATTTAATTGGCTTATCAAATTATCATGATCCGCAATCCTGGCTGGAAGAAATCAGAAAAACGGAAGTTAAATTTCGTCAGATTCTGAAATGGGTAAGCTGTTTTGCACTTGCAGTTAACGAAGTTAATGCATCACTCGGACGCGTTGTTACTGCTCCTACTAATGGAAGTGCAGGTGTAATTCCGGCAGTTTTGATGTATTATTTAGTTATTGAAAATCATGATGCCGGCGAGAAAGAAATTAAACAATTTTTGATGGTTGCAGGCGAGATTGGAAGCTTATTTAAACAAGGATCTACTATTTCGGCAGCAATGGGAGGCTGTCAGGCCGAAATTGGCGTTTCATCTTCGATGGCTGCTGCGGCACTTTGTGAATTAATGGGAGGTACAGCTGCTCAGGTTTTAATGGCCGCCGAAATTGCCATGGAGCATCATCTTGGCTTAACCTGCGACCCAATTGGCGGTCTGGTTCAGATTCCGTGTATCGAAAGAAATACAATGGGAGCCATAAAAGCCATAAATGCAGCCGAATTAGCTTTAGAGACCGATTCTAAAAATGCAAAAGTACCACTTGACAAAGTAATTAATACCATGTGGCAAACGGCAAAAGATATGAATTCAAAATATAAAGAAACATCCGAAGGCGGTTTGGCAATTGCTGTAAATATGGCAGATTGTTAGTATAATATTGCTTAATTTTGCGGAAAAAATTTCGTTTTAAAAAAATCATCTTTAAAACTATTCAAAAAAAATTAAAAAAGTTATCAATGTCAACAGCAAAAAAAGATTATAAAAGAATCACTACCAAGTCGCTAATCGAAATGAAAATCAATGGCGAAAAAATTTCTATGCTAACGGCTTACGATTATACGATGGCGAAAATTGTTGATACAGCAGGTGTCGACGTCATTTTAGTAGGTGATTCTGCTTCAAACGTAATGGCTGGTCATGAAACGACCTTACCTATTACGTTAGATCAAATGATTTACCACGCTTCATCTGTGGTTCGTGCTATCGAAAGAGCTTTAGTTGTAGTTGATTTACCTTTTGGAAGTTATCAGTCTGATCCAAAAGAAGCATTACGTTCTGCGATCAGAATCATGAAAGAAAGCGGTGGACATGCCGTAAAGCTGGAAGGAGGGAAAGAAATTAAAGAATCTATCAAAAAAATATTAAACGCAGGAATCCCGGTAATGGGACATTTAGGTTTGACTCCTCAATCTATCTATAAATTTGGAACTTACACGGTTCGTGCCAAAGAAGAAGAAGAAGCTGAAAAACTGATTGAAGATGCCAAAATGCTGGAAAAAGTTGGTTGTTTTGCAGTAGTTTTAGAAAAAATACCTGCTGATTTAGCCGAAAAAGTAGCCAAAAGCATTTCAATTCCTGTTATCGGAATCGGAGCCGGAGGAGGCGTTGACGGACAAGTTTTAGTTATTCATGATATGCTGGGAATGAACAATGAGTTCAGTCCGCGTTTTTTGCGCCGTTATTTAAATCTTTATCAGGAAATGACCTCTGCAATTGGACAATATGTGACGGATGTGAAATCAAGTGATTTTCCTAATTCTAATGAGCAATACTAGACTTATTCGATTTAGATATTAGACTTCTTAGGCCTAATCTCTAAATTCTTATGGCACTAAGAAGTCTAAGTTATAATAAATAATATAATAAAGAATATGCATCAATTTAAAGAGCTTTTAATTTGGAAAAAAAGCAGATTGTTTTGTTCTAAAATTTATAATGTAACTGCTTCTTTCCCTAATGAAGAAAAATTTGGAATTACAAATCAATTGCGAAGAGATTCCATTTCTATTTCCTCAAACATTGCTGTAGGATCTTCAAGAAATTCTAATAAAGATTTTGCAAGATTTTTAGAAATTGCAATTGGTTCTGCTTTTGAACTAGAAACACAGCTTTTAATTTCTTCTAAGTTGGGATTTATTAATGAAGAAAAAACAATTGAACTAACAAACTGTTAGAGGAAATCACAAAAATGACATCAAGATTTAGAGTAACTTTATTATAATCTTCAAATCTAAAATCTAATAAGCCTAAGCAAATCTAGAAATTTAAGTAAGTCTAATATGAAAATCATTTCAGATAAAAATAATCTCCAAATTATACACGAAGACAACCATATTATTGTGGTAAACAAACGTGTGGGTGACATTGTACAAGGTGATAAAACAGGAGACAAACCCTTATCTGATGTTGTAAAAGAATACATTAAAGATAAATACAATAAACCTGGAGATGTTTTTCTGGGGGTGATTCATCGCCTGGACAGACCTACATCCGGAATCGTAGTTTTTGCCAGAACAAGTAAAGCATTAGCACGAATGAATGAAATGTTCAGTAATCGCAAAACACAAAAGACTTATTGGGCAGTTGTAAAGAATAAACCTCAGGAAGCAACTGCTAAATTGGTTCATTATTTAAAAAGAAACGAAAAAAACAACACCTCTAAAGCACATGTAAAAGAAGTTCCCGACAGTAAAATTGCCAGTTTAGATTATACGGTATTTAAAGAACTTCAAAATTATGCGGCTTTAGAAATCAATTTACATACGGGTCGCCATCATCAAATTAGGGCACAACTGTCTGCAATTGGCTCTCCAATAAAAGGGGACTTAAAATATGGTTTTGACCGAAGCAATCCCGATGGAGGTATTCATCTTCATGCCCGAAAGTTAGTTTTCATTCATCCTGTCTCCAAAGAAAACATTACTCTAACTGCCCCAACCCCAGATGAAACCATTTGGAATGCCTTATGATTTTATGATTTAATTGTTAAATTTTCAATTTATATCAAGTAACTTGCATAGTCGAAAAAATTAGCTGCAGTAAAAATGGACTATAAAAATGATATAAAATACCGAAAAGAAACGCTTAAAAAATTACTTTTTAATATTCAGAAAAATGAGGATTTAATTGTAAAAGCCCTATTTGATGATTTTAAAAAACCGGAATTTGAAGCTGTTATAACAGAAACTAATTATGTTATTTCAGAATTAAAAAGCACTATTAAAAATATTGATAAATGGGCTAAACGGGAACGTGTTTTTCCTTCGCTGTTAAATTTTCCTTCTACCGATTTTATTTATAAAGAACCCTATGGGGACGTTTTGGTTATAGCGCCTTGGAATTATCCTTTTCAATTGGCTTTATGTCCTTTAATTTCTGCTGTTGCTGCCGGAAACAAAGTGGTTTTAAAACCCTCAGAGCTTACCCCGAATACTTCTGTCATAATTGCTAAAATAATTGAAAAATCATTTCACATCAACCATGTTGAAGCTGTTCAGGGCGGTATCGAAGTTTCAGATAAATTACTGGCAAAACGGTGGGATTATATTTTCTTTACCGGAAGTGCTGCGGTCGGGAAAATTGTAGCCAAAGCTGCTGCCGAACATCTGACACCCATAACTTTAGAACTAGGTGGCAAAAACCCGTGTGTTATTGATCAGACTGCCAATCTAAAACTGGCAGCAAAACGTATTGTATGGGGAAAATTCATCAATGCAGGACAGACCTGTATTGCCCCGGATTATATTCTGATTCAAAAAAATATGAAAATCAAATTCATTACTTTTTTGATTGATGAAATTATTCAGGCTTATGGCAAGAAAATAGAAAAATCACCTGATTATGCCCGCATTATCAACACCAAAAACTGGGTTCGCCTAACAGGCATGATAGCGCCGGAAAAAGTCATTTTTGGTGGAGAATCCGATCCTGATGATTTTTACATTTCGCCTACTCTGCTTGATGAACCTGAATTGGAAAGCCCGGTAATGCAGGAAGAGATTTTTGGTCCTCTTTTACCCATTCTCGTTTATGAATCTGAGGATGACATTGATGCGGTAATCCGTAAATATGAAAAGCCTCTGGCGTTTTATATTTTTAGCGAAAATGATTCTTTTACGAAAAAAATGATTTCAAACTATTCTTTTGGAGGCGGCTGCATCAACGATACGGTTGCTCATTTTTCGAATAAAAGATTGCCTTTTGGCGGTGTAGGTTACAGTGGAATAGGTGCTTATCATGGAAAACTAAGTTTTGATGTTTTTTCACATCATAAAGCAATTGTAAAAAAAGGGAACTGGCTCGATCTTCCCATGCGTTATGCACCTTACAAAGACAAATTAAAAATAATTAAAAGGTTATTGAACTGGATGTAGAAAGTAAAATTATACTTTTACTATTTCGCAGATTGTGTATTGGAATTGATTAAAAATGCTATATTTACGTTTGAACAATTAACTTAAATACTAAAAATATAAGGCAATTCTACTAAATATGAAATCTACACTTAATCAAATCGAAGACATAAAAAACAACGGTTACTCGTTAGATTTTTCTAATGTTTTTAATCATGCTTTTGAAAATTATAAAAAAATAGCTCTTTATGCAGGTCTAATCTTGCTGGTCATTTCCATCTTTTCATTTTTTCTTGGCGGTGGAATATTAATTTCTTTATATGGTGCTGAACATTTTAATAAACAGTTTTTTGAGAATTTACAGAACGAACAGCCAGCAGGAACCACTATATTGATTTATACGCTTGCTGCAACTTTTGTAACTGCTATTACTAGTCCTTTTACTGCCGGTTTTTTAAAAATGGCAGACTGTGCCGACAAGGATGAGGCATTTAATTTTTCGACTGTTTTTACTTATTACAAGGCTCCTTATTTTTCTCGTCTTTTTACTGCTACTTTATTGATAGGCTTAACTGGCGGACTCATTTCTGTAGCTTTCAATTTCATTGGTATTAGAATAATTGACAGTATTTTTGCTATACTTATTTCCCTTTTTACTTCTCTTACTGTTCCGCTTATTATTTTTGGAAATCTTGACATAATAGAAGCTATAAAATCAAGTATCGTAATTGTAAGCAAACAGCCTGTTGTGATCGCACTGTTATTTATAGTCGCGGCAATTGGTTCTGTTATTGGATTCATTGGCTGCTGTATTGGTGTCGTTTTTACAATTCCTATTACGTATTCTGTTAAATATGCTATTTATAGTGCCATTCTGGAAATTGAAAATCCAGATTCAATTGACTCAATTGGACAATCAGATTCGGAATAAATAAAGGATCTCATTTAAACTAAACCAATACACAAATTCTATGGTAATCAACTATAGTTTTTTATACTTATTGAATTCAGGGCTTACCATTTTCGGCAGCGCCCTGAAATCAAATGAGACAAACTGGTTTAACTCAAATCTTATTTTTTACCCTAATTCTAAATTAATCCTCTTAGGTTTTTGTCTCTTTATATTTATTGCTTTATTTCTTTACCAGTTTTTTAAAATCAAAATCAGAATCGGTTCTTTCATTGAAAAAAATAAGGAAAACGAAATTTCACCTAAAGAATATCAACTTTATCTGCTATTCTTCAGTATTACTATTATTCTTGTAGAAATTATTAATGAAATTTTTAAAATAAGACCAAAAAGTCTTTTATATATTAATTTATCAATTGGGTTTTCGATCTTATTACTTTACTTTTTAACGATTAAAATTCCGTATTTAAGAAACAAAATTTCAATAATTTTTATTTCCATATTCTTATTATTTACAACTTATATTGCCCGTAATATTATTATTTTGCCAAATGATGTTGTGCCGATCATTTCCTTTTTAATTTCCTTTTATTTTTCTTACAGTATACTAAGGCCTATAAAAATCTATTGGTGCTTTGTTACCGTCATATTTATTTATCACATCATCAATGCTGTATTTGATTTCATACCGGTAAAATCCTCTGTTTTGCTATTTACCTTTTGCCTGGTTATTTTTGTTATCAATCAGGTAAAGTATGCTATCTTTTTAAATACCCGTGATAGTTTAAGATTTACTAATGAAATTGTTCATAAAGGAAGTTCGCTAACGATTGCCTGTAATAAAAAAGGGGAAGTCATTTTTTGCAGTGAATCTATTACTGAAATATTGGGATACCGCACCGACGAAGTTATGGGAATGGGCTTCTGGACTTATACTGAAGATCCCGATTTTATTGGTGATAAATTTTTAGACAATTATCAGGACAATATTTTATACACCCGCAAATTGAAGTGCAAAAATGGTGAGTACAAGTATATCCAATGGAAAGACAAACAGTTTTCTGAAAATTTATTTATAGGAATCGGACAAGATATTACGGAGCAAATTAAAATACAGGACCAATACAAAAACCTGATTCAGACCGCAGCAGATATTATTTTTGAAATTGACACAGAAGGTAATTTTACTTTTATCAATGAATTTGCATTTTCTGTTTTACACTATACTGAAAAAGAAGTTATCTCAAAACATTATGCCAATTTTATTCATCCTGGATACCGTAAAAAAGTTGCCGAATTTTATAAAAACCTTGAAGAAAAAGAATTTAATCACGACACCATTGAAATCCCTATCTTAAAGAAAAACGGTGATGCCATCTGGATTTCGCAAAAGGTAATTATCCGTAAAAATGATTTTGGAAAAACTATAGGTTTTGCCGGTATCGCAAGAGATATTACCGAGCTTAAAAATAATGAAAACGAAAAAAGAATCAGGCTTGAAAAAATTGAGTCCTATAATAATTCTACCAAAAAATTATCCACTACCGACTTTAGCCATTATGACAACTTAAATAGTGTCATTGACTTTATTATAGAAGAAGCTGCTATATCAAAAGCAAAAAGAATCAGTTTCTGGAAATATTTCAATGATACCATTATCTGCAAAAATATTTACAGTAAAGATAAAAATGATGTTTATAACAAAACTATTCTTGATAAGGTTTCATTCCCTATTTATTTTGAAACCTTAAAAAACAAGTCTATCATAAATGCTCCCGACGTTTTTAATAAACTGGAAACCTCTGAATTTCAAAAAGACTATTTCATCAAAAACAGAATTCTGTCTATGCTTGATGTCCCCGTCTTTTTTAGTGGAAAACTGGCTGGAGTAGTCTGTTTTGAGAGTACAGAAGAAAAAAGAGAATGGGACAATGAGGATATTAATTATGCGCGTACTATTTCAGATGTGATCTCGCTGGCCATTTCGTCGCAAATGCGGTTAAAAGCTGAACGAAAACTAGAATTTAAAAGTCAATTATTATCCGCATTAGCACTTTGTACAGAAAAATTTCTATTGAGCAAAACTACTGAGGAAATGTTTCAGGAAACTTACAACATTATAGGTAAAGTTGCACATGCAGACCATATCTATTATTACGAAAAAGATTTTGATACGAATACCATCAGCCAAAAATACAAATGGTCAAGAGAAGAAAACACAGGTGAAAACGTTATTCTTCAAAAGTTTACGGAAACGGATTTAAAAGAAATAATTGAAAAAGCCAACAACAAGAAAATCCTAAACACGCTGACCAGGCAATTAGAGGATACTTTTTTTAAAAACTTACTTCTTACACACAACATTAAATCGATATTGATACTTCCTTTGTATGTGCGTGATGTCTTTAGCGGATTTATTGGTTTTGATGACTGCCAAAATGAACATAAATGGTCTGAAGAAGAAATTTATATTTTTCAAACCCTTGCCAATAATATTTCATCGGCTTTAGAACGAAATCGCAATCAGACTAAAATTGTTGAAAGTGAAGAGAAATTTAAATTAATCGCTAATAATATTCCCGGAACTGTCTACCTATCTAAATTTGATGCTTTTTCTACCAAAATATTCCTGAATGACCAAATTTTAAATCTTACCGGATATTCGAAAGCCGAATTTCTTGAAAACAACCTTTCCTTTTTATCGCTCATCCATCCAGATGATAAAGATGACGTAGTGAATAACCAGTTTCATAATTTAAAAAACGGAAAAGCACTTCACAACACTTATCGGATTAAAAGAAAAACGGGCGACTATATCTGGATTGAAGAATTTGGAGATGTTATTAAAAAGGGAGATGAAATTGAATTTGTTGGCGGAATCTATTTTGACATTACCAATAAAAAACAAACTGAAGATGCTATAAAAGCAAAACAGCTTGCTGAAGCGGCCAATAAATCAAAATCTGATTTTTTGGCCAATATGTCACATGAAATCAGAACGCCGCTTAATGGCATTATTGGTTTCACGCATTTACTCATGAAGACTGAACTTGAAGATATTCAGAAAAGATATATGACTACGATTAATCAATCTGCGCATTCTTTATTAGAAATTATAAACGATATTCTTGATTTTTCTAAAATAGAAGCCGGAAAATTAGACTTATATATTGATTTATATGATATCAATAAAATACTGGCACAGGTATCCGACCTGATTGTCTATGAATCTAATTTAAAAAACCTGCAGCTTGAACTGAATATAGCCCCTGATGTACCAAACTATATCTGGACCGATATAGTAAGGCTCAAGCAAATTTTAATTAATTTATTATCAAATGCGGTAAAGTTTACCCACCAAGGCTCCATTACAGTCACTGTTTCGGTTTTAGAAAGAAAAGAGAATAATATCTGTGTGATTCGATTTTCTGTGGTGGATACCGGTATTGGCATTTTAAAGCAAAACCAAAAGAAAATTTTCAAGGCTTTTTCTCAAGAAGACAGCTCTACTACCCGAAAATTTGGCGGAACCGGGTTAGGTCTTACCATTTCCAACCAATTACTAGCTCTTATGGAAAGCCGTCTGCAGCTTGACAGCAAAATAGATAAAGGAAGCAATTTTTATTTTGATCTGACCCTTAAAACCAGTGACCGGAACAACAATGAAAAGTATAAAACTGATTTTAGTATTTTAAATCCTGAACCGAGCCCGCTACCACATCATCCCAGTACTGCCCAATTTACTTTTTTGATTGCAGAGGACAACAAAGTAAATATGCTGCTGTTAAAAACAATTATCAAAAACCTATACAGTGATGCTCTAATTTATGAATGTGAAAATGGCTATGAAGCGGTAAAAGAATTTGAAACAATTAATCCTGACCTTGTTTTTATGGATATTCAAATGCCTATCATGAACGGTTATGAAGCCGCCGCCGCCATAAGAAACTCTTCAAAAGGGAAACTGACTCCTATTATTGCCGTGACAGCCGGTACTGAAAAAGAAGAACGAAATAAGTGTCTTGTTTCCGGAATGAACGATTATATCCCGAAACCGATCATGAAAGGTTCTGTGGAAGAAACCTTAATAAAATGGCTAAAATAATTACTTTTTTTATTAGTCATTTGTTTAAAAAAAATATAAATTCGTGTTGCACAAACCTCAATTAACTTAAATACATTCTTTTATGAAATGGCTAGGCAGAAGACAAAGTGACAACGTTGAAGACAGAAGAGGCATTTCTGGCGGAAAAGCAGTTCTGGGAGGCGGCGTTATTGGTATCATTATTTTGTTACTAAACGTTTTTGGCGGTGAAACCGGCCAAACAGTAGGATCTGCTTTAGAACAACTTCAAGGCAGTCAGCAACAAACTGAGGCAGCAGCTCCTTTGAGTGCTGAAGATGAAGAAATGGGTAATTTTGTACGTGTAATCCTCGCTGATAACGAAGATATCTGGGGCAAAATCTTTGCCGAGAACGGCATGACTTATAAAAAACCAAAACTAGTGCTGTTTAGAGGATCTGTACAAACAGCCTGTGGCGGTGCTTCCTCTGCATCTGGGCCATTTTACTGCCCGGGGGACCAGAAAGTCTATATGGACCTTGCTTTTTTTGAGGAACTCAAAACCAAATTTGGCGCCAAAGGCGGTGATTTTGCCATTGCTTATGTTATTGCCCACGAAATTGGACACCATATCCAAACCCTTTTGGGTACCTCAGCCCAGATGCGCCGTGACCAGGAAGGAAAAAGTGAAGCTGAAGCCAACAAACTCTCTGTGGCACTGGAACTGCAGGCGGATTTTTATGCCGGTGTGTGGACGCATTATAATAAAGAAAACCTTGATACCGGAGATATTGAAGAGGCGCTAAGTGCTGCCAATGCTGTAGGTGATGATGCCATACAGAGTAAAATGCAGGGACATGTAGTGCCGGACTCTTTTACCCATGGTACTTCTGAACAAAGGATGTACTGGTTTAAGAAAGGCTTTACCAGCGGTGATATCAAACAAGGTGATACTTTTGATGAAATATAATCCTATTAAAACCAACCGATAATAACCAGAAAAAGCATGATGTAAAAGTCATGCTTTTTTTATATTTTATTATTGTCTAGTCCTGAAATAGCGATACACAAAAAGCATCGTTATGGAAGATCAAATAAAATATGTAAAGCGTAGTCAAC
>NZ_JBGQOF010000034.1:0-28842 GCF_052113665.1 Flavobacterium sp. W22_SRS_FK3 | reverse complement strand
TGTCAATCGCAAAAGATAAAGCGGACAGCCCGACCCAGAGGGAAACGCCCATAATTATTCTGTTATGAAATTTGAATAATACTTGAAAAAAGATAAAACTTATGAGGGATCAATGGAGCAGGGTCAAAAAGAAATCTTATATAATGTAGAGTGAATTTCAAAAGACGCTTTGACTTGTGTTAACTTGCAAGTTATTGATGAAATAGAACAAGGACAACTCACACCAACTCGAATTACAATTAATATGAATCCTTTTGGTTTTTAACTGTAAAAGTTTAGAAAAATTATATGTTTGATAATTGGAATTTGGGATAAAGATTTTTAAATTTCTTATAAAGTAGAATTCTCTTTATCATAGGGTGCTGTAGGGATTAGATATGGGAGCGCAATTCTTTTGCGATTTCGGGATCTCTTTTTCATACAAAAAATAGTAAAAGAAAAGCGTGCAGGGGATCAAACAGAGAAACGGATAAATAATTGTATTTGGATTAATTTATAGTTAAATCTGGTATTTTTAATAAAAAAAACCTGCAGTTTAGTTTTGCAGGTTTTTATGATGATCTGTGTAATTTTAATTATTTAATCAAATCAAAACTTCTTTTTACAAAAGCTGTAAGTTCTTCTCCTTTTAATAAATTTTGAGATAATTTGGCAAGATCCAAAGCTTGTTTTACCAAGTTTTCCTGAGTTGACTTATCTTCGGTATTTAAAATATTAGCAACTAGATCTGAATTAGTATTAACCACTAAATTGTACATTTCCGGCATATTTCCCATTCCGAACATTCCACCACCGCCAGACTGACTCATTTCTTTCATTCTACGCATGAATTCTGGCTGCGTGATAATGAATGGAGCTGCCTGACTGTCCATAGCTTCCAATTGTACAGAATATGCTTTAGGAATATAAGCTTCTAATGAAGTTTTAAGTGTTTCTTTTTCTTCATCGGATAATTTAGAAATCGTGTTTTCATCTTTTTTGATTAAATTATCAATATGGTCAGAATCGACACGAACAAAAGTTAAATCTCTATTGTCACCTTCAATTTTTTGAATTAAATGCGAAATAATCGGAGAGTCTAAAATTAATACTTCGTATCCTTTATCTTTTGCTGTTTGTATGTAAGAGTGCTGTGCATCTTTATTTCCGGCATAAAGAACTACTAATTTTCCGTCTTTGTCTGTTTGGTTTTCTTTTAGTTTTTCTTTTAATTCTTCAAGAGTAAAATAAGTATCATCTACAGTTGGATACAATACAAATGCACCTGCTTTTTCGTAGAATTTATCTTCAGAAAGCATTCCGTATTCTAAAACAATTTTAATGTCATTCCATTTTGCTTCAAAATCAGCACGGTTTTCATTGAATAATGCTTTTAGTTTATCAGCAACTTTACGCGTGATGTAATTCGAAATTTTCTTAACTGCTCCATCAGCTTGTAATCCTGAACGAGAAACGTTTAAAGGAATGTCCGGTGAATCGATAACCCCTTTTAGCATAGTCAAAAACTCAGGTACAATTCCTTCTACATTGTCAGTAACGTAAACCTGGTTTTGATACAATTGAATTTTATCTTTCTGAATTTGCATGTCAGAACCTAATTTAGGGAAATATAAAATACCAGTTAAGTTAAAAGGGTAATCTACATTTAAATGAATATTGAATAACGGTTCCTCAAATTGCATTGGATACAACTCTCTATAGAAGTTTTTATAATCTTCATCAGATAATTCAGTTGGCTGTTTGGTCCACGCTGGATTAGGGTTGTTGATAATATTGTCAGTCTCAACAGTTTCGTTTACATAATCTTCAGGAGCGTCTTCAGGCTTTGGAAGTGTCTCAGTTTTTGTTCCGAATTTAATTGGAATAGGCATAAACTTGTTATACTTATTTAATAATCCACTGATTTTAGAATCTTCTAAAAATTCTAAAGAATCTTCCGCAATGTGTAATATGATTTCAGTACCACGAGACGTTTTGTCAGCTGGTTCTAAAGTAAATTCAGGGCTTCCGTCACATGTCCAGTGCGCAGCCGGTTCGTCTTTGTATGATTTAGTAATAATTTCTACTTTTTCTGCAACCATAAACGCAGAATAGAAACCAAGACCAAAATGCCCAATAATTCCAGAATCCTTTGCAGAATCTTTGTATTTGTCCAAGAATTCTTCGGCTCCCGAAAAAGCAACCTGATTGATGTATTTTTCTACTTCGTCAGCAGTCATACCCAATCCCTGGTCAATAATGTGGATTTTTTTACCTTCCTTGTCAACTTTGATTTCAATAACCGGATTTCCGTATTCGACTTTAGCTTCGCCAATGCTAATAAGGTGTTTTAATTTTAGAGTAGCATCGGTACCGTTTGAAACCAACTCACGTAAGAAAATTTCGTGATCGCTGTATAAGAACTTTTTGATTAAAGGAAAGATGTTTTCTACCGAAACATTAATTTTACCTGTTGTCATATTTTTTAATTTTTTAGTTTAATAAGATGATTTCATTAATTCAAATAGAATACCAATTATTTTATGATGACAAAATGGCGTAAGTGTTAATTTTGAAAGAAAATAATCAGATTTTGGAACAAAAGATATTTTTATGAATTGTATCTTTGTTGTACAATAATTACTAAATGTGTAAGTATTAACTTAAATAAATGTACAAAATGAAGAAAATTATTTTCATTTGCATGATTTCCACGATGTTATTCGCGTGTAAATCAGCTTCGTCTACTGCTTCAACAGAAGCAACAGAACTTTCAACCAAACTTGACAGACCAACTCAGGTAGCTATTAAAGGAAATTGGGTACTTACAAATGTATCTTATGCTGGCTCTGATTATATCAAAGTAAATTCTTTTGATCTTGCAGATTCTAAATGTTTCATTGGTAGTACCTGGAATTTTATTTCTAATAATAATAAAGGAACAATGACTTTGAATGCTCCAGGTTGTACAGCATTTACTTCTCCAATTGTTTGGAGTATTAATAATCAAGGGCTATTTGTTCTTAAAATTGTCGATCCGGGAACTAAATCAAAAAATGTTACGTCCGGATATTTACTTAAAGTTGCAGGATTAACTGATAATTCGTTCCAGTTAATTGACAATATTAATGTTGGTGGACAAACTAAAGATGTTACTTACCAATTTCAAAGAGCTAATTAATTTTTAAAAAATATAGAAATGAAAAATATAACAGTTTTAGGATTAAGTAGTTTACTTGTATTAGTTAGTTTCTTTACAAGTTGTGATTCAGTAAAAAATGCAAATAACACTCAAAAAGGTGCCGGAATTGGTGCAGTTGCAGGGGGTGTTATTGGAGGAATTTTAGGAAATAATTTAGGTAAAGGCGGAAACACTGCTTTAGGAGCTGCTATTGGTGCCGCCGTTGGTGGTGGAACAGGTGCCCTTATTGGGAATAAAATGGACAAGCAAGCCCGTGAAATTGATCAGGCTTTGCCAGGTGCAGAGGTAGAAAGAGTTGGAGAAGGAATCAAATTAACCTTAAATGAAAATGCGGTTCGTTTTGATACAAATAAGTCAACATTGACTTCTCAGGCTAAAGCAAATCTGGACAAAATTGTTCCGGTATTTAATGAGTATGCTGATACTGATATTAACATTTACGGTTATACAGACAGTACAGGAAAAGCAGAATATAATTTAACCCTTTCTGAACAAAGAGCTGCTGCAGTAAAAAATTATTTAATTTCTAAGGGATTAAAATCTTCAAGATTTAAAACTACAGGTTTAGGAATTGCTGATCCAATTGCAACAAATGATACTGCGGATGGCAGATCTCAAAACCGTCGTGTTGAGTTTGCAATTACTGCAAATGAGAAAATGGTAAATGATGCTAAAGCTGAAGCTGAAAAATAAAATACAATAAAATTTCTTAAAAGCTGTTTCATAATAGAAGCAGCTTTTTTTTTGACTTTAGCAATTAAACATTGTAAATTTGAACTTTCAAAAATAACTTATGCTTGACATTCAAAATATTTCTTTTTCATATACTGATAAACCTGTTATAAAAAATGTGTCTTTTACTATAAATAAAGGCGAAAATATTGCCATTATTGGTGAAAGCGGCTGTGGAAAAAGTACGCTTCTAAAACTTATGTACGGTTTGTATGATTTAGATGAGGGCCAAATTTTTTATGAAAAAAAACCTGTTTTAGGTCCAAAATATAACCTGATTCCCGGAATGCCTTATATGAAATACCTGGCTCAGGATTTTGATTTGTCACCATATGAAACTGTTGCTGAAAACGTAGGAAAGTTTCTTTCTAACGGTTTTGCCAATATGAAAAGACTTCGTGTTCAGGAATTACTGGAAATGGTGGAAATGGAGCAGTTTTCTAATGTAAAAGCTAAATTTTTAAGCGGAGGACAGCAACAACGTGTTGCTTTGGTCAGAGTTTTGGCTTTGGAGCCAGAAGTTATTTTGCTTGATGAGCCTTTTAGCCAGATTGATGCTTTTAGAAAAAATGCTTTACGCCGAAATTTATTCCGATATTTAAAACAGAAAAAAATTACCTGTATTATCGCTACACATGATAGTACAGATGCTTTATCATTTGCGGATGCTTCGATTGTAATGCGTAACGGAGAAATTATCACTAAGGGAAATCCAAAGGAAATTTATACAAATCCATCTTCGAAATATGTAGCTTCTCTTTTTGGAGAGGTAAATGAGATTCCTACTCATTTATTACAACTTTCCGAAGATGAAAATGGAAAATCATTAGTGTATCCTCATCAATTAATCATGGTGGAACATTCTGATTTAGAAGTAAAAATCAGAAGGACTTATTTTAGAGGAAATCACTATTTGATTGAATCTGTTTATAAAAGACAATTGATATTTTTTGAAAATGAATTTGATTTGCCTTTAGAGATTACAGTTTTTTTGGGACTAAATTCTTAATGAAATAAAACATCATGAATTTCCTCAGTTTTGTCAAAAACGCTTTTTGCAAAAGGACAAAGCGGAATAATTTTTAAGCCATTGTTTCTGGCGTAGTCTACAGCGTACATAACAAGTTTTTTACCCACACCTTTACCATTGAATTCTTCATTTACTTCAGTGTGGTCAATGATAAATTTTGTATCGCCTGCCCAGGTATAGGTCATTTTTCCCAGTTGTTTTCCGTCTTCTTTAGCCTCAAAATAACCTTTTCTTATGTCGTTGATTTGATGTATTTCCATGATCTATTAAATTAAAGTTGTTAGTATTTTATTGGTATGAGTCAATATTTTATGAATTGGGCATTTATCTGCAATAATGTGCAGCTTTTGTCTTTGAGTTTCATCAATTTCGCCTGTAACTTCTATTTTTCTGACAAAAGAAGATACGTTGTGTTCAGTATCTCTTTCAAAATCAACTTTAATATTGATTTCAGAAACGTCCCAGCCTTTGCGGTTGATGTACATTCTTAATGTAATCAATGTGCATGATGCAAGCGATGAAGCCAAAAGTTCAGCAGGACTGAATCCTAAATTTTTGCCTCCCATATCCTGAGGTTCGTCGGCGATTACAATGTTTCCGCTGGCTGATGTTATTTCCGTTCGATACAAACGTGTATCAATTTTTGCTGAGATAGTCTGCATAAGGTTATTTGATTTGAGGTATTGGTAAAGGAACAAATTCAGTTTCGCCCGGAACTTTTGGAAAAGTCTGTTCTGTCCAGTCTTTTTTTGCTTTTTCGATAAGATTTTTATCCGAAGAGACAAAGTTCCAAAAGATAAAATGTTCTTCAGGAAATGGGTGTCCACCAAAAATATAAACTGTGCTGTTTTCGGCAATTTCAAATTCGCATAAAGTGCTGTCGTTGGTAATCAGAATCTGTTTTGGATCGTAAGTATGTTCTCCGTTTTTGATACTTCCTTCCAAAATATACAAACCGCTTTCTCCGAATAGATCTTTTCCAATATTGATCTTTTTTGCCTGAGTACTTTTAATTTCAATAAAATAAAGAGGACTATAAACCGGAACAGGGGATTTTTTCCCGAAAGCTTCTCCTGCAATTAATTTATAGGAAACATCATTATCTTCCCAACTCGGAATAGCATCAGCTTCAATATGAGCAAAATTAGGTTCCATTTGTTCTAATTCTTTTGGTAGTGCCACCCAAATTTGCAATCCGTGAAGCATTTTATCAGAATGTCTTAAATATTCAGGCGTTCTTTCAGAATGCACAATGCCTTTTCCCGCAGTCATCCAATTCACGGCACCAGGTTTTATTTCTAATTCAGTTCCCAGACTATCGCGGTGCATGATGCTTCCTTCGAACAAAAAAGTCAATGTTGAAAGTCCAATATGAGGGTGTGGCGGAACATCCATATTTTCATATTCATTTAAATGTGCTGGCCCCATATGATCGATAAATACAAATGGTCCAACCGCTCTTTTTTCACGGAAGGGCAATAATCTGCCTACCATAAAATTGCCTATGCTGGCAGAACGTTCTTCGATAATTAAACTAATATTTGACATAGTATTTCTTTAAATTAATGTTTCAAAACTCTAATTTGCAGTTGTTATTTTTTGTCTGAATCAACTCTTTTTTTATTTATTATGAGAGATCCAGAAAGACGCCAATGACTTACGGAGTTTTCTTAATTGATCAATCATAATTTTACTGTTTTTAGTTTTTATAATAATTCTGCTTTTTTTTAACAAATTTACTTTGATTAGGGAAAATAGAACTTAATTTAGATTAAGAATGTTGTTCTGGTTTATAGTAAATTCGTCTTAGCTTTTAATTAGATACTTTAAATCTTATAAAATAAATTTATTTTTATAGGTCAGAATTTCATTTTCTGAATTCTAACTGCGTTTAAGATAGCTAGTAATGCAACACCAACATCTGCAAAGACAGCTTCCCACATGGTAGCCAAACCACCAGCACCAAGTATTAAAACGATTGCTTTTACGATAAATGCAAGACCAATATTTTGCCATACAATCTGTTTTGTTTTTTTTCCAATATTGATTGCTGTAAAAATTTTAGAAGGCTGATCGTTCTGTATTACAATATCGGCAGTTTCAATTGTTGCATCGCTGCCTAAGCCTCCCATTGCAATTCCTGCGTGTGCCAGTGCAATTACGGGAGCATCATTTACGCCATCGCCTACAAAGGCAATTTTTAAGTTTTTAGTTTTTAAATTGGTAACTTTTTCGACCTTATTTTCAGGAAGCAAATCTCCGTATGCCTGATCAATGTTTAGTTCTTTTGCAACAGCACTAACAACAGCATGCTTATCTCCAGAAAGCATAACTGTCTTTACGTTGATTTTATGTAAATTTTCAATTGCTTGTCTGGCATCTTCTTTAATTTCATCAGCAATTAAAAAGTAGCCTGAGTATTTTTGATTTATGGCAACCATTATGATGGTAAAAGGCGTAGTGTCAATTTCTGAAGGATACGTGATATTATATTTTTTCATCAACTTACTGTTTCCTGCCAGGATTTCATTTCCATCAACCTTTCCTTTTAGGCCATGACCTGGAATTTCTTCTATGTCTGTAGCCAAAATGTTTTTTTCAGAGCCATTAGCATATTCTATTATAGCAGTTCCAACAGGATGGGTTGATTTGGTTTCGAGTGCTGCGGTATATTGTATTAAATCGGTTTCTTTAATTTCGTTTGTAACCACTTTTTGAACTTTAAAGACGCCTTTTGTCAACGTACCTGTCTTATCCATTACCACAACCTGAATAGAAGCCATGATATCCAAAAAGGTGGACCCTTTAAATAATATTCCGTTTTTACTTGCAGCTCCAATTCCCCCAAAATAACCCAACGGAATAGAAATCACTAACGCACAAGGACAGGAAATAACCAAAAACACTAATGCTCTGTATAACCAGTCTCTAAAAACATATTCATTCACAAAAAAGTAAGGAAGCACACAGATGGCAATGGCAGAATATACAACCAAAGGAGTATAAATTTTAGCAAATTTCCGAATAAAAAGTTCTGTTGACGCCTTCTTGGAAGTGGCATCCTGAACCATTTCTAAAATTTTAGATAACTTACTGTCTTTGTATAATGTGGTAATTTTTACCTCTGCAACCAAATTCAGATTAATCATGCCGGCTAAAACATTTTCACCTTTATTTTTAGTGTCCGGTTTGCTTTCGCCGGTTAGTGCGGCAGTATTAAAAGTAGCATTTTCAGAAAGCAATTCACCATCCAGACCTAGTTTTTCCCCTGGTTTTAGTTGAATAACAGCGCCAATTTGTGCATCTTTTGCTTTAATGTTTTTTGTTTTGCCATTTTCCAGGATGGTAACTTCATCCGGTCGCTGATCGAGTAATTTCTTAATGTTTGTTTTGGCTCGTGTAACCGCCAAAGACTGAAAGTTTTCGCCAATTGCATAAAACAGCATAACCGCTACGCCTTCTGGATACTCGCCTATTGCAAAAGCACCAATTGTAGCTATACTCATTAGTAAAAACTCTGAAAATAAATCTCCGTCTTTAGCACTTTCAAGGGATTCTTTAAGTACCGGAATTCCAACAGGTAAGTACGCGATTACGTACCACATTACTCGTATCCACCCTTTAAACCATGGTTGAGGGAAATAATTATCAAGAAAGATTGCGATAATCAGCAACACAAAGCTAATTATTGCCGGGGTAAACAGTTGAAAAACAGTTTTATTTCCAATATCATGATTATGTCCGTCATGACTATCATGATCATGATTATTTTCTTTTTCATCATGGTCACAGCATCCGGAATTGTTGTTTTTTTTTAGATATTTTGGCTGTTTTGTTTCGCAATTTTCATCATCTTTATGTGTCATAAATTTTACTTATGTTGCTCTTTAGTTATCTTTTAAGTAAGATAACAATAAAAAAGTACTTTAACAACCTTTATTATTGCAATAATTTTAAATATTTAATCTAATCAATCAATTCAAATTTCAAAGCTTCACTTTCACTTCCATTAATAATAATAGATAACTGATGCATTCCGGTATGAAAAACACGAGTAGTAATTAATTTAAAAGATTGCTTTCTTTCTACCTTAATTGTTTGGTTTGGCGGATAGATTTTCTCACTTATTTTAAAGACTTTTTTTACCAAATGACCTTTTGATTTTTTATAATAAACAGCATATTCCAGACGAACAGTTTTCGCTGTTTCATTTTTGTTATTTAAATGAAACTGAAACTGTAAATAATCTCCAATTTTTACTTTTAATGTTTTGATTTCGAAAGATGAAAGTTCAATATTGGCACTTTCTAAACCATAATGAATTAGTATTTCAGGATGTCCCTGCTTTAATAAAGTGCGACATCCATGTTTTATAATTCCATCTGTTTCTTTGCTAAAGCCTTTCCATCTTTGAGCAATTTCAAGTACAATTTCGGGATTATCTTTTACAATATCATTTAGATTATTGGCTACGCTTCTGCGTACATATTCTGAAGGATCATTTTTTAGGTTCTCTAAAATTGGAAAAATAAAAGATGGGTCTTTTTTTAGAAACGGAATTGCCATTGCCCACGGTAATCTCGGTCTGCTTCCTTCACTGGCCAATCTTCTTACATGATGATTTTTGTGCAAAGACCAATTTATCATTTCGTTAATCATTTTCTCTTTATATTTTATAATAAAAGGTCGAACCGCAAATTCACAACTAATAAATTGTGTGATAGAAACAAAGGCTTTTGCCGAAGTTTCAAAATCATCCAAACCATATTTTTCGATATAATCAGCAAAGAAAATGAAAGCGAGATTTCCATCGGTAAAACTATTTTTCTTTAAGTTGTGAATAATTAGGTCAATTAAAATAACGGCTTCCTCGAAATTTTCAGGCATAAACTGATGCAAAACAATGGTAGTATGTTTCATACGGTCTTTCCATTCTTTTTGGACAAAATCGCCTTCGTAAATCGCTTCAATAAATTTTTGTTTGTTGAAAGTGGGATGTACTTCGGTAACAGCCTGACCAAATTTTTCGTAAAAAGAAACCGAGTAAATGTCTTTAATTAATCCCATAATTTTATTTGAATGAACTTCAAAGGTATTTAATGTTCTTTTATTTTTTTAAATTAATTAAAGGAAGTTACCCCTGGATTTTTCGTTTTCAAAGAGACGAAACTTTTAAATCCCCAAAATAAGTTCTACTTTAGCATCTCATAAAATTTACAAAAAATGATTAGCGAAGCACAATTTCAAGCCGAATTACAATTATTAATCAGTAATGCAATTCGAGAAGATGTAGGCATGGGAGATTATAGTTCATTAGCCTGTATTCCTGTTACGGCAAATGGCCAAGCTAAATTATTGGTAAAAGATCAGGGAATTATTGCTGGAGTTACACTGGCAAAAATGATTTTTGAATATGTTGATCCAAAATTAAAAATAAAGACTTTTATAGAAGATGGATCGAATGTAGAATATGGCGATGTAGTTTTTGAGGTCTCAGGAAGTTCACAATCTATTTTAAAATCTGAACGAGTAGTTTTAAACACCATGCAACGAATGTCTGCTATTGCTACCAAAACCAATCAATTTACGAAGCTTTTGCAAGGAACTGATGCTAAAATATTGGATACCCGTAAAACAACGCCTAATTTTAGAGCTGCAGAGAAATGGGCTGTAAAAATAGGAGGAGGAGAAAATCACCGTTATGCATTATATGATATGGTGATGTTAAAAGACAATCATATTGATTTTGCAGGAGGAATAACCCTTGCCATAAAGAAAACAAAAGAGTATTTAAAAATCAATAATCTCGATTTAAAGATTATTGTTGAAGCCAGAAATTTAGATGAAATTCGCGAGATTTTGCTAAGTGATGGAGTTCATAGAATTTTGATTGACAATTTTAATTATGAAGATACGAAAAAGGCAGTTGAATTAATTGGTAAAAAATGCCAAACTGAATCTTCAGGAAATATTAGCGAAAAAACGATTCGAGAATACGGACTTTGTGGTGTAAATTATATTTCATCAGGAGCTTTAACGCACTCCATTTATAACATGGATTTGAGCCTTAAAGCTTTTTAAATCATGAGTTATAAATCATGAGTTTGAAAATATCTGAAATCTAACTATCTAATAATCTAAAGTAATATGTCTCAAGAGATAGAAAATCGGCTTGAAAAAGTACCTGTGGTAAGTTTGTTGGTGGGATTTTTAAAGAAAATAAAGCTACCATGGTTAGAGGGCTTTTCGTTATATGATTTGCTCGAAATGTATATACTTGGTATTCTTGAAGGAGCTTTTTCTTATCATGCAAGTGCGGTATCGTTTAGTTTTTTTATGGCTTTATTTCCTTTCGCCTTATTTATCTTAAACTTGATTCCATATATTCCGATTGAAGGATTTCAGGATGATTTCCTTCGATTTGTACAGCAGGGAGTTCCACCAAATACTTATGATGCGATTAGTAAAATTATTAGTGATATTTTAAATAATAGTCACTCAGGTTTATTATCATCAGGATTTTTGCTTTCTATTTTCTTAATGGCAAATGGTATTAATGGCATTCTTAGTGGTTTCGAATCGTCTAAACATGTTTTTGATAAACGTGGTTTTTTTAGCCAATATTTGGCAGCAATAGCGATTTCGCTCGTAATGACAATTATTTTATTTGTAACAGTAGCCACCATCGTTGTTTTTGAAGTATTTATTCAAAAAACAATTATTCAAGACGTGTTAAGTGATCGCATTCCGCTCATTATTTTAGGTAGATATTTATTTGTTATATTGATGATTCTGATAACATCTTCAATATTATTACGTTATGGTACAAAACAGTATAATAAAGTGCCATTTATAAGTATTGGATCAGTTTTTACAACAGTCCTAATTGTTATATCTTCGTTCTTTTTTGGGATTTGGGTTATAAAATTTTCAAAATACAACGAACTTTATGGTTCTATTGGGACATTATTAATTCTAATGTTTTATATTTGGATAAACTGTATGATACTGTTGTTGGGCTTTGAGCTTAATGCAACTATTCGAAAATTGAGGCAAAAAAATAAATAGAATTATGAAAAATTGGATGTTAGCTATTGGTGTTTTTTTTCTAACATTAAACACTATTCAGGCGCAAAGTGTCATTGGAAAATGGAAAACAATTGATGATGAAACAGCTGAGGCAAAATCAATAGTAGAGATTTATGAAAAATCCGGAAAAATATATGGTAAAGTTGTAGATATACTCCGTGCGGATCATAAAAAAGATATTTGTTCAAAATGTGAGGGATCAGAAAAAGATAAACCAATTTTGGGTATGATAATCATAAACGGACTTAAAAAAGATGGTTCTGAATATAATGGCGGAACAATTTTAGATCCGACAACTGGGAAAAAGTATAAATGTTATATTGAATTGGATTCTGCTGATAAATTAAAACTTCGTGGTTATATTGGAATTTCTATTATGGGAAGAACACAATATTGGACACGAGTAAAAAATTAATTTCATAAAATAAAATGCGAAAATTAGCGTCTGTAATTTTTTTCTTGTCAATACTGTTTGATGGTTTTGGACAATCGAAGAATTCACCATTACAAATAAGTCATCTTACAGGTGGCTTTTATGTTTATAAGACATTTCATGACTACAAAGGAACACTGATTGCTGCTAATGCTATGTATCTTGTTACGGATGAAGGTGTTGTTTTGTTTGATGCGCCATGGGATCAATCGCAGTATCAGCCTTTGCTAGATACCATAAAAATAAAACATAATAAAGATGTAATAATGTGTTTTGCGACACACTCTCATGATGATCGTGCAGGAGGATTGGGGTTTTACAGACAAAAAGGGATTAAGACCTATACTATAAAATTAACTGATGAGATTCTTCAAAAGAACAACGAAAAAAGAGCTCAGTTTATAATCTCGAACGATACTACATTTACAGTAGGACACTATACTTTTGAAGTGTATTATCCTGGAAAGGGGCATGCACCTGATAATATTGTAGTTTGGTTTGATAAAGAAAAAGTGCTTTATGGAGGTTGTTTTATCAAGAGCTCAGAAGCAAAAGATTTAGGATATTTGGGAGATGCAGATGTAAAAGAGTGGGAGAAATCGATTAAAAAAGTACAATCTAAATTTAAAAGTCCTAAATATATTATAACGGGTCACGATGATTGGAAAGATCTGACATCTTTAAAGTATACTTTTAAATTGGTCCAGGAATATAATACTGCGCATACTTCAGGTAAAAAATAATTCACCAATATTTAAAATAATTACATGTTTTTTGTCGAAGTTGTTTTACCACTTTCTCTAGCCAAGACCTTTACCTATAGTGTTTCTGAGGATGAATTTCATTTCATTAAAAAAGGAATGCGGGTAGCGGTACCTTTTGGTAAAAGTAAAATTTATACAGCTTTGGTTATTGATACTCATCAAAATGAGCCAAGTTTGTATGAAGCCAAAGAAATTCATCAGATATTAGACGAAAAACCAATTGCTACTGAAGTTCAAATCAAACATTGGCTTTGGGTAGCAAACTATTATATGTGCGGTATTGGTGATGTCTATCGTGGCGCTTTTCCGACTGGATTATTGCTGGAAAGTGAAACTATTATTTCGCATAAGACAGATGTTATTGTAAATCAAAATGACCTTTCAGATGAAGAGTTTTTGGTTTATGAAGCTTTACAGCAACAAAGTTCTTTGAAAATTCAGGAGATTATTTCGATTTTAAACAAAAAGAATGTTTTTCCTATTCTTCAAAAGTTGATGTTCAAGGATGTTATTGTTTTAGAAGAAGAAATAAAAGAAAGTTACAAACCAAAATTGATTCGATATGTGAAGTTACATTCCAAATACGAATCAGACAGTGGTTTAACAGAATTACTGGAAGTTCTTAAAAATGCCAATAAGCAAAAGGAAATTGTTTTGGCATATTTTCAAATTAGCGCTTCAGAGAAAAAGCCCATTGCTGTTAAGAAATTAGTTGAAATTTCAAATTCTACTTCTGCTGTTGTAAAAACATTAATTGAAAAAGAAATTTTCGAAGAATATCATCTGCAACAGGATAGGGTTACTTTTGATGGAAAGGCTTCAGAAAAACAATTATTGTTAAGTGATGCACAGGAAACAGCTTTCGATGAAATTAAAAATAGTTTATTAGAAAAAGAAGTTTGTCTGCTTCACGGTGTTACATCAAGCGGAAAAACAGAAATATACATTAAGTTAATTGAAGAATATTTAGAAACAGGTAAGCAGGTTTTATATTTATTACCAGAAATTGCACTAACAACGCAGTTGGTTTCTCGTTTGAGACATCATTTTGGAGATAAAGTAGCGGTTTTTCATTCTAAATACAGTAACAATGAAAGGGTAGAAGTCTGGAGACAGACTCTTGAGAATTCAAATAAAGCTCAAATTGTAATAGGGGCAAGATCAGCTTTGTTTTTACCTTTTAATAATCTTGGTTTGTTAATTATTGACGAAGAACATGAGCAGACTTTTAAACAAGCAGATCCTGCACCGAGGTATCACGCACGTGACTCAGCAATTGTTTTGGCTAATTTACATAATGCTAAAGTACTATTGGGATCTGCAACACCAAGTATTGAAACCTATTTTAATGCTCAAATTGAAAAATTTGGATTAGTTACAATTACGGAGCGTTATAATAATGTCCGAATGCCGGATGTTGTTTTGGTTGATTTGAAAGACAAACATTTCAGAAAAAAAATGACAGGACATTTTAGTGATCTGTTAATTGAAGAAATAGGAGAAGCATTGTCTTTAGGGGAACAAGTTATTTTATTTCAAAATAGGAGAGGATATTCGCCTGTAATAGAATGTCTGACTTGTGGACACGTGCCTCATTGTCAACAATGTGATGTGAGTTTGACTTTCCATAAACATAAAAACCAATTGAGATGCCACTATTGTGGGTATTCGATTGCAAAACCTACGCATTGTCATAGTTGTTCCAGTATTGATTTGACTACAAAAGGATTCGGAACAGAGCAAATCGAACAAGAATTAGTATCGCTTTTTCCGAAAGCCAAAACCGGAAGAATGGATCAGGATACAACCCGCGGCAAATTTGGTTTTGAAAAGATTATTGATACTTTTAAAAATAGAGAAATAGATATTTTAGTCGGAACTCAAATGTTGGCAAAAGGATTAGATTTTGATAATGTAAGTCTGGTAGGAATTATGAATGCCGATAATATGTTACATCATCCTGATTTTAGAGCTTTTGAACGCAGTTTTCAAATGATGACACAAGTTGCCGGAAGAGCCGGAAGATCTCAAAAACAAGGAAAAGTTGTGATTCAGACTTATAATCCAAATCATAATACAATTCAGCAGGTTACAATGCATAATTATATAGGTATGTATAAGGAGCAATTATATGACAGACAAATCTATAAATACCCTCCTTACTTCAGAATTATAAAACTGACTTTAAAACATCGCGATTTTGATAAACTCAAAGAAGGTTCGATTTGGATGTATCAGGTTTTAAGCCAGAATTTGAATATGCCTGTTTTAGGCCCGGAAGAACCTGCAATTAATAGAATTAGGAATGAATATATCAGAACGATTTTGATTAAAATTCCACAGAATGTTCCATTAAATGGCACAAAAAAAACTATTCAGAAAATGTTGAATAGTTTTGAAGCGGTACCTCAGTACAGAACTATAAAGTTAAGTGTAAATGTCGATTTTTATTAATTTGACTAGGTTGATAATGCTCTTACAAGGTCATCTTTTTTGTTTCGGCTGAGTGGTATTTTAGTAATACCAATTTCTGCAAATTTACTATTAAAGCGTTCAACTTTGTCAATATTGATAATGTAGGATTTGTGTACACGGATGAATTTTTCTTTCGATAAATCATTTTCAAAAGATTTCATAGTCGACAGGACTAAATTACTGTCATCTTCTGTAACAACTCTTACATAATCTCCAAACGCTTCGATCCATTTGATTTTTGCTGTGAAAATTTTAAGTCTCTTTAGATTGCTTTTGATGAAAATATGTTCACCTTCTTCTTCCTTTACTTCTTTTTTAAGGATATGCATGTCAACTGCTCTTTTTACGGAAGCATTAAAACGATCAACGGCTATAGGCTTTTGAAGATAGTCTGTAGCATCATAGTCAAAGGCTTTTAAAGCGTATTCCGCTTTAGAAGTAATGAATATGATTTGTGGTTTTAATTTTAAACCATCAAGAAAGTCAAATCCGTTGATAACAGGCATTTCAATATCTAAAAATATTAAATCTATATTATTCAAGGAGATGCAGTTTTTTGCTTCAATTGCATTTGAAAAGTCTCCAACTAGGTGTAGACCAGGATGATTGTTGGCTAATTTTGCAATAATTGCCCTCTGTATAGAACTATCATCTACAACAACACAGTTTAGTTTCATAACAGTTTAAATTTTACTAAATTTAGGATAGCATTAGTAAATGTATTAATTTTTTGGAAAAAAAACTAAGAAGAGAGTTTGTTTTTTTGCATTTCAACGAATAAAAGAAAAAAAATGTTTGTTATTCAAAAATAATGGTTACTTTTGCACCCAATTTTAACAAATAAATATTGTATTTATGAATCATTATGAAACTGTTTTCATTTTAAATCCCGTTTTATCTGAAGTTCAGGTAAAGGAAACAGTAACGAAATTTGAAGAATTTCTTACTAGTAGAGGAGCTGAAATGGTATCGAAAGAGGATTGGGGTCTGAAAAAAATGGCTTACGAAATCCAAAACAAAAAAAGTGGTTTTTATCACTTATTCGAATTCAAAGTGTCTGGAGAAGTTCTGATTGCTTTTGAAACTGAATTCAGACGTGACGAAAGAGTTATGCGTTTCCTGACTGTTAGTCTTGACAAACATGCTATTTCTTGGGCTGAAAGAAGAAGAGCTAAACTTAAATCTACAAAAGCTTAATTATCATGGCAACATTACAACAATCTGCTTCAGGAAAAAAAGACGGGGATATCAGATATCTTACGCCTTTGAACATAGAAACTAACAAAACTAAAAAGTATTGTCGTTTCAAAAAATCAGGTATCAAATATATCGATTATAAAGATGCTGATTTCTTATTGAAATTCGTTAATGAGCAAGGAAAAATTCTTCCTCGTCGTTTAACAGGAACTTCATTAAAATACCAAAGAAAAGTGTCAGTAGCTGTAAAAAGAGCTCGTCACTTAGCTTTAATGCCATACGTGGCCGATTTATTAAAATAATTAAAAACTCTAGTCGCTGGTTTCTGTTAAACAGAACCTAACTTCTAAAATATAAGGACAACAACATGGAACTTATTTTAAAACAAGACGTACAGAACTTAGGATTTAAAGATGATGTAGTATCTGTAAAACCTGGTTACGGTCGTAACTTTTTAATTCCTCAGGGTTTTGCTGCTTTAGCAACTCCTTCTGCTAAAAAAGTTTTAGCTGAAAATCTAAAACAAAGAGCACATAAAGAGGCTAAAGTTGTTGCAGACGCTAAAGCATTAGCTGAAACTTTAAAAGCTCTTGAAATTAAACTTACTGCAAAAGCTGGTGGAGAGAAACTTTTTGGTTCTATCACAAACATCGACATTGCTGAAGCATTAGAGAAATCAGGTAATGCTATTGATAGAAAATTCATTACTAGTGGTATCGTAAAACGTACAGGAAAATATTCTGCTAGCATCCGTTTACACAGAGATGTTATCGTTGACTTACCATACGAGATTATTGCTGAAAAATAACATTTTGTTAACTTCTTGTTAATAAAATATAAAGCCATTCTTACGAGTGGCTTTTTTTTTGTCTAATTTTGAATGAAATAACTCACTCAAAATCAGTAAAATGAAAAAAATCTTTGCATTAATGTTCTGTTTGCTGGCTGTAACTACGGTAACTGGGCAAACAACAACTTCGAGTATTAAGGGTATTGTAAAAAGTTCAACCAGCGAGCTATTACCTGGTGCTACTATTTTAGCCATTCATACTCCAACCGGTGGTAAATATTCAGCTGTTTCCAATGAAGATGGAAGGTTTAATATTTTGAATATGAGAATTGGAGGTCCATACAAAATTACAGTAACTTTTGTAGGTTTTCAGGAGCAGGAATATAATGGCATATATCTGGATTTAGGGAAGCCATTTAATATGGATGTAATACTTGCAGATGTAAGTCAGGCATTGGAAGAGGTAAAAGTTGTTGCAAAAAATAAGGTTTTTAAAAGTGGGAAAACGGGTGCTGAAACTACTATAGGCAGAAGAGAATTAACTGCCTTGCCAACCATTTCAAGATCGGCTGAAGATTTTACACGATTAGAGCCAACCGCCAGCGGTGGATCTTTTGGAGGAAGGAATGATCAGTATAATAATTACTCTTTAAATGGTGCAGTATTTAATAACCCGTTTGGACTTGATGCCGCGACTCCTGGTGGGCAAACAGGTGCTCAGCCAATTTCATTAGATGCAATCGAACAAATTCAGGTAGCAACTGCTCCTTATGATGTTACTTTATCCGGTTTTACAGGAGCTTCCGTAAATGCTGTTACAAAATCAGGTACTAACGAAATTCATGGAACGGCTTATGCATTTTATAGAAATCAGGATTTAACTGGTGATAAGATAAAGGGTGAAAAGATATTTGTACCATCTTTAGAACAAACCCAGGCTGGTTTTAGTTTGGGAGCTCCAATTGTAAAAGACAAGTTATTTATTTTTGGAAACTTTGAAATTGATAAAAGAAGTGATTTAGGTTCAAATTTTGTTTCTAATGATAATGATGGTGTTACAGGAATCAACGAATCAAGGGTTTTAGAATCTGATTTAATTGCAGTTTCTAATGCTTTGGCAAATTTAGGATACAATACTGGAGCTTATCAAGGATTTAAACATGAATCTAATTCAAATAAAGGAATTATAAAGCTAGATTGGAACATTACAGATAATCATAAATTGGCTGTTATTTATAATTTTCTTGATGCTTCAAAAGATAAACCTGCTCATCCAACGGCATTAGGTTTTAGAGGGCCGAATGCATCTATTTTACAATTTCAAAATTCTGGATATCAAATTAATAATAAACTGAGTTCATTTTTAGTGGAGTTAAATTCTAAATTTAGTGAATCAGTCTCGAATAAATTACAAGCTGGTTATACACATTTTGATGACTTTAGAAAACCTTTTTCTTCTCCGGCTCCGGTAATTAATATTCAGGATGGTGCTGGTTCAAATTATATTATTGCTGGACACGAACCGTTCTCTATTAATAATACATTAGATCAAAAGGTAATTCAGGTTACAAATAACTTGACTTATACGTTTGGAAAACATGTTTTTACTTTTGGAGCTTCTTTTGAAAAATTCGGATTTAAAAATTCTTTCAACTTAGGAGGTTATGATAACTTTGGAAATCCAAATGGTTATGCAGGAACTTTTTTCACACCCTATTTTACAGTGCAGGATTTTTTAAATGATGCGGCTCAGCCTTCTGCAACAAGTATTGTTGCTCAAAATCTACAATATGCGCAAGAGATATTTAATTCAAAAAATCAATTCGAAGTAGGAACTGATGGTGGTTGGAAATTATCAGAGTTAAATGTAGGTCAATTGGCATTTTATGCGCAGGATGATATCAGTCTAACAGATAATTTTAAATTATCATTAGGTTTGCGTATTGATAAGCCGTTGTATTTTAATACGGCAGATTTGATTCAGAAGTATATTGACACTGATAATGGCGGTTCTGGAAGAGATAATGTTATTGATTATTTTGATCCAGAAACAGGACAGACTGTTAAATTAATTTCTACAGATTTACCTAGCGACAGAATTCTTTGGTCACCTAGAATTGGCTTTAATTGGGATGTAAATGGTGATGCTACTTCCCAACTTCGTGGAGGATCAGGAATTTTTACAGGAAGGATTCCATTTGTTTGGTTAGGGAATCAGGTTAGTGGTGCTGATGACAGTTTCTTCCAGATTATGGATCCGGATTATAAATGGCCGCAGGTTTGGAGATCAAGTTTGGGGTTTGATCACAGGTTTGAAAGTGATTATATTGTTACAGTTGATTTGTCTTATAATAAGGATATCAATGCAGTACAAGTTCAAAACTGGGGATTAAAACCTCCAACAGGAACTTTAGCTGGTGTAGATAACAGAGCCATTTATGTTGCGGCAGATAAAGGGGCAAATAATGCTTATGTTATGACGAATTCTGATAAAGGAAGTGCTTTTAATGCATCTGCAAAATTGCAGAAAACTTTCGAAAACGGTTTGTACGCAAGTATAGCTTATAACTATTTGAAATCAAAAGATGTAAACTCTATTGAAGCCGAAATTACAGGAGATGCTTTTTCTTTTAATCCAGCTTTGGGAAATGTAAATACTGCGGTACTTTCTAATTCTAAGTACGGAGATAATCATCGTTTTATTGGAGTTGCTTCTAAAAAGTGGAAATACGGAAAAGATAAATGGGCAACAACGGTTTCAACTTTTCTTGAATATGCCCAGGGAGGACGTTTTAATTATACTTATGGTGGTGATATTAACGGAGATAGTTCTACAGTAAATGATTTAATCTACATACCTACAACTGCAGAAATTGCTCTAATGAATTTTAGTGGACCGGGCCAAGGTGAGGCGTTTGATAAATTCATTTCGCAGGATAAATATATGAGAGACCGAAGAGGGCAGTATGCAGAACGTTATGGGGCAGTTTCTCCATGGAGAGGGAGATGTGATCTAAAATTAATGCAAGATTATAATTTTAGAGTTTCTTCAGTATCTAAGAAAACGAATACAGTTCAGTTCAGTATCGATATTTTGAATTTTGGAAATTTATTAAATTCTGATTGGGGTGTTGTGCAGGTTCCTACAAGCGTTCAGCCAATTGGAGTTACTGTTGTTGGTAATACACCAACATATACCTTTAATAATACTCAAACTAAAACTTTTAGTTATGATGCTAGTTTAATCTCAAGATGGCAAGCCCAATTTGGTGTCAGATACATTTTTTAGTAAAGTAAAAAAAAATGTAAATTTGCCCTCGCATTTGCGAGGGCTTTTTTTTATGTCTGATAAATAAATTAAAAACTTAGCTAAGCTCTTTTAAGGAGCATTTAAAAACAAAAAAATAAATGAAATACGCAAGATTAACAAAAGAGCAGTTTGATGAATTGCATGCAGAATTCGCCAGCTTTTTAGCGACACAGGCTATTGATAAATCAGAGTGGGACTCTATAAAGGAAAATAAACCAGAAGTTGCCGAACAGGAATTGGATGTTTTTTCGGATTTGATTTGGGATGGCGTTTTGTCGAGAGCTGAATTCTTAGAGCATTTTTCTAAAAACCATATATTTTTGTTTCAGTGCTTTGAGGGTCATGTTCAGTCAATAGTTTTGAAATCTTTAGTACCTGAAGCTGATTTTTTGACAAAAGAAGGTTTACAATGGTTAAGTGATAATATGTTTACAGATGCGATCGAAATGAAAACAGGAAAGAAAGTCTTTACTGAAGATCGAAATTCTTCAATTTTTGAATTGATTCAGCAGGGAGCATTTTTGAGCGATGGTCAGTTATTCAAACAAATTATTTCTATTATCGAAGGATGATCTTTAAAAACATAAGATTAAAAAGGTAAAGGCTTTATATTGAAGTTTTTACCTTTTTTTTATTTGTTTAACTTTTGTTTAATCTTTTTTTATTGTTTTCACAACCGTATTTTTACCTGTTTTTGTAAAATATTTGAACCTTTATTTTTTAATACAATAGTCAAAATTTGTGTGCCATAAGGGAAAAATGATAACTTCAAGTTGTTTTTTGTAATCAAAATCTTATTTTTAGATAAAAATTGTAAAAAAAATAATTTTTTTTTATGATATTTTTAATATGTGTTACCTCATGAAAACGCAGTGTTTATAGATCTTTAGCAGTATTTTTCGAATTCTTTTTTCTTTTTTTTAAGAATAATAAGAATTTTACGCTTGTTTTTTATCGTACTTTTTTTTAATTTTAGATAACAAAGATTAAACAAAATGTTTTTTTCTTTTCAAAATTTCTGATTCATATTTTTTAAAAATTAAATGAATTATTTTTTGATTTTTTATTCCAATAATAAGAAGTTTTTTGATAACTTATTAAATTGTTGATTATGGGCTTAATATTTACTTTCTTTATTAAATTTGTATTTGGTATTAATGTTATTTTGGTTTTCATAAGTTTATCTCAGTTTAAGTTTATACACAAATCAAAATTTATTCATAAGTTTAAAAACTACGTACATATTTTATTTTTAATTACCGATCCTAATCGACTTGTTAATTACTCACATGATTAATCATCATAAGAGACTATATTTTGTATTCAATTTTTAAGATCTTGTTTTTTAAAAATTGTTTTTTATAAAAAGAATAATCAACTTTTTATAGATGTTAAATTGTACAACATATAAAGAGAATTTCTAAATTCAAATTACCCCTAAAAACAAACCACTCCTTTCGAAGTTTGATTCATTTCATTCTTCAGCAATTTTTTTGAACCGTTTTTTATTTAATAAAATAAAAAGCTGTCTTTCAATACATTATGATTTTTTAATAAAATTTAGTTTAAGCATCGATTTTTTTTGATGTAGATTTTTTTAACTATTTGATTTTTAATTTTTTAAAACTGCGTAAGACATGTGTCTTATTGCAACAGGCTTACTATTGTCCATTTTCTAATCTTCCAAATTATGAAAAAAAAATTACAAATTGTTAATCTCAACTTCCAGAGGGGATTATTAGGAGCATTGTTTTTTTTGCTTTTATTGTCAAATTCTTTTGCTCAAAATGTATGTAGACCAACTTCGCAAAGTAATAGCACGGGTGGTCTTTTATGCATTGGTATGAGTGTCACGAACCCAAATGATGCATTTGATGCCAGTATGGGCACCTATGCATCATTAACTAATGCAGTTGGTTTAGCTTGCTTTGCACAAGAAACATTAACCTTTAGTCAAACTGCGAAGGCAGGTGATCAAATAGTAATTTATTTTGGAACTGGAAGTGGTTTATTAAACCTCGGTTTGCTATCAAATGTAACTATTCAGGCAAAATTATCAGGAACAAATGTGGATGATCCGGTTCCTTTAAACAACGCATTATTGAATCTACAATTATTACCCGGTAATGAGATTGCTATTATACGATATACATTGCCAGGAGACACAAATCAAATTAAAATTCAAACTGGAGGACTTCTTAGTTTATTAGTAAATTTAAGAGTTTATGATGTAAGATTAGATTTTGCAAAGCCTGTTGTTACTAATGGCTTGATTCAAACTGTTTGTTCTGGTAATTCTTTAAATTTAACTGCTACTCCTGCATCCGGAACAACTCTCGCTTGGTACAGTTCAACGACTTCAACAACACCATTAGCAACAGGAAATAGTTTTTTAACTCCAAATTTAACTGTTGATACAACATATTATTTAGGAGTTACAAGAGCTGTTGGTTGCGAGGGTAGTGATCGTATTCCTATTGTAATTACTGTTTCTAATCCTATAGCACCTGCAATAAGCACTTCAGGTACTTCAATATGTTCTACAGGAGCTACACAACAAACTGTATTATCTGTAATAAATCCTATACCAGGCACAACTTATAATTGGTATAACGTAGCATCTGGAGGTGTGGCTTTGGCTTCGGGAAATACTTATTCTCCAACTGTTCCTTTAGGAACTACAAGTTTTTATGTTGAGGCAGCTATAGGCAGCTGTTTGAGTCCTGCAAGAACTCAAGTAAATGTAAATTCAAATCCTGTTCCTTCTGCACCAACAGTTTTAACTCAAAGTGTAACTATTCAATCTGGGCAAAATGCTACTTTGAATGCTTCAACTTCAGAAGTAGGAGTTACATTAAATTGGTATGATGTTGCCACTGGAGGAATTGCAGTTGCCACCAATACTTCAACCTATGCAACTCCAGTTTTAACAGCTACAAAAACATATTATGTTGAGACTCAAAGTGCAGCAGGAAACTGCGTAAGGACGGCAAGAGTCCCTGTAACAGTAACGGTTATTCCATCAGCTTTAGGAGGGTGTTTAGAAGCGGGTAGTCAACAAACACTTCAAAATGGTTTGTGTTTATTATGTAGTACTACAAATCCTAATAATGCTGTTGATGGAAATTCATTAACAGCAGCCAGACTTACTGTTCCTGTAGGTTTAATAAACGGATGGATTCAGCAAACATTACAATTTAATAACCCCGGCAAAGCTGGTGATATTGTTGATGTTGAATTAGAATTACCTGTAGGTGTTCTTGATTTGTCACTATTAAATTATATTAGTCTTGCTACATATAATGGTGCCACTTATAATAATGACAGAGTTTCAATTAATAATTTATTAAACGTACAATTATTAGGAGGTAATCGTTTTATAGCAAGTCTGGTTGCTGGTGCAGCTTTTGATCGTGTAGAGATTCGATTAGGAGGTTTGGCAACGCTACTGACAAGTTTAGATATTTATCAGGCAAGTTATAGATATAAATCACCAACGATTTCAGGCAATACAACTATTTGTAGTGGGCAAACAGCTACTTTATCTGCGAATATTGGAGTTGGTGAAACAATTAATTGGTTTAATGTAGCAACAGGAGGATTATCTCTGGCAACTACTGCTTCTTATACAACTACTGCTTTGACAGTTCCGACTACTTATTATGTAGAAATAACCAGAAATGGCTGTGTTAATAGTGAGCGTTTACCTGTATTGATAGCTATTAATAATCCTGTAGAACCAGTTATTGCTGCAGCAGGTACAACAATTTGTAGTGGTCAGACCACTACATTAAATGTTCAGACGCCGGTTTTAGGTACTGTTTACAGCTGGTATGATGCAGCTTCTACAGGGAATTTATTATTTACAGGTACTTCTTTTACTACTCCAAATTTAATTTCTAACACCAATTATTATGTTGAAGCTAAAATTGGCAGTTGTTCCAGTACAACCCGTACCCAAGTTACGGTAATAGTTAATCCTTTACCTACTGCACCAATTGCGGTATCATCAAATATGATTATTCAGTCAGGACAAAGTGTGGAGTTACAAGTATCAAGTCCAGATTCTAATGTTACATTCGACTGGTATGATGTACCAGTTAATGGAACAGTATTGGTTACCGCAACAAGTACCTATACAACACCAGTTTTAACAGCAAATAAAACCTATTATGTTACAGCGAGGGATATAAGCTCAGGTTGTATAAGTAGTGCAAGAACAGCAATTAATGTTATACTAAGTAATGCTGTAAGTAGTTGTCTGCAGGCTAATTCGCAAGTAACGTCTTTAGACCCAGGTTTGCTATGTGTTTTATGTAGTTTTAATAATCCAGGTGGTTCTGTAGATAATGATACAAGTACGTTTGCAACACTTTCTACTGTTGCCGGCTTAGTTGGAGCTTATGTTCAACAGGTTGTTACTTTTCCTACAACAGGGCAAATTGGAGATATTATAGATGTGGAATTGGCATTACCTGGAGGATTAGCTGACGTGTCATTGTTAGGAGGAGTTAGTTTAGCCACTTATAATGGAGCTACTTATAATAACGACAGGCATTTCCTTACTAATAGTTTATTAAGTCTACAATTATTATCAGGAAATAGATTTAAAGCCAGCTTTAGTGCAACAGCAGTATTTAACAAGGTTGAGATTCGATTGGGAGGCTTAGTTACTTTATTAACTAATTTAGATATTTATAGTGCTTCATATAGATTTAAAAATGCAGTAGTTACTGGCGCAGCATCCTCAATTTGTAATGGACAAACTGCAAATTTAGCTGCTACATCTAATATTGTAGGAGAAACATTTAAATGGTATGATTCTGCCAGCGGAGGAACAGAACTTTCTCCTATAGCAACATATACTACACCAGCTTTAACTGCAACTACAACTTATTATTTAGAATCAACCCGTGACGGAACTTGTGTAAACAGTGTTCGTCAGCCAGTTACAGTTACAGTCGCTCCATTTGCGACTGCTGCAGATGTGACAATTATAAGTCCTTTAGAGGCATCTTGTGCAGGCGGAGTTGTATTGTCTCCAACATCAGCTTTAGCTGGAGCACAATTTAGATATTATACAGATCAAAATAAAACACAGGAAATTGTAACAGGAACCACTGTTGTTGCACAACCTGGAGTAACTTTCTCTAAAAATGCAACAACCGGTGCATTAACCATTACAGGTCTTACAGGGTCTGGAGCACCTTATAATTATTATATATCTGTTACTAATGTGGAAACATGTGAAAATGATGTCAATACACTGAAACAAGTAACAGTTAATTTTCCAACAGTTACACCTTTAATAGTAACTGGTACACCTTTAGAAGGTTGTGGGAGTGTAAATTTAGCAACTGCAATAAATGGTTTTGATACAACAGGGAATACCACATATACTTTCTATGACTCGTCAAATAATGTTTTACCAGCAAATGCAGCGGCAAATATAAATATAAGTGGTGTTTACTCAATTCAAGCTCAAGGTAACGGTGTTACATGTCCATCTGATAAATTATCAGTAACAGTTACTATCAACCCGTTACCAAGTTTGATTGTAACATCTTCTATATCAGTTAATGTTGGTTCTGATGTTCCATTAGATGCTACATCAAATGGAACATTGACATGGTTTGATCCTCAAGGAAACGCTATAACTGGTCCTCCATTTTCAACAGGAGTTTTAAATACTCCGGGAGTTTATACCTATACAGTAGTTGCCAGCAATACAGATTGTTCAAGAACAGGAACTGTTTCTATAAATGTTATAGATCCAAATAACTGTCAGCTATTGACTGAAAGAGTTTATGCTAATGGACAAAGTTTCGGTTCTGTTATAACAGGAGGAGTAGCTAATGCAACTAATGCTATTGACGGAAATACAGAAACTTTTTCTACAATAGTAACAGGTCTTGGACTGTTAGGAGTTGGCACAACGTGGCAAAACTTAACATGGTCAGCAAATATTGTAAAAGGAACACCGGTAACTATTAAATTAGGTTCTGAATATAGTGGAGTAGCTGTTTTGCAGAACTTATCAGTAGTAGGAACTAAAAATGGAGTTGATATAGGAAGTTTACAATCTGTGTCAGGGTCATTATTAAATTTATTATCAGGAGATAATACTTTCGAATATACTTTTGTTCCGGCAAATTCTTCAGGACCACAAGATTATGATGGAATCAGAATTCAGTCGGCATCACTTTTAAGTGTTGCTCAAAATACTAAAGTTTTTGATGCGTATTATACAAAACAAGTTTCAACAGTAACTTGTACACCGGGTGATATTCAGGATGTTTTTTATGGAGCAACTGACTTAGGTTTGCCAATAGGAGCATTAACCGGTACAGTAGGTGTTAGTGATGCCTGGAATGTTGCAGATGACGATATAACAACTTTTGCGACAATGTATAGCGGAGTTGGAGCTCTTGCTGCTGCTGATTTGACAGTTGCATTTAAAACTCCCTCAATAGCAAGTGATACCTTAAGAATTGTAGTTTCGAAACCAGGAGTTCTCTTAGACGTTAATTTACTTACAGGATTCAGTATTCAACGTTATTTAGGAAATGTTGCTGTTGGTGCTCCAATTCAAAATAATAGCACATTATTAAGCGTAAGATTGTTACCAGGAAATACCATGTCAATGGTACTGGTGTCTTCTCAACCTGAACCATATGATCGTGTTAGAATTCGTTTTGGAGGTGTAGCAGGAGTATTAGATTTTCTTAGGGTTCATACTGTTGAGCGTGTTGCAAATACAAAAGTGATAGGAAGTGATTCTGATAACAAAATTACGGTTTGTCCAGGATCGTCTATTACGCTTCAGGTTGCAACTAATGCCTGTACAAGTTATAAATGGTATGATTTGCCTACTGGAGGTGCCGTTGTAGCAAATGGTATTACTTATACCCTTCCGACTTCATTAGCTGCAGGAACTTATAAGTATTATGTTCAACCAGTACGCTATGGATGTGAAGCATTATCCAGAGGAGAAGTTACTGTTGAAGTTAAAGCTTCCAGTCCAGTAAATGCCTTAACCGATATTACTCTTAATGGAGCGACTTCTACTGCAATTTGTTCTGCATCAGGAACAGTAACATTAGCAACAAGTTTAAGCAGTACTCCTGTATTGACAAATCCTGTTTATTATTGGTATAGTTTTAACGGAACAACAAGTCAGTTAATTACAGGTGAAACAACAAGTCAATTAATTATAAATGGATTGGTGCCTGGTACTTATACATATTTTGTTGGAGTTAGTGCAGATGATTTTTGTGAAACTGCTGAGGCAGATAGAAAACAGATTACATTTACAATATTCCCTCCATCAATTAAAAATGATGTTTTAGTTGATAATTCAGCAGTTTGCCATAATGTTCCAGCATCGTTAACGCCTTCAGCAAGTACATTGACAAATCCAATATTTTATTGGTATTTTGATGCTAATAAAACACAACCGATAACAAATGGAACTATAAGTGGCGTAACTTATGCAATAAGTTCAACAGGGGTTTTAACAGTAACTGGTTTAACATTTGCTGTGAGTCCAGTTACATATTATGTTAGCGTTTCAAGTGATACAACTTGTGAGAATATTGCAGGAACACTTCAGGCTGCTACTGTAATAATAAATGATCCTGGTAGCCCAACTTTGGTTACAGCAGGAACCCAAAACTTCTGTTTGGTAGATGCTCCCACTTTTGGAAGTGTTCAGTTCAATCAAAGCAATATCGTTTGGTACGATGCTTTAAGTGGCGGCACTGAGATAGCTTCGACTACAGCGCTAACCAGCGGTACGTATTATGCAGCATTAAGAGATGCGGCCACCACTTGTGAGAGTG
>NZ_JBGQOF010000033.1:0-30136 GCF_052113665.1 Flavobacterium sp. W22_SRS_FK3 | reverse complement strand
GTTGCAAGAACGTTCTTGCAACTGTTTAATTAATTATTTTTATCTAATAATCAGTATCGTTTTTTTAGGACGAGACATATCTTAAAAATCCATTGTAAAATTATGAATTTTCTATAAACAATCGATATGGAAATACATTTGATGATTTGTTTTTTAGATTTTTCATAAAACTTTCACACAAATATTCCCATTCGTGGAGCGCCTCCAGGTTATGTAGGTTATGAAGAAGGTGGATTGCTAGTGAATAAAATAAGACAAAAACCCTACTCTATAGTTTTATTTGATGAAATTGAAAAAGCGCATCCTTCTGTTTTTGATGTTTTCCTCCAGATTATGGATGAAGGTAAATTGCATGACCGATTAGGAAAAGAGGGAGATTTCTCTAATGCAATAATTCTTTTTACTTCAAATATAGGGTCAGATCATATTGTCGAAACATTTAGTAATGGTCAAATTCCAAGCTCATCTTCTTTGATGGAGATTATGACAAATTATTTTAGACCAGAGTTTTTAGGACGATTAACTGAAATTATACCTTTTGCGCCTATCAGTAAAGAAAATGCTTTAAAAATATTTGAAATCCATCTTAAAAAAGAATTTATGGACTTACTAAAGAATATTAATATCCAAGTTGAAATTCCAATACAAGCTAAACTGTATCTTGCTGAAAACGGATACAATGCAAAATATGGGGCCAGACCTATTAAAAGTATCATTAGAAGTCATTTAAGAAGACCACATGCCAAGAAAATAATTTCAGGAGAAGTTAAAGATGGCGATAAAATGATTGTAGTTATTGAAAATGAAGAGGTAAAATGGATAAAGAAGGGCATTTTAATAGATAACTAATTTTTAAAATTTCTTATTTGCCTGACGATTTATTAACCACAAATATTATTGCGAGTATAAATTTTAAAGAAATTGAGAATATTTTACATTCAAATGAAGATCAATTTTCAATTACAACCATAAAGATTTGGCATAAAGTTCTCTCCTCCAAATGTTCACTAATGAAAAGCTGCGTAAACGTCACCTTTTCGAGCTTACTTATCGTTAATATGTAGTTTTGATTAGATCTATTTATTTAATTTAAAACGAAGGAAAAACTCGTTTGTATTTCTTGCACTTGCCATTTCCCTTCTTGTATTTACCTCATAAGCGTAGCCAATGGTTAAGCGTTTACTTATCGTTAAACCCGCAATGCCGGCAATCTATGATTCTCTCTTTGGAATAGATACAGAATAAGCCTCAGAGTAATTTGAGGCTTATTTTTGTAAAGTAACCAGACATATTTACATCAAGATTTGCACTTTATAAAAAACTAAATCTGAGAATGAACCCGTTTTTTATGCAGTTTTATTTTTAATTTCAGAGACGTCCCTCTTCAACTCTAAAATCATCTCTCTCATACTCTCCATTTCATTTAACTCCTGTTTCTTATCCGTTCTCCCGATATTGCACCTGTACTCCCAGATTTCTATAATGTCTGATAACCTGACTTCGTAATTAGGGTAGAAACTATTGTCTGACTCCAACACCAGTACGTTTTTTTTGTTTTTATTAAGGCGTTTGTAGACCATTCCTTCATTTTTAGTAATGAGTATATAGGTTTTACCGTCCTGTACATCTCCTAATCTTTCTACATAACGCCCTATAATTATCGAACCATCTTCGTGTGGCGGCATCGAATCTCCTTCTACCGGAAAGCCTCTGTGTTTGCCAGGTCCTAAAAAAGGAAGCGAGATTTGCTGCAGGCTTTCGATATATTCAGGATCGGCATACCCATTGAGATAGCCGGCTTTTACTTTTTGCGTTACTACTTCGATAAAGTTCTCCCCCTGATTATCTACCTGGATAGGCAAGACTAATCTATTATCTTCCAGTTTCAGTAAATGCTGCATGTCTATTTTACGGATATCTACCGACAGCAACAGGTCTATACTTATATGGAAATACCAGGCAATTCTCTTTAATATATCATACGGTGCTTCAGAAGTACCATCTTCATATTTGACATATCTGCCTCTGGTAATTTGAAGGCCTTCGGCCAGCTTCTCTTGTGAGATTTTGTGCCTAACCCTTAAAACCCTGATGTTATCTGAAAATAAGGACATATTATTTTTTTGTTACAATTTGTAACTGCAAATATATTAAAAATTGTTATTATCTGTACTAGTTTTGTGTTTTCAAAAACAATAAAGATGATACTCTTTGATGATACCGAACTCTTTTCGACCGGTACAGGGGGAAAAAAGATATTTGATGTTCCTGATGCCGACTTACTCCTGATCGACAATTTTTTTTCGAAGGAAGAGTCTGATCATTATTACAACACTCTTCTCAACCAGACCCAATGGCACGAATATGACATGCCTATGTATGACAAGGTAGTTACTGCCCCCAGAATGATTTCCTGGTATGAAGACACAGATCTAAACGAACAAAAGCCTAACCTAAACTGGCCGCTGGCCCTACAAACTATAAGACAACGTGTGGAAATGGAAACCGCTATACAATTTAATGCCGTATTGCTTAATCTTTACAGAAATGGGAATGACGGCGTAGCATGGCATAGCGACAAAACTGCGAGCAGCAATAAAAATATGGATATTGCCTCAGTCACTTTTGGTGAAACCAGAATGTTCAGGCTTCGTCATAAGCTTAGAAAGGATATTCCACAGATAGAGATTCCTCTTCATCATGGCACTTTTTTGCTAATGGCTGGTACTACTAATACTTTTTGGCAGCATCAGGTTACTAAAACAACCCGGGACGTTTTGCCGAGAATCAATCTTACTTTTAGGAGGGTTATGAGGTGATTGTTTAATGCTGTAAAAATTAAGTTTATAAAATTGCCTACCTTATTTGTTACATAAGTTTAAAACAAATTATAAACAATTGAAAATTAAATTATTACTGTTTTTTTTTTTAAAACAAAAACCTTTTTATTTCCTTATAATACGGCTTTTTAATAGTCCCTTTTTACATTTGCTTTTTAACAAATTCCCTTTACAAAAAAATATAAAAAATATCAATTGCGCTTTTTTCCTATTAATTTTATCTTATATTTGACCGCCCGTTAAATCATTATTATTAAGTTATTATTTACATCTATGAAACTGTAAATAATCACCTGATATCATCTTAACCTGTACTGAACTTGAAAAAAATTACTTCGAAGCCTGTTTATCGCATACTGTTTTTTTTATTATTAATAATCAGCACTACGTGTTTTTCCAGTCCAAATGATACCATTTCCGGACAAAAGAAAAATACCGCTGCATTAAATTTAAGCCCCCAGAAGCAAGATTTTCCTTTTTCCCGTTTTTCTATTTCGGCACCCGCAGAAAGTGAATTTACGAGTTCTTATATCAAGAATAATTTTCCGATTTCGGCAGAAACAAATGAGGATTTAAGCAAAGCCAAGACAATCTGCGAAGAAATCGATAAGAACATGAATCTTCTTACTGATTTTTTAGAACCTACAAAGCTTTCCACACTACCCTTAGGAATCAAAAAAACCATTGGCGGTATTCAATATCTGTTAGGAATTAGTAATGCCAAATTTACCCCTGAATATACCGAATTAACCGCTTTTGTGAGAATTACCATTCCACAAGATGAAGATGGCAAGCAAAAGCAACTCTTTTTTGGCGCCAATAATATCAAACTTTCACATAAAGGAGGGTTAGTCGGCGCTACTAATTTAGTGTTACTAGGGGATGTACCTATAAAAATCAACGGCGAGAATTTATTATTGGTTTTGAAAGGCGGAATGAACATGGAGTCCGGAAAAATCGAGAATAAAACGTATGTAACTATTGACTGCAATGGCTTTAAAGAACTTGGTATCGAGGCTGATGTTATTTTTTCAAGATCTTTATTAGAGCCCGTTGATACCAATTACAATGTACTCCCTACTGACAAAAGAGTTCAGGCCTCCTTTAAAACTATTATATCAAACTGGAACGATATTTTAGTCGAAATATCCCTGCCTACTTTTCAACTGACCAATTATAAAGGAACCTGCTTTGAACTGAACAAAGCCGTAATTGATTTTAGTGATCTTCATAATTCGAGTTCCATCGTCTGGCCAAAGGATTATGAAAAAGATTATCTGGTTCCCGGAAATGAAAATTTATGGAGAGGATTGTATGTAAGTTCCCTAAAAGTAGTGCTTCCTTCGCACTTCAAGGAAAAAGGAACCAATAACCGACTGAGCTTTAAAGCCACTAACCTGCTGATAGACAGAATGGGCGTATCTGGTAATTTTTCTGCTGAAAACGTTCTGGATTTAGGTAAAGGGAGTGCTGCAGGCTGGCAATTTTCTGTTGATCATATTGAAATGGAATTCAGGGCAAATTCTTTAATGCATGCTAAATTTAACGGAGCCATTGTATTGCCTTTATCTGATAAATCGAAAAAATGTGCTGCGAAAACCGGTGGTGAAATTGCGTATAATGCCCTTATAAACCCAATAGACAACGAGTATCTCTTAAAAGCCGAAGTAAGTGAAAACGTCTGTTTTCAGGCTTTTAAAGCCACAGCGCGATTTGACAAAGGATCTTACATCGAATTAAAAGTAAAGGAAGGCAAATTTTTACCAAAAGCTTTTTTAAACGGAAGCATAGCCATAAAAGGCAGCAACAAGCCGAATGCTAATGAGGAACCAGAAACCAAAAATCCTGAATTATCAGGTATGGGATTGCCAATGGCACAGGCAACGCAAGTAAAAACTACCACAGCTCCTGCCACTACACCTTCTACTGAGGATGAAGATGAAGATGAGAAAGGGGCTGTTGCCTTTAAAGGCATCATATTCGAAAATTTAGAATTACAAACGGTAACCCCTATTTTTAAGGCTACCTATTTTGGTTATAAAAATGAAGCTGAAACTGATCCTAACTCTTCTAAAGTCGCTAATTTTCCGATTACTATTCATGAGATTGCCTTAATTGCAGATGATGTATCTGCCTCATTAAAAATAGATTTATCTGTTAATTTGATGAAGGATCAATTTAATGGAAGGACAAAATTTAATATTGTTGGAAAATTTGACAAAGACGACGGAATACAAAAATGGAAATTTGATCATTTAAAATTTGACCGAGTAGACATTGCTGCCGATTTAGGCGGAATGAAATTGAAGGGGAGTATTACGATAATGGACAATGATCCTGTATATGGAAATGGCTTCAAGGGAATGCTGGGAGCAGATTTTACAGGAGGGATCAAAGTTGAAGCTAATGCTATTTTTGGGTCGACAACATTCAGATACTGGTATGTAGATGCCATGGTAGATAATTTGAACATCCCCGCTGGTGCGATTACTTTTAAAGGTTTTGGCGGAGGCGCTTATTACCGAATGAAAAAAGATGGTTTCAGCAACAGGTTTTCTGCCTCTGGTTCTAATTATGTTCCTGATTCCGAGTCGGGCCTTGGTGTCAAAGCTATGATAAAATTTGCCGGAACTGCTACGGCTGATGCCTTTTGGGGAGGAGCCGGTTTTGAAATTGCCTTTAACAATCACGGCGGGATTAACCGAATTAGTATTTACGGAGAAGGACACGTGATGCAGCCTTTTGAAATTCCGGGAGCAGAACAACTAACCAAAGTATTAAAAACGGTTACTGAAAATGAATCACTGATTTCGCAGGTAGCTCTTGAGGCCTTAAAAACATCTGATCTATCCAAAGCAGCTGAACAACTTTATCCAAATAATGTAAAAAGTTCGATGGGTATCAATGCCTTTGCAGCTATAGAATATGATTTTAATGCCAAAACTTTACATGGTTCCTTTGATTTGTATATTGATACTCCGGGCGGTTTTATAAAAGGGCGTGCATCAGGCAACAGAGCCGGATGGGCCGTTTTGCATTTTGGTCCCGATAAGTGGTACATCCGTATGGGAACTCCAACCGATCGATTAGGTATTAAGCTAGCTATTGGCTCCATAGAAGTGGAAGCCGGAGGATACTTTATGCTGGGTGACGACATTCCAGGAAGCCCGCCACCTCCTGCTATTGTTGCACAAATTCTTGGTGTTAATACAGAATCTCTTAATTATATGAGAGATGAAAATAGTGTCGCTTCTGGTAAAGGTTTTGCTTTTGGTTCTGATTTCAGCTTAAAAACAGGCGATTTAACTTTCCTTGTATTTTATGCCAACTTCCAATGTGGATTTGGATTTGACATTATGGTAAAAGATTATGGCGAAGCACAATGCAAAGGTTCAGGACAAATTGGTCTTAATGGCTGGTATGCAAACGGACAATCATATGCTTATTTGCAGGGAGAACTCGGAATCAAGATTAAATTGTTTATGATTAAAAAGAAAATATCCATCATAAAAGGTGGTGGTGCAGTTCTTTTACAAGCTAAACTACCGAACCCCGTCTGGATTCGAGGTTATCTTGGAGGTTATTTCAACTTACTAGGAGGTGTCATTAAAGGCAGTTTCAGATTCAAATTAGAATTTGGTAAACAATGCGAGTTTCTTAATGATGCTCCTTTAGGAGGCTTAAAAACAATTGCTGACATTACTCCCGCAGAAGGCACAAAAGATGTTAGTGTTTTTGCAGTTCCCCAAGTTGGATTTAATTTTCCAGTAGAAAAAAGCTTTACATTAGAAGAAGATTCAGGCGTCAAAACATATAAGCTTAAACTAGAAGAATACACTGTTAAAAAAGATGGTGTCATTATTCCAGGAGAAATGACATGGAATCAAACTAAAGATTTATTAAGCTTCACTCCTTTTGATGTATTTTCGCCGAATTCAAATCTAGTGAGTACGGTAAAAGTAAGTTTTCAGGAGTTTACTAATGGAGCGTGGAAAACGGTTTATGACGATGGACAGATTGCCACTGAAACTGAGGTTCGAAATTTCACTACAGGACTTGCACCAAACAATATTCCTGTAACTAATATCGCGTATTGCTATCCTGTAATAGACCAGAAATATGTTTATCAAAACGAATCCAAACAAGCATATGTAGTGCTAAAACAAGGACAGCCTTACTTGTTTGAATTAAAGCAAGGACAGTCTCAAAAAGCATTCTATAAAACTGGAACAACTTCAAGTACAGGAGCAATAACTTATAATAGTACTCTAAGAAAAGTAAGTATAGATTTGCCAGTGTTACAAACGTCTAAGACTTATAATATTTCCTTAATGACGCTTGAAACAAAAAGTGATGCCAATAGCAATTTAAAAGAAAGCTATACTAAGCAAGATTTGGGTGAAAATGCAAATGTTGAGATAAAGGATAATAAACTGGGAGAGATTGTAACTGGTGGTGAAGGTGTTGAATTATTACAATATAATTTTAATACGAGCCAATACAACAGTTTCTCTGAAAAAATGGCTGCCAAAAAGCCTAAGCAAACCTTGGTTGAAATTATTTATTCTGATGTACATGCCTTACAGTCTTTAAACAGTTCAACTGAACCTTTTGATGAAATTGAGATTATCGGAAATGCAAAAACAATGTATGTTCCTTTAATCAATGTTGAAGCAATATTAGATGACAGTTACTACAAAAATGAAATTTTCCCTTTAGTTTACCAAGGATATCCTCTAGAAAATGATTTCCAATTTGATAGAAGTAACTCCTCTCTTGGTGTTCCTCCAACAAAAGGTGTAGAAACATTAGCATGGTACCAAGATTATCTAATCAATAATCCAACAAGCTATATGTTAAAGGAATATCTGCCTTTCCGATATAATCTGCCATATTATTATAAAACAGATTTTGTCAATTTAAGGTATAAAGTGGTTAACAAATATTTAAATACTTTAAATCAGCAAATGGTCACGAAGTATGATTATATCATTAACGGAAAATTCCCTTACATCAAACAAGGAACCTATAATATAAAGCTGAATTATACTCTTCCAGGAGGACAATTAGGAAGCAGTTCAGTATTCACATTCAATAAATCAATTTAATAATGAAGTTCAATTTTTTCTTTATCCTTTCTTTAGCTTTTATTTTTTCAGGAATTGCGCAAAATAACTCTACGAAAAATAGCGACACAGAAAAAAAGAGCGAAATCCAAGTAATAGCTAGAGTTCAAAAAGACCGCATCTTATTACGTTGGGCAGTAAATACTCCTATTGCTTGGAAAAAATTAAATACTTACGGTTATTTAATTGAACGATTTACCGTTACGAGAGACAACAAAACTCTGGCAAAACCAGAACGTGTTGTTTTAGCTGAAGCTTTTAAACCAGAACCAGTAGAAACATGGGAAAAACTAATTGATGAAAATGATAATGCTGCTATTATTGCTCAAGCAATTTTTGGAGAAAGTTTTAGTGTAACTGGAGCAGATAATCTAGAATCTATTGTAAATCTTTCTGAGGAAGCAGAACAGCGTTTCACATTTGCATTATATACAGCTGACAAAGATTTTGAAGTTGCTAAAAAGGCAGGTCTAGGTTTTGAAGACAAAAACGTCAAACAAAACGAAAAATATGCCTATCGAATTTCATCAAATGTTCTTGAAAATGAATTGAGTATTGTTTACGGAGGAGTTTTTGTAAGCTTGAAAGAATATGAACCTTTACCTAAACCGATGGATCTTACGGCTCATTTTACAGATAACAGTACTATGTTAAGCTGGAATTTTAAAATTCTTGCGCATGTTTATGGAAGTTATTATGTAGAACGGTCTACCGATAAAATTAATTATAAACGAATTACAGAAAAACCATATACTAGTCTAAGCCAAGAAAATGCAAATAATAACAGAATCTTTTATGTAGATTCTATTGCAAACAATACTTCGTATAATTATCGTATCCAGGGTATTTCTCCATTTGGGGAATTAGGCCCTTATTCTGATGTCGTTTCTGGAAAAGGAAAGGCTTTATTGAAATATGTTCCGCATTTAACGGTAAAAGATTTCAAAGACGATTCTACTGTTACATTAACTTGGGAATTCCCAGAAGAAGGAAATAATGAAATTTCTGGGTTCGAGCTTAACCGTTCTGATTACGATAATGATAAATATGTCAAAGTAATCAAAAATATTCCAGCAAAAGATCGTTCTGTAACCTACAATAAATTGCTTGCTACGAATTATTTTACCATTACGGCTGTTGGAAAAAATGGAAATAGCAGAACTTCTTTCCCTATGCTAGTTCAGCCTGTCGATTCTATACCACCCGCCAAGCCAGTTGGTCTAAAAGGTGTCATTGATTCTTTAGGTGTAGTCAAATTAACATGGATTCCTAACAAAGAAAAGGATTTACTGGGATACCGTATTTACAAAGGCAATACAGCCCACGAAGAATTCAGCCAGATCACCGTAAGTCCAAATGAGTCTAATACTTACGAGGATAAAGTACTCATTAAAAACTTAAATCCTAAGGTATATTATAAAATCATTGCAGTTGATTACCATTATAATATGTCTGTTTTTTCAGAGGTTTTAATCCTTAAGAAACCGGATGTAATCCCTCCTACTTCACCCATTTTTACGAATTTTGAGATAAAAGAAGGTTCTGTTTTTCTGGAATGGATAAACAGCCAGAGTGAAGATACAGCAAGCCATCAGCTCTACAGAAAAGAAAATGGACAAACGGACTGGACACTTATCGTTGATACAAAAAACAAAGAAGAAAAATATCAGGACAAAACTGTTGTGGAAGGTAATACCTACCGCTATTCTATTTTTGCAAAAGACGAGAGTGGTTTAATTTCTAAAGCATCCCCTGAAGTGGCGATGTTTGTACCTAAATATTCCGTAATGCCAGCTATAAAAGGTTTTTTTGCACAAGCCAATAAAACTACCAATACCATAGATTTATCCTGGGAATATGCGAATATGGAAGTAAGCAATTTTGAGATTTACAAAGCCTCTGATACTGAACCTTTGCAGCTGATTCAGGTACTTACCGGAAAAACAAAACGTTTGTCTGATCCTACTATTACGATTAACACAACCTATAAATATGGTATAAGAGCATTGTTTAAAGATGGAAGAATGTCTAAAATGGATTTCTATACTGTCAAATTTTAATTTATATATCTAGTTTAAATTCCAAGTTTAATAAATACATGAGGATACTCTACCTACTATTTTTTCTTTTTACCAATGCATTTTGCTATTCTCAGACTTACGATTTTGATATAGTTGATGGTGTATTATGCAATACTTGCTGGGAAGGTGCACAAGGACCAACTTATAATACTTTTGAAGCAACAAAGTTTGCTTGGTCTGTAAAACAAAATAGTACAATTACGATAGCTTCAGGCAATAAAAATGGTTATGTCCCTAATGGCAAAAATACAACAATCTATACAAACAAAATATTTGCATTAGAAAGTACATTTTTAATTTCAATCAATTCTACAGGAAGTGTCCATTATGAAAGTGGCAGCAGTGGAGCTTGTAATACAAATACTACTACATCTTCAACACTTGATAATTTAATAATAAATGGCTTTGCCGGATTTAGTGATTCTCCTTGCGGAATTACAGCACGAATAACGAGGTTCAGACCAAGTAATTTAGTTATTACCAATTTAAATCTTGAAAATCCAAATAATGTATGCGGGGGTGAAATGGTAAACCTATCTGTAAATGGTGCAGGATCTTATCCTGTCGTAGCATTTCATTGGCAATATTCTGTCGATAATTCAACTTGGATTGATTTGCCAATTGCTAAAAATAATAGAGCAATTACAGGATTTTCTATACAAGAACTTTTAGGTAATTCACATATCAATTATTTTAACAAACCGATTTATTTTAGACTTGGTTACATAGGCAGGCCTTTTAGTGACACATTTACTATAACTTATTCGCCTTGTGCTCCTGTCGCTGAACGAATTTTCTACAAAGACCCTAAATGCAATGCAGACAATATTCAAGCAATTGATGTTTTTTTTGACCGCGACCTTAAACAAAATGAAGATATTAGTATTATGTATGTTGTAGATGCTGTTAATGGTGCAATCTTTTTTCACAACACTGCCATAATAGAATCATTCACATTCGATTCTGAAGCTCAAAAATTTAAATATTCCTTTCCAAATTTAGGAAAATTAGAAAACGGTCACACCTACAATATTAAATACCAGACAAGATTAAACGAGCAGAATACTGGAGCTTTAGAAAGCACCGATACTCCATTCACATATGTAGATCCAGAAAAGTTAAGTTTTACTACTAAAGGTGAACTTCCTTCTTGTGTAGGTGGAAATGATGGTTTTATTGAAATCACGATTACTAATGGTATTTCTCCTTTTCATTTCTATAAAGATGGTGTTGAAGTATCAGCTGAGGTAAACAATGGAAAATATTATATTAAAAATTTAGATGCAAAAAATTACAGCATTAAAGTTACTGATGCTGCTGACTGTATTGACAAAAACGCAAACGAATAAAAAGATGAAAACAAAATTACTCTCTGTATTATTTCTCTTTTTTGGATTAATACACTTTACAAATGCACAAACCAAATATGGTATGCTGGTAAGAACAACATTAGATCCTTTTCAAGGCTGGAATGGAAGTCATTCAGGAAATTTAAGTATTACAGTAGGTTCACAATCTGTTGGTAAAGGCAGTAATACCACTGATGATGTTGTAGTAGCATACAAATTCTTGTATATAACAGATAATCCAACTCAAATTGTTTGTTCAAGTAGTACCGCAGGAAATAAGGACGGGAGCGACTGTAGTTTAGACAGAAACATCCCCTACAATAAAGATACTTTTGATTCTGGTTACTTTGGAGGATGTATTGGAGATGCAGAAATGATGGGAATTTATCTGCCGCAGCCGGTAAACACAAATGTTTGTAAAAATGATGTAATCTCGTTAACGAGAGGCTGGAATTGGCAATATAGTTATGACGGAGTTATTTGGTCAAACTTACCAAGTAATTATCAAGCAAAACGAGCCATTTCTTTTACAATGGCAGCATTAGGCGGTTATGAAGGAAAAACTCATTTGTATATAAAAACTGGATATAATACAACTTTTACAGACTTCATTACCTATGATATTATTCCATGTCCTCCTAGTTTAATTGGAACACCAGTTGTCACTAGTACTACTTGTGTCAACAATAATGACGGTAAAGTTGCTTTTACTTATGATCGAGATTTAGATTTAGCTAAAAATGAACGCTTTGCCTTTACTTTCTTTAAGCAACCAGGTGATATCGTAGTGGCTACACCTGATTTGTCTATTGACAGCGTAAGCAGAAAGTTAAATTTCTCAGGATTAGCCCCAGGTAACTATTCTATAAAATATCAAACTTTTATAGGAAACCAACCAACAAGCACAAACCCTGCTCCCGACCCAAGTTTTACTATTGCTTCTGCTACAGCTGTGACTTTTCAGATTACTGAAATTCAGCCCGCTTGCTTTAATGAGCAAGGAAAAATAAAACTTACTGCATCGGGTGGAACTGGAATATATTTTTACAAAATAGATTCAGATCCTGAAGTACAATTTACGTCACCAACTGGCGAAATTAATGTTGCACATGGCCAACATTCTATCAAAGTACGGGATGCTAATTCTTGCATCGATTTATTAGCTAATGAATAAATATGAAGAAACTTTACTTTACATTTTTTATTATTTTATTTATAAACTGCAAAGTTTGTTCGCAAACGTATATTATGAATACAAATGCAGGAGATGCTAACGGTTATACCCTCAATTATTATCCAAAAGATCAATATTATTACAGATACTGGATAAAAAAAGCTGATGGGAATTTGCTTTATCCAATAAAATCAGTCAATAATTATTTAATATTTGATCAAAAACCCACTCAATTCTATTTTGATGCTTACAGACCTGAATCTTACGGTTGTAGTGGTCCATGCGGTGAAGACTGGATTTCTGGATTAGAAGCTACCAATTTTAATGTTAATTGCTATAAATTGTCAGGCAATTCAGGTGGTCGGTCAGGTGCAGAAATCATCCCTGAATTTAGCATAATAAGCAATCAAGTATTAATACAGCCAAGTCCTGATAACTCTTTCTGTGATAAAGTAAACTTGCAAACTACAAGCTGTACAGGCACGCAGCGTTTTGTATGGGAATATCGAATTGAAGGCGGCAATTTTCAATCAACAAATGTTAGTACAGCCTTTAATCAAACATTTCAATTTAATAGATCAACTTATATTTCTTCAACTTATGTGGGAAACATTGATTTTCGAGTTCTCATTGATTCTGACACTAGTGTTACTGGAGAAGAAGTTTACTCAAATATTGTATCATATTATGTTAATCCATGCCCTCCTGTTTTAGAGTCAGTTTCTTCAAATGATCTAACATCATGTGTATATAAAGCTGATGGACAAGTAACACTAAACTTTGACAGAGGACTTCAAGATAACGAGCAATATGAAATGGCTCTGAAAAATAGCGATGGTTCTGGTTTAGTTAATAAAATTATAACAAAATCTATGATGGCATCCAGTCCAAAAAGCTATACATGGACAGGACTCGGAATACAATCCTATATTTTGACTTATCAAACAAAATTAACCACTGCAAATGGCACAAGTTTAAGTCAGGCTTTGAATAAAACTTTTACAGTAGGCCCACCAAGCCAATTTAACTATCAAATAATATCGACTCAACCGGCATGTCACAATCAATCTGGTATAATAAAAATAAGTGCTTCTAACGGAACTAGCCCTTATTTCTATTCCATTGACTCAGCAACCGAAGTTGAATTTTTATCTATTACAGACGAAATTACTTTGCCAGCAGGTGATCATTATATAACAGTTAGAGATTCTAAAAATTGCATAGATATAAACGCAAACGATCAAAAAATATGAAAAAAATTATACTCTTTTCTTTATTATTAACATCATTTCTAATTTATTCTCAAACAGGAATTAGGAAAGTTGTTATTGATAATCCTGCCGCTATTGTTATTGAGGGTGTAGAAAAACCAGCTTCAGGTTTTGGAGAGAACAACGGACGTATTGAAAGTTTTGCTATAAGTGGAGGAACTTTATTAAATAATGCTAGCTACACACAAGTATGGACAAAGGATGGGAGTCCATTTACCCCTACTGACTATAATAAACTTTATGCAGGTACCTATATTGTAAAAGTGACCGACTCTAAAAACTGCTCTCTTTCAAAAACATTTACTATAGGCCAGCCTCAAAAATTAGAAGTTCTAATTTCTGGAAATAAAATTGCCTGCTTTGGTGGCACTGGAAATCTAGTTGCATTAGTTTCAGGAGGTACTGTTAATTTAGGTTATTCTTATGTCTGGCAAAAAAAAGAAGGAGCGGTTTACAATACTGTATTTGGAAAATCAGATAGCAATCCTAGTGGTTTAGATACAGGCACCTATAGAGTTGTAGTTAAAGACAATGCTAGTCCTGCCAGTACATCAACTTCAGCAGATATTTTCTTAGATCAAAATACAAAATTAACTGCATCACCATATGTAACACATGTTAGTTGTAGAGGAGGAAATAACGGCATGGTAAGTTTAACGCTTGGAGGAGGAACAGGAGCCTATAATGTACAATGGACAAATGGTCCAGCAGGAGCAACTAGAACAAATTTGGCTGCAGGAATTTATCAGTATACTGTTACTGATGCAAATGTTCCAGGCTGTTCTATCGTTGGTTCTGTTCAAGTTACAGAACCTTCGACATCATTAACTGTTAATCCTTCAATAATTCAAACCCAGCCTTCTACACCAACAGCCTTTGATGGAAAAATAAAAGTGTCTGGAACGGGTGGTACTCCAGGATATACTTATGCATGGTACAAAGGAAATACATTAATTAATCCAGATCCTGATCAAGACGGTGAAGCTGTTGGTCTTGAAAATGGTACCTATCATGTTATTATAATAGATGCTAATAGCTGCTATGTTACAAGTGCAGATATGGTACTCAATGCTTTAACAGTAGCAATTGATGCTCATACAGATATTAAATGTTTTGGCGAATCGACAGGTAGTATTACAGCAAGAGCTTTTGGAGGTCTAGGATCTGGATATACTTACAAATGGTACACAATTAATGGTAGTACTGAAACTGATCAAGGAACAACAACTGCAACAATAAGTAATATTCCATTCGGAACTTACAGAGTAAGAGTTAACGAAGGGCAGACTCCTTCAGCTTATATCGATTATACCCTTACACAGCCTACTGCACCGCTAAATGTAACTTATGCTAAAGCTGACCCAAGTTGTTTTGGTGGGAATAACGGTAATATTATACTTGCCGTTTCGGGCGGAACTATAGGAAGTGGCTACACTTATTTATGGAGTAATGGTAGTACAGCTAAAGATCAAACTGCTTTAACTGCAGGAACTTATTCAGTAACCGTAAAAGATGCTAATAATTGTCCTTTTACAATAAATGGAATTGTAATTGGTCAGCCAACTGCTATCAATATTCTATCACCTTCAATAACAAATGTTGCCATATACGGACAAAATACAGGTGCCATTACTCTTAAGCCTATTACTGGAGGAACGCTAAATAATGGAAATTATACTTATAATTGGACATACGACAAAGACAATACCTTTTCAAGGACTACAAAAGATATTTCTGGACTTAAAGCTGGTAAATATGCTTTGGTAGTAACAGACAGCAAATCATGTACTGCTACACAAACATATACGATTGCTGAAAATCCAGAATTAATTGTTTCTATAAATGAAACTAAATTCATTTTGTGTGATGGAAATACTAACGGAGAAATAACAGCTACAGTTAATGGAGGTGTTGCCAATTACATCTACAAATGGTATAAAAACGGATCTTTAGTTGCTGGGAGCACTAATGTTCTTTCGAATTTGGGTTTTGGAAAATATAAATTAATTGTGACTGACAATGTTGGCGCAACAAAAGAAAGTGCTGAACTTGACCTTGTACAGCCGAATGTCTTAAGTGTAACCCTAACTTCAAGTACAGCTGTTTTATGTTATGGCAACAATACTGGAGCTATTAATATAACGCCTACAGGAGGAACTCTACCTTATACATTTGCATGGAAAAAAGATAATATAGCTTATGCAACAACAGAGGATTTAACAGGGCTTTCATCAGCAATTTATAGCTTACTGATTACAGATAAAAACGGATGTACAGTAGCATTAAACAACATTGCAATAACTCAGCCTATAGCACCACTGGCTATAACTGATGTCCAAGTGAAAGACTTAACTGGCTTTGAAACTAAAAATGGTGTCATTGAAATTAATGTTACTGGAGGAACAACGAATTATAGTTATGCTTGGAGAGTAAAAGGAACAATTCCAATTATTGGAACTTCAAAATTATTAGATCAGCTGGCAATTGGAACGTATGTACTTACTGTAACAGATCAAAACAATTGTACTATTACTAAAGAATATACATTAATTCAACCGCCTAGATTAGATATCACAGGTATTACAATGACTCCAAATACACAAGTAAAATGTTTTGGAGATACAACTGCAGAATTAACCGCAACAGTTACTGGAGGTGTACCAGGTTATATTTATAAATGGTATAATGCTTTAGCTCCAACCGTAGTATTATCAACAACGAATAAAGTATCTGGTTTAGGCACTGGAAAATATATGGTTGATGTTACAGATCAAAATAGCAACTTGTCTTATGGAACTAAAGAATATACTATCACACAACCAAATCCATTAGGTATTACTTATACGAAAACAAATGTTTCTTGTAAAAACGGAAATGACGGAACTATCAATTTAGCAATTACTGGAGGCTCTTCAGATTATAATATCATCTGGGATTACAATTCGGCAAACAATAATGGAAAAGCAAATATTACAGGATTGCCTTTCGGAACGTATAAAGTAACCGTATCAGACAAAAATGCTGTAAACTGTTCTATCAGTGAAACAATTACCATTTCTGAACCTGCAAATGAGCTGGCAATTGCAAATCAAAATGTTACAAACGCCTCAGGTTTCGGATTAAGCAATGGAAAGATTTTTGTTCAAATCTCTGGCGGAACTCCAAATTATTCTTATAAATGGTTTAAAAATAATGCGGAAATTGTTGATCAAACTACAGCAATTTTAGATAATCAACAGGCAGGGTCTTACAAATTAGCTGTTACAGATAACAAAAACTGTACTCTAGAAAAAATATTTACAATAACAGAACCTGTAGAACTTAAAGTTACTGTTTCTGTAGCTAAAACTATTAATTGTTATGGAACAACTGGTATTTTAAGAGCCAAAGCTGTTACAGGAACTGGTGTTCCAGATGCTCAGGGATTCTACACTTACAAATGGTTCAGAGAAAATGGTACTTTAATCAATACAACTTTAAATGCCGAAGCAACAACAGGAAATATTACTGCTGGTAAATATTATGTAACTGTTATCGATTCAAATAACAATCAGACTACTTCTAGCCTATTTGAAATCACACAGCCAACTCAAATCATTGTATCTACAGCAAACAAACAAGATGTAACTTGTTATGATGGATATGATGGAGTTATAGAGATCAATGTAACTGGAGGAACTCCTGATATCATTGCAGGAGCTCCAGTATATACTTATTTATGGAGCAACGGAAGTACTGATAAAAATCAATATACTTTAAGAAAAGGTATTTATTCTGTTTCAGTTTACGATGGAAATTTATGTGTCGGAACATTAAACAATATCATTATCAATCAGCCTCAAGATTTCGGATTTGATTTGGATAAAATTGTGCCAACAATTCCAAATGTTGGAAATAATGATGGTGCCCTTCATATCGAAATTGTCGGCGGAGTTGCTCCTTACAGATATGTATGCAAAGGCAGTAACGGAACAATAATTAAAGACGTTCCGAATTCAAATTTAAAACAAGTTGATTTTACAAATCTTTCTTCAAGTGTCTTTACTGTATCAGCAACCGATGCAACTGGATGTACAAAATCAACAGAATTTGATTATAACAACAATGTATTAGAAATCAGCATCAGTCAATCAGCAGAGATTACTTGTAATAATGGCAAAAACGGTTCTCTAACAGCGGTTGTAAAAGGAGGTTTTGGAATTAGAACTATTTCTTGGTATAAGAATGGTGTTAAAATTCCGAACGAATCAAATGCATTACTAAGCAATCTTGAAATCGGAACTTATTTTGCAGTTGTAAAAGACTTCAATAAAGTAGAAGTTACAAGTCAATCAATTGTAATTACACGGCCAGATCCGATTGCGGTTACTTATACACAAAAAAATGTAAACTGTTTAGGATTCAGTGACGGTACTATAACATTAACAGCTTCTGGCGGAAGTAATAGTTTCCAATACCGCTATAAATCGCAAGATTCAAATTATGGCAATTGGATAGCTTTTAATAATCTTACTGCAATAATTCCGAATTTAAAAGCTAACATTTACGACATACAAGTGCAAGACAGCAGAGGCTGTAATTATACTTCAATTATAAATGTTGAAATTACAGAGCCAAAACAGCTTTTAATAACTCAAAATACAATTACTCCAACAACAGGTTTTGGACTTTCTAATGCAAGTATCAATATTGTTGTTCAAGGCGGAACCCAAGCTTACAACTATAAATGGTTTACAAGTTCTAATATTCAGGTTAACGGAACTACTTCAACTGTAGCAAATCTTTCTGCTGATAAATATTATGCTACTGTAACTGATGTTTTAGGTTGTACCATTACTTCTGAATTATACGAAATTACACAACCTGATTTATTAGTTGCTACGATTACTTCTGTTAATCAAGTTTTATGTAATGGAGATAAAAATGCTAGTATTAGAGTAAATGTAACTGGAGGTATTGCTGGATATACATACAAATGGCATTCTTTTCCAGATACAGGCGTTCTTGGAACAAATGTTATATTAGGAAATATTGGAATTGGAACTTACTACGTTGAGGTAACTGATGCAAAAAACAACGTTTCGAAAAGTGATTTGTTTGTAATTAACGAACCGCAAAAATTAAACAATACACTTTCTGCAGATTACATACTTTGCGGAGATGGAAATGATTGGACTATTACTCCTTCTCCTATTGGCGGAACAAAACCTTATACCTATTTATGGAATACCGGAGCAACTACAGAAGTTTTAAAAAATGCTGCGCCAGGAGCGTATTCTGTTACAGTTACAGACTTTAACGGATGTACTATTACTAAATCTATTTCGTTTGTTGCTCCACCTCATCTTGATGCCTCAGAAACTATTAAAATCCCAACGTGTTATGGCGGCTCTGATGCGACAATTGAACTAAATTCTTCAGGAGGTCTAGCCCCTTACACTTATTTATGGGACACAGGCGAAGAATCTAATGTCCTTCGAAATGCTTCTGCCGGTGTTTATGTTGTATCTGTTACAGATAGCAAAGGCTGTATTATCACCCACGACTACACCATCGAAAATCCTCCAAAAGACATTATCGATCTTGGAGAAGATGTAACATTATGTTTTGATCAGACTTTAACTATCAATGCGGCTATAGACGATGACAAAGCTACTTACCTATGGAAATCTGATAAAGGTTTCTCCAGTAACAAAGCCATGATTACCGTTTCTGAACCTGCAGATTATACCGTTGTTGTTACCAATAAATTAGGCTGTGAAGCTACGGATACAATTAAAATATCGAGTCAGAGTACCGCAATCAGTGCTGAATTTGCTGTATCAAGTCAGGTGTTTAAAAATGAAAAAATTATAATTGTTGACATTAGTAATCCTGTTGCGGATGAAATCGAATGGATATTACCAGACAATGCCAACATTGTGACTAAGAATAATGACTATGCTGAAATCAGTTTTAGTGAAATTGGTGAATATGACATTACATTAAATACCAAAAAAGGAAATTGTACTGCTTTTCAAACTAAACGAATTTTAGTTACCGAAGGTGAATATGAAGAAGATCCTGATGAGACTATCACTGAGAAAAAATTTGATCTCAAAATTTATCCAAATCCGTCACAGGGTATTTTTACAGTAGATGTAACACTTGATAAAGTTATGCCTGCCCACGTAAAGGTTTACAATTTAAACAACAACCTGCTTATTGATTCTAAAACAGAAGAAGGAAAAGATAATTACCTCTTCAACTTTAATTTAAGCGGGCTGCCTCCGGGACTTTATTTTGTGCTGTTTGAATCACAGCAAGGAAGTAGATTGAGAAAAATAATCATTCAATAAACTACTATATCAAATACAGAACATCAATTTTAAGTAATAATGAGAATTCAGAAAGCGAAATAACTTTCGAATATTTGATTTTCATAGCCTATACAGAATGATTTTAAAAAAACTATTATTTAATACAATCCTGCTTTTAATAAGTGCATTTGGTTTTTCGCAAAACTTTAATGTTCAGGAGTTAGGCAAATCCAAATTAGTAAACGTAAGCGGCGGTGCATCTGCCAATACTGTTTTTTATTCCGGTGATGCAGCCAGAGAGCCGTTTAGCTATTTCCTGAACGGAAACATCAATATAAATATAGCCGGCTTGTACAATTTACCGTTTTCGTTTTCATACACCAATCAAAAATTGGGATATGGCAAACCTGTACTGATGAATCGTTTAAGTATACATCCTTCCTATAAATGGATTACAGGACATATTGGAGATGTGAGCATGACTTTTTCTCCTTATACGCTTAGCGGTCATCAATTTTCAGGAGTTGGAGTCGATCTTACTCCACAGGGTAACTTTAAAATAAGTGCGATGTACGGCCGCTTATTAAAAAGCAGTGAATACAACATTACTTATCCTGATATTTTGCCCACTTATAAAAGATTAGGATACGGTTTTAAAACATCGTATGCATTTGAAAAGGTAAATCTTGGTTTTACTTTATTCAAAGCGAAAGATGATACCGGTTCCCTATCAAATCCTGTTCCGTTTGAATTGGGTATAGCTCCAAAAGAAAATGCAGCGATTAGCTTTGACACCAACTTTAAACTTTTTGATAAATTACAAGTTTTTACCGAATATGGCAACAGCAGCATTACGGAAGATTTACGCGTTACCGACAAAGGAAAAGCAACAGGCGCTTCTTCTTTTCTTTTAAATAAAAACAGCACCACAACCAGTTATAATGCTTTTAAAGGGCAATTTGTTTATCCAGCCGGAAAAGGTACGCTAGGCCTTGGATATGAAAGAATCGATCCTAATTACAGAACACTTGGCGGCTATTATTTTAACAATGATTTGGAAAACATTACCATTAATGCAACCCAAAATATATTGAAGGATAAAGTTTCATTAGCCTTAAACCTAGGTATACAAAAGGATAATCTGGACAAACAAAAAGAAAGTCAGATGAAACGTCTGGTTTCTTCAATAACTGCTGATTTCAGACCCAATGATAAATTAAACCTGAATTTAAACTATTCTAATTTTCAATCTTACACGAATAGCCGAAACCAATTTGACTATATCAATCAGGTATCTGATTATGAATACTTAGACACCTTAAATTTCAGACAGGTCAACCAAAATGCTTCTTTGAGTGTCAACTATTTATTAAAAAATGACAAACGTTTAAAGGAAGCCATAAGTGCTAATTTTTCGATGCAGGATGCCGTAAATCAACAACAGGGCAAAACCATAGATGGAGGCACTTCCACTTATTATAATTCGGGAATCTCCTACTCTTTAGGCTATCCTGAAAAAGAGTTAAGCTTTACAGGATCCTTAAATAATACGTACGGTAAAACAGATTCCGGAAAAAATATTATCATCGGCCCTACCATTGGAGCTTCAAAACTCTTTTTTGATAAAAAACTGACCACTAATGCTTCTACCAGTTATAACACCAGTTATACTGATGGTGAGAAACAAAATGATGTTTTTAACTTCAGACTCAACGGATCCTATATCTATCTTCAAAAACACAATTTTAATATGGCGATCATTTCTTTGTTCAGTAATTCTTCAACCCGAAAAAACAATGATCTGACTGCTACCCTAACCTATACGTATTCGTTTGATAAAATTAAAATGCGCCCGAAAAGAGAACCTCTTCCGGAAAATACTGAAAAAGCAACTAGTGAACCGGTTTTAAAAATCAATTTTAAAAATCAGCTATTCGAAGGTACACGCAACGACATCATTACTCAACTAAAAGAAAAACAGCTTGCATTACATCCGTTGCCAGCAGCAGAAAACAACAATTTAGAGCATTTAATTACGCTTGCCTCGCTTACACCTGATGACAAAGAGTTAAAAGAAAAGGTTCTGGATTATCTGGAAGCTTATGCAACTGAAGCAGAAACTTTAGAAAAATACAATACCTATTTACTTGAAGCTTCCCAAAAGCTGGAAAACGAAATGAATCAAAAGGATGAAGGTCTTGAGAATGCGTATGTAACTGCACTTGGAAATGTAAACAGCCATCCTTTACATGGTGTAAATGAAACCGCTATTACCAATAAGACAAATTATAATTCGTATTTGAAACTCGCTGAAAGAAGCAACAATAGCCGAAATCAATTGACCAACCACCGATGGATGCTGCGTGAAATGGCAGTAGTAGCCAAAACTCCTGCTAAAGAAATTCAGCAAAATGAAAACGTGGCTGCGTTTAGCAAACAAGAAGTTGAAGAAGCCTTTAAACTGATAAAAGCTAAAAAAAATGCTGCTGAAATAGTCGATGCACTCGAAGTAAAAATAATTCCGTTTTATCATGACTTAGCCATTAAAAACGCTGCAAATGATGAAATCGATTTAAAATATATTCAAAAATAAAGTAGACCATAAAGATACTAAACGAACAAAATAATGGATAAACCTTACTTACCCAAAATGCTAAAAAAACTACACCTGTACTTATTGCTATTGTGTTCCTTAATCGGATTTGGAAGCCATGCCCAGACCTATCCCATATCAGTATCGACTCAAATCAAGCAGCCCTCGCCTATTTATCTGAGCCATTACGCAGATCCTGCCACCATTAACAGCCCCATAAAAATACAGCTGGTGCTAAACGATTTGACGATCTCGAACAGACAGGTAAAACTGAAAATTTATTTTCAGGGCAACGGGATATCTTTTACTACGAATGATTTTGTAGCAGGTGCACGTCCGTTATATCTTGACGGAGGATTTCCATTACAGTTAACGAATGTTGATCTAGCACCTTATTTTGAATATCATAATCTTTTGGGTCTTACTCCAAATCAATATGCACAGCCTTTACCAGAAGGAGCCTACAATATTTATGTCGAAGTATATGATTTTGCTACAGGAAAAAAACTGTCCAAGAAAACAGGAACAACTACTATTATTTTTCAAAACGAACCTCCTTTTTTAAACCTGCCTTTGAATAATGCTTCAATCATGCAGCAAAATATTCAAAACATTATTTTTAGCTGGACACCACGAAGCATTAATGTCAGTAACGTCGAATATGAGTTTTCATTAGTAGAAATCTGGGATAAATATACTCCAATACAAAATGCATTTGCTTACTCACCTCCCTTATACACAACCACAACACGAACCACAACCTTACAATATGGCATAAATGAACCTCAACTATTACCCGGTAAAAAATATGCCTGGCGTATCAAGGCAAAAGCCATTTTTGGTGCCGAAGAAATAGGCGTTTTTAAAAACAACGGTTACAGCGAAGTTTTTTCTTTTGATTACGAAACCTATTGTACCGCCCCGCTTGCTATAACCACTACCGGAGTTAGTGAAAATCAGGCCAAAATAACATGGAGCGGCAATATCGACAATTATGATTACCAGGTTAATTATCGCGAAAAAAATGCGGATTCAGAATGGTATAAACTCGTTACCCCGAGAGAAAATTTAACCCTTAGCAACCTAAAACCCAATGCTACTTACGAATACACTGTAGGGTCCTCCTGCGAAGTGGGTAAATACACCCATAGCCCCATTAAAGAATTTACAACCCTTGTTAAAGACGAAATCGCCTTTCAGGGTTGTGGCATCGAACCCGATCCTAAGGATCTGGCAAACAAAAATCCGCTGCCGGAACTTTTCCCTAATGATGTGGTTACTGCAGGCGATTTTCCTATTGTGGTATTGCACAGCACGGGCAGTAATGGTAAATTTTCTGGGGATGGTTATGTAACCCTGCCCTTCTTAGAAAAATTCAGAAAGCTTATTGATGCAGCCGATGCTTTAGGAGGAGAAAAAATTAATATTGGTCAGTTCTCCCGTATCAAAATTACATTTGAAAACATTGGAGTCAACACCGATTTTAAATTGATTTCGGGTGAAATTGTTGCGAGCTATGACCAAGCCAACTGGGATAAAATGCTGGATGCCGATAAAATTACGAATGCTATTGCCGGCAGTAACGGAAAACCAATTGAAGGCAAAATATCGTATGAGTCCAAAGATGCAGTCCTGAATCCTGATGGCAGTACTACCATAATAGGAACTAATGGTGAATCGACAGTTATTGCAAAATCGGTCTATGATCAGGTTTATACGGATAAAAACGGGAATGTAGTCAATATTCCTGCCAATGGCAACGGACAACCAACCTTTATCAAAGCGGCTGAAGGCGGTAAATCTATTGCTTCCAATACCAATGGAGTGTCCAGCAGTGGCGAAGTTACACAAATCTCCTCGCCAGATGTTATCATTACTTTTACTGATGCCCCTAAATCACTTTATGCTTTTGATGAACTTCCTGAATCAGGCTCGCCAAAACTTAAAGCTACTTATGAGACGGTTCCAATAAAAGGCGGAGATGTTTATAACGTTAATTATAAAGCAGTTTCAGACCTAAATGGTCCGGATACCTTACTTGCTGAAGCCGAATTTAAAAACGGAAAAACAAAAGACGATATTGTTTTTAAAACCAATACCGGAGCTTCCGTTGACTTTAAATGGACAAGTGCTACCACAGCCGAGATCAAACTTAAAAGAACATTAAATTTCTCTAAAGAGAGCATCCTGGCTACTGTAAAAGGTGCCAAAGAAAAAGACCCTAAAGATGCAGCCAAAACTATTGACGGAAAATCTGATATTGCCGGAAAAGTCAATATTTGGCAATTAACCCAAAAGCCTGTTATAAATATTACTTTGTTAAGTGTAAACGGAGCCAGTACGCCAAGTGAGGCTGAGGCTAAAGAATTCCTTAACGAAGTTTATAACAAAGTTGGGATCAATTTTGATGTTACTGTACAAAAAGTAGCTATAAACATCCCATTACCAAACGAAATACAATGTGGAGCCAGCGGTGTATTTGATGTTTATACAAATGATCAAAACAACATCATAGGTGCCATAGAATCCAGTAGCGACTTTGAATACAACGATAAAACATACTATGTTATCTATACCGGAAAAGCGGGACAAAATAACTACAAAGGTTTTATGCCTTTAGGTAAACAATATGCTTTTGTATTTAATAATGGTAATTTAAAAACAGCTGCCCACGAATTAGGTCATGGTATATTTGGTCTAAAACATCCATTCTCAGATGAATCAGAAGCGGGAAAAACAGACCTCTTGATGGATTATGGAGATGGTACCCTATTGTCTCATAATGACTGGGATATTATTCATAGCGGCGGATGGAAGTTTTATGGGTTTCAGAAGAGTTCTTCGGGGGGATTACTTGGTGGTTTTGCCCTTGCTCCTGATTGGAGCTTTGTGAGTAGCGGAGATCAAAATAAAGTAAAAGCTAGCGGAACAACTGATTCCCAAGGTTTTTTAAGAGGGATTGTTTCAAATGATATTACTTATGAATGGAAAGAGGATGCTAATGGTCTAGGAAAATACATAGATTCCAAAGGCAATGCTTATAATAATACTATAACTACCCCTAAAGATAACAGCAAAATATTTCTATTTTTTGAAAATCAAGGATCATTCGGTAAGTATATAAGAACAATTTATAATAAAGAATTAGCCGATATTATAAAATCAAAAAGTAGTGAAAAATTAAATAGTTATATCAAAAAAAATAGCACAGACGACCTATTTGTAAAAGAAGAAAACGAAAATAGAAATACCTATTGGGCTTATGTTAACTGTAGTAAATGCGATAGTCATGGAAATAAACCTGTAAATTATGTTTATTCAGAATATAAATCTGCCGGCGAAGTAATAAATATTTCAAGTGATAATAAATCAAAATTAGATAGCTTTTTTACGGCATTATCAGAAGTTTACGGTAAAGGTATTAAGGTCATTACCTATCCAAAAGGTTCTTCCAAAAAATCTGAGGCAGATGCAGACTATCAGGCAGAAGTAAAAGCAGGCAGAGCAGCTGTTGAAGTTGAAATTGATGCTAATGGCACGGTTACTAAAGCAGTATTTAATATAGAATCGATAATAGGAGTTGGGAATGTTTGTATAGCTAACCTTGTTGAAGCTAAAATAGCCCAGAAGAAAAAAGACAACCCTGATTTTGATACCGAAGGGATAGAAAGTGTAATTTTTAAAGTTTATTATTCCCTTCAATCATTTGTTGAATGTAGTTTAGGTGAAGAAAACAATAAAAACAGTTTTGTAGCTGGATTTTTATATGAATTTTGTCAGACATTGGATGTACCTCAATTAATAGGAGGACTAAAGGAGTTAGGAGTAGGACTTGTAAAATATTCTTTGATAGAGCAACCCAAAGGTTATCTGCAACAAATGAAGAATATTATCGATATTTCTAAAAAATTAGCAGCCAATGAAGTTATTACGCAACAAGATGTAATATCTGTTGTAATAAATCCAGCAGCTTATGAAAAATATAAACAAGTAAAAGAAGCTGCACATAACTTATACGGTATATTTATTACTAATGGTAACCCATGGCGCTATGGTAGACTAACCATGATGGTCGTGCCGGTTGTGCTAACATTGGGAGAATATTCGGCTGTTGTAGCAGCACGTTTAGGCATAGAAGCAGTAGAATTTGCAAAAATATGCAGAACCTTAAATAAGGTTACAAATTTAGGTTTTGAAGTAGCTGTATATGGGACGGGAAAAATTCTTAAACCAATTGCAAAAGGATTTTCTACAGTTGAAAAAACAAGTAATGTAGTAACTAATAGTTTAGATGAAATTGTAGCATTAACAGATGATTTTACTACAAATGAAACAATATTAGCAAGCGTAGCTGAAGACGTAGAACAGTTTCCTAAAAACGTAGTAGCATTAGGTGCAGATGACGTAACTAAAGCCCAACAATACCTTTCAAAAATAGGAAACTCAGGAGAGAAAGTGTACTTAATTGTACACGGTAGTGGGGAAACCTTTAGTGTAGTAAGAAATGGCATGTCAGATGTGGTTATGAACCATAAAGCATTAGCCTCTTGGCTCACAAAAAATGGTTTGAAAAACAAAAATATTATCTTACTTTCGTGTAGTGATTTAACTGCTGCTCAAAACCTAGCCAACAAACTAGGTGGTACAAGCAAAGTTACCGCATGGGAAGGTGCCGTCACAGTTTTTGAAAATGGTGCTATAAAAGGACAAGGAGCTTGTAAAGAGTTTTCGCCAGGCAATATAAGTAAAACTCTTTCTGAGTCAGAGATTCCTAAAGGAACTGCTAATGGTGCTAGTGGTGAAAAAGTAGTTTTAGGTGTCAACAGTGTGGAAAAAGCTTCTTTACTTGCTAAATTTAAGGACTTTACAAACGTTAAAACTTGGATTAATACTTTAGATGATGTTGCAGATGCAAGCCTTTTATCGAATCTCGACAATCTTGATGCTAGTTATTTTTCAAAACTTGATGCAGATTTAGTACATGCTACTTATGGTCCAGAAATAAAAGCATTACTAAAAGAAGGCCCCGATGATTTAGCTGAAGTATGGAAACGCTTAAAAGACGACCCAGCATACAGTTGGGAAATTCAAAAAACAGGTGGTAGCCGTTGGGAGAAATGGAGTCAAAGAGAGTTTTTTAAAGATATTACAGCCAAAGGAAAAGGATTTGAAACAGATGTATGTTTGGCTACTTTCAAAAATCGTTCATCTGTTAAGTATGCGGAATTAAAACAAAAATTTAAAACAGATTTTGGCAAGAACTTAGATGATTACGATATGTATAGCCAAGTGCAACTTAAATATGATGGCGATAACTACTTTGTGGCTGACCAATTGTTTGTGAAGTATAAAACGGTTGGCGGTCAAAAGGTAATTGATGATATTGTTGTAATTGAAAATAAACTAAGCAGCACTACACCATTAACTGGACCTCAGTCAACGGCATTTACCAAAACATCATTTACAGTTAGAAGTCAAAATTCAACATCGCAATTTGGTAGCAATATTAATCTAACAAGTGGTAAAGTGTTGGAGTTTTCAGGCTCTAAGCAATGGTATAAAGTGCATGATGGTGCAAATGGTGATGTGATAAGTGGAATAAGTAAAATGCAATAAAATGGTTTACAACAAGGCAGATTTTAAGAGACATGTAGAGACTATCAAAACAACAAATGGGTTTAAATTAAAAAGTGCTGTACAGGCTTATTTATTTATTCGTAAACTTAATGATAGGACTGAAACTATTACATTAAGTTACAGAGCTTATGCACCACACGGATTTTACATTGATGGTCTTTCTGTAGATATACATTTTAATGAAATTGAGGATATTCTTAATCCTATATTAGATAGGCATCAGATACAAAATCGCTATGGAGAAACCACAATACAAAAGTCATTAATTGATGTTAGGGATGTTGATTATTCTAAACTTCAAATTCAAATCAATAATAATGAAACCTTTAATGTGGTCAAAAAAGAAGTTGAAACAATAATTTTAAACGGGGCATTGCCTTTTTTTGAACATTATAATGGACTTCAAAATGTAAGTAAAACAATCGAAAATCTTAATGAAGAAGAATTAAGCATATTTATATCAGGTATAGTTGGAATAAAAATACCTCTAATCAAAAAGCTAGCACAATCAAATTCATTTTCTGAAGAACTTAAAAACAGAAATGAATTTTATACCAAAGAAGTTTTTCGGTACCCACAATATTTTAAAGACCACGAAAAGGTATTTAATGAGTTATTTACCGCAGATTTAAAAGCACTTAAAATTAGCTTATAAAAGTTGTTAAAGTGTTTTACAGCTACTAAGTGTTCCCTCTGGTGCTCGTTTGGAACGAGTGCCTACCTAAATTAAAAAACAAATCATAGTGTTTGCAACGCGGATCAATAAAACAGAAGCATTTCTTAAAAAATACTTCTGTTTTTTTATTTCTTAATTTTCTTATAAATTATATATTTGAAGAAAAAGAATATCTGAGAAGTATAAAGTTGTCGATAGTACGGTTCCAACTTTTATTCTCCCCGCTCCACGAAGTGTACTCCCCCACTGGTGCTCGTTTGCAACGAGTGCCTACTTACCTTGTAAAAACATCTCGTAGCGTTTGCAACGCGGTTAACTAAAACATGAGTAATTTTAAAACAAGTATATTCCTCCCCCGCTGGTGTTCGTTTACAACGAATAACTACTTAAATTATGAAAACAAATCATAGCGTTTGCAGCGCGACTCAATAAAACAGAAGCATTTTTTAAAACAAATACTTCTGTTTTTTTTTAATAACTCATTGAAAATCATTTAAATAAAAATATTATCCAAAATATAACGTTGTTGATAGTACTGCTAAAACTTTTTAAGAATGTATGTTTATATAATGCCGCGTTGCAAACGCTTTATTTTCGTTACTTAAGTCAGTAGGTACTCGTTGCAAACGAGCACCAGCATGTGTAAGTAAGACCAGAGACCGTTATGATAGTCCGCCTAATATGATGTTGCAAAAGCTTTAATTATGGATATGAGTAAGATTTTTCTAAACTAGCAATTACAAAAAAATGCAAGACCAAAAAATTGATCTTGCATTTTTTATAACTTAATGAATATAATTAAAAATATCTTTTTTATCCCCACTCGTCCTCGTTTGTCATCATATCTGGTGCTCGTTTGCAACGAGTACCTACTTAAATTAAAAAACAAATCATAGCGTTTGCAGCGCGACTCACTAAAACAGAAGCATTTTTTAAAACAAATACTTCTGTTTTTTTTTATAATAACTCATTGAAAATCATTTAAATAAAAACATTATTGAAATATAAAGTTATTGATAGTACTGCTAAAACTTTTTAAGAATGTATGTTTATAATGCCGCGCTGCAAACGCTTTATTTTCGTTACTTAG
>NZ_JBGQOF010000032.1:0-34091 GCF_052113665.1 Flavobacterium sp. W22_SRS_FK3 | reverse complement strand
TGACCATAATTATAATTTTTAGTTATATTCGTAAGGTACAAAATCTCAATAAGTGCTACCGAAGGTTTAGTTCAACACACGTCTTGCGCCATTTGCGAATTTAGTGGAATTATCGTTTTTTAATCGTATTTTCGTTTAGCCGAAAATACTCGTCTTTGTAAGTCGCAAACGGCGCAAGGCGCGAGAACGTTAGCGATAATAACCAGAAATATGAAAAATCAAGATATAATAAATGCTTTGAACAAAATAGTCAATCAGAACTATCACTTTTCTGATTATGATGTACAAAATATTATATCAGAGCGTCGAAATATTCTAATTGATACTTACAAAAACTTTACTGAAACTTTATTAGGGAAATTGGCACAAGAAAACAGCGTGGCAGAGATTAATAGTTACATAAGTGATTATGTAATTAAACTGAATAGAAAGTTATATTCCAAAAGCGAATACGAAGTTTTATTATTGAAAATTAATGAGATATCATATTGGATTTTTGGAAATAGTTTTCCTTTAGATTACTATAATGAACATAACAATGTGTAAAGTTACTATCGCTAACAGCAAGAGTTTCGTTGCGTGCGTAGCACGAACAATGAAACTCGTGTTGAACGGAACCGCTGAGATTCCGCAACTATGGGTTTTTCGATAAATAATTTATAAGAATTGCAAGAGGCTATTGTGCCTCTTTTTTTTGGAAGTAGTTTCTGCTTGGTTTTTTCGTGTTTTCCTTCACTTTTTGGCATAAGTTCCTTATCCATAAAGTTAGATTTTACAAGGATTGGGATTTTGGCTACCGTCATGATACCAAGCAGTTGGACCACGCTGGTCAAAGACTGCTATTTTAGCACAACTTTTTGTTATATTTGAGGTAATACAAACGGAGGTTTTTTCAAATACTGTCGTTAGTAGTTATTTTGTTCAAAAAACCAAATAAATAACTGATAAAGAGATTATTAAAAAAAAATAAATTGGCTGGAAATTTAGGTGGTATGACTGTAAATAAAAAACTTTATAATTGTGTTATATTTACAGAATTTGAGAAATCAATGTTGTCTGACAAAGTTATAGCCGAAAAAATTCTAACTTTTTTAAGTGTCGATAAAGAGTCAATCGAATTAATCATAAAATCTAAAAAATTAAATGAAAATTAAAACCTCAAAAACAAATCTTGGAAAACGTTTTTTGGCTGGATTAATTGACTATTCAATAATTTGTACTTTTTTCTATTGCTTTGTCTATTGCTTTGGACATCCAAATGACGAAGGAGGTTACACTGTTGACGGACTTTTAGCATTAGTTCCCGTTTTATTTTGGTTTGTTTTTACAGTTCTACTTGAAGTTTTGTTCGAAGCCACATTAGGAAATTCAATTATGGGATTGAAACCAAAATCTTTAATTAACAATAATGGAGAACTCACCTTTATTCAATTATTAAAAAGACATTTACTTGACCCTATTGATATGTTTATGTTTGGATTAATAGGAATTATAACAATAAAAAACACTGAAATAAACCAACGTTTAGGCGATATTTGGGCTAAAACAATTGTGACAGAAAATAATAACGTATAAAAAAACTACTTATAACAGCAAGAGTTTCGTTGCGTGCGTAGCACGAACAATGAAACTCGTGTTGAACGGAACCGCAGCGATTCCGCAACTATGGGTTTTTCGATAAATGAGTTATAAGAATTTCAAAAGGCTATGGTATGCTTTTTTTTATTGTTTTTCATCACTTTATAGCATAAATCACCTTACCCGTTAAATCAGTTTTTCACAATCAATAGAGTTTTCGCCACGGTCAAGATACCACGAAGTTGGATCGCGCTTGCCAAAAACGGCGATGCGATGTAAATTTCCTTTTTGCAACAGTGCCATTTGTGCAAGAAAGGTTTTCTTTCTGCTTTTTTCGGAAACCTGCCGTTGATTCTTAAACCATTCAGATATCCGTATAAATAAATTTTTAGAATACTTGACTCTTATTAACCTGAACGCCCCTCTTTTTTTAAGTGTTTGAACAGTAAAACGAAGCTTAGATAAATAAAGTCGACGCAAAATCATCGACAAAACGTACCTGAATATCAACATTTATAATATCTCTAAACCTGAAAAATGCATTTGATGACGGTAAATTCCTTAGGTATGCTACATTCTTAAAAATACGAAAAATCCTGTTTTCATAAACGTATTTTCCTATATTTGTTTTAGCTGAACTTAAGTTTTTTCACAGACTGGTTTAGGGCACACTTTCTAACGACACAAATAACTAATAACCATTTAATGTCAATTGGGCATAACGAGAACAAAAATATGACTTTCATTAAAACAATTCCTGTATTTTTAATTACGCTTTTTGTAGTAACATCAACTTTTGGACAAGAATCTAAGCAAAAAACTAAAATTTTATTACTTGGGACTGTACATTTTGAAACTCCACATACAGATCATTTTGAACTAAAAGTAGACGATTTTTTTAATGTTAAGCGACAAAATGAATTAGAAGATTTAACTAATGTTCTGTCTCAAACAAAAGCGACTAAAGTAATGATTGAGCGACCAATTGAAAACCAACGTTCCTGCGATAGTTTGTATTTTTTATATTTAAAAAATCAATATAAACTTACCGTTTCAGAAAGAGAACAAATTGGCTTTAGGTTAGCTAAAAAATTAAAATTAAATCATGTTAACTGTATAGACAAATTCTACGGAATGCGCGATAGCTTAATGGCTGTGACCGCACAGCAAAACAACCAACTTTATTTGCTTAAAGATTTAGGAACCACGGCAAATGCATTGATAAGTGATTATGATAATCAGTTAAAAAATGGCACCATAACCCAAGTTTTAAAATACATCAATAAACCCGAAGAATTAAAGAGAAATTTATCAATTTATCTAAAATTTATGGCAAAGATTGGGGCTGGTAAAAATTTTGCAGGAGCGGAAACTGTATCAGATTGGTATTTAAGAAATCTTGCTATTTATTCAAATATTATCAATCAAGTTGAACATTCGGACAAATATGTTATTTTAATTTTTGGACAAGGTCATATTCCTATATTAAAACATCTACTACAAAATAATGACGACTTTGAAATCATTGAATTAAATAGCGTACTAAAATAAACTGCCACCAAGAACTAGAGTTAAAATTACAAAACTAAAATATGCAAGACGAAATAATAAAACATTCAAAAAAAATACATTCTGCTATGGGTAATAAAGAACATTCATTTAAAGAAAAAGTCAAAGAAGTACTTACTGAAATTTTAATTATTGTATTTGCCGTTACACTTTCAATATGGTTACATTCTTGGAGCGAAGAAAGACATCAGCATAAAGATGCACAAACATTTTTAAGTGGGTTAAAAGAAGATTTACAAAAAGACATTGCAAACCTAGAAGAGACAAAAGAAACATTTCATAAAACACAACAACAAATATCATTTGCTTTACATCTTACATCAAAAAAAATTGATAGTCTTAAAGCGAATCATCAACAAATTCAATCGGGTACAAATTTCATTAATACAGTAGTAAATAATGGACGATATGAAGGTTTTAAATCTAGTGGAAAAATAAATACCATAGAAAATCAAAATATAAGAAATACCATTTTGAGCTATTATCAGCAAACTATTCCAGAGATAGCGTTTGTCGAAAAATCATACGAAAAACTGATGTCAAGATATGCAGATTTATTAATTAATGGAAAAGAAGATGAAGATATAAATACAACTATACTAAAACAGAAGACAAAGATTGTTTTATCAGGTATTGATAATTTCACCAAAGACAAGCAAAAGTCTTATGAAGACGCTATTAAGCAAGCAAAAGAAATTATAACAGAAATTGACAAGGAATAGAATGAATATAAAGCGAAAGTAAAACCGCCCAGCTTGAAACAAAGTGCTTAAAACAAAACATTTCATAATATTAATAACTGCTTTAATTCGTGTAAGAAAAGCCGAAAAAAGCCCCATAATTTAATGAATAGGGAATTATAATGAATTTAAATAAATCACAATTCACAAGATATGAAGACAACAATAATGTTTGGTTGTCTCAAAAGAGCGAGGAAGAATTTAATTTTACAGATTATGGGATTACACCCACTGTCCTTAGTAGTGAAGCTGCCGTTGGCCAGGCAATGTTGAATGAGCTTTACAGCATTGCGTCATCAAAAGAAGGTGATATTAATATTGCCCTTCTTGGTGGGAGAGGCGCTCAGGAATTACATCGTTTGTTGGGAGAATTAGCTAAGGCAACGGAACAGGATGAGCTGCTAGCCAGACTGAATGTGTTTACTCAGGATGCACTTGCACCTTTGAGCATGAATAATGGTTTTAGTTTTGTTAGGGATTTTGAGCGTATTTTAGGTGATGCCTTTTTCAAAAAAATAAAAAGCTTTACACCAATGCGAACAGATACAAAAGATCTAGAGTCCGCGCTTATAGAGTATTTGACTAAATTGGAAGAATTAGGTGGTTTGGATATATTTTTTATTGGTCATGGTCCAGAAGAAAATCAGGCATCACACCTTGCCTACATTAAACCTTTCTCTGGGGTGCAGCCTCATCATATTGCGGGGCTAATCCCAATATCCAGCAGTATTTTGGAGCACCACATTAGCAAGTTTAAAGCTGGAGGAAGCCTTGTGAATGAAAGTGATGAAAAAGAATGTCGATCTGCTGAGTATATTCTCACATTAGGCCCAGCTGCGATACTACAAGCCAAAAAGATCGTTCAGTCTGTAGTAGATGCCGACTCTGCTCCTGCTAAAATCCAGACTTATGCAAACGTGCTTAATACACACCTGAGTTCAAATAAAGGGGAAGCGTTATTGCAATTAAATACAAATCCAGGATTATGGATAAGATTGCATCCCAATGCTAAATCTTTTGTGTTGCCTAATTTAGGTTTGTAATATATAAAAAAACTAGTCTAATTTCATCACCATCTGCGTGGAAGTTTTAGATCGTGTAAATGATTGGAAAATTAGAATTATTTTGATATAAGTAATAAAAATTATATCCAACAATTACAATGATAGATTTGGGCAATATACTTAATAGAAAGCTTATTGTAACTGGTACAATTTGTTAAATCCGAAGATATGTCTTAATTTAATTCTAAACATGCTTTATTACCAGAACGTTGACGGATAGCTTCAAAAAAATGCGGAAACGAAGAACAAAAATATATTATTCAGCAGGTTTAATTAGTATAATATTACTTCCCCTTTTTTGTATACTATATTTAAAAACCAATAATGCTTTTACAAATTATGGTTCATTAGAATTACAAACTTGGAACGGAAAAGATTTTGAACCAGAAATAACAAACTTTTTAAACACTAAAAAATTTAGTACTGTAACTCTAACAGGAAATATAAGCTCTGACGAAGCAAAACTCAATATTGCTGAAAAGGAAATTAAGAAACTTATATTGTCTAAAGATTCTATAAACGGTATAAAATTTCACTTTGAAACAAAATCAGAATATTGGACTTTTGTTAGAGTTCTTGATATATTAGAAAGTAAAAAAGCCAAATTCTATTTACCATATAAAAATGATATTTGGTTTGCTAATCCAAGAGAACCGAAAAAGAAAATTAAAACATTCATTTGCGGGACAAAATATAGCACATTCTTTCTCGACGAAAGAGAATCAAAAACAAAATCTCTAAAAATCATAGAAATAGTTAAGAAATACTATTTGCCTATAATTGTCTATATTTTAATGATAGTTTTTACATTTAGAAAAATAATAAACGAAAAAAAGGCATATTCTAACAGCTAATTATAACCGTAGACAATCAAACTAAAAATAAGAAAAAGAATGCCTTTTACATTTACACATCCCGCAATAATATTACCGTTGACATATTTGCCCCGCAAATGGTTTTCGTTGACAGGACTTGTAATCGGAAGTTTAACACCTGACTTTGAATATTTTTTAAGAATGAGAATTAAGAGTAATTACAGCCACACTTTAGATGGTATAATTTGGTTCGACTTACCATTAAGTTTACTACTCACCTTTACTTTTCACAATATAGTCCGCAACAGTTTATTTGACAATTTGCCGACTTCTTTAAAGTCAAGGTTTTCCACATTTAAACAATTTGACTGGAATCACTTCTTCTACAAAAATTGGTCAATAGTGATAATTTCAATTTTAATTGGTACGGCTTCACACCTGTTTTGGGACAGCTTTACACACAATCACGGCTACTTCGTTGAAGCAATTCCGGGCTTAACAAATACTATTAACATTTTTGGAGAACAAATCCCTCTTTTTAAAATTTTACAACATTCCAGTACGTTAATAGGTGGTTTTGTAGTTGCTCTTGCTTTTTATAAACTGTCTACGGACAGTAGCGTGAATAAAAAAATAAACTTGAAATACTGGGCAATTTTTACAGGGCTGACTTTGGCAATTATTTTAATCAAAATTTTAAGTGGACTTGAAATTAATCAACACGGAAATGTAATCGTTACAATAATTTCGGCTGGAATAATTTCACTAATTTTAACCTCATTAGAAACAAGAATAACAGCCAGTAAAACTTACTACAAGTGAAATTGGTCGTAAGTTTAAAAAGAAAAATAAGAGTTGACAGAATATCCTAAAGACATAAAATTTAAATACTGTTGGAGAAAATACCAACAACGTGTGCTTGACGAGTTACAGGAACATTTATCAAATGGAAGTTTACATATAATTGCTCCTCCAGGTTCTGGTAAGACAATTTTAGGGCTTGAAGTTGCCATAAGACTAAATAAGCCTACACTAATTCTTGCTCCCACAATCGCAATACGAAATCAATGGATACAACGATTTTGTGAACTTTTTCTTCAAACTAACTTAACGCCAGATTGGATTTCAAGAGACATTAGAAATCCAAAGTTTATGACGGTCGTAACTTATCAAGGTCTTCACGCAGCTTGCAACAACTTAAAAATTAAAGAAGAAAGTGACGAAGAAGAAGAGGAAACTGAAGAAAATGGAAACGACAAAACAACGAATCCTAACCTTGACAACATTATAAGCAGATTAAAATCACAAAACATTAAGACTATTGTTGTTGACGAAGCACATCATTTAAAAAATGAATGGTGGCATACCTTGACAAAGGTTAAAGAAAAATTAGACCCAATTATAGTTGGCTTAACCGCTACTCCCCCTTATGATGTATCTGCAAATAAGTGGCATCGTTATATTGACTTAAACGGAACTGTTGACACAGAAATTTCTGTTCCTGAATTAGTGATTGAAGGAGATTTATGTCCACATCAAGACTATGTACATTTCACCTTGCCAACTGAAAAAGAAAATGAAAGTATAATTGAGTTTCGACAAAACATCGAAAAATTGTTTCAAGAAATAAAGCAAGACGAAACAATCAAAAAAGCAATAGAAAATCATCCTTTCTGGTTAAACCCTTCTGCGCAGTTAGATTGGATTTATAACAATCTTTCTTTTTATTCCGCTTGTTTAATTTTTCTTAATGCTAATGGAATGGAAATTCCCAAAACCCATCTTGAAGTTATCGGAGATGAAAAACTTAAAATCCCTACACTTGACCATAAATGGTTAGAAACGATTTTGGACTTCTATCTCTATAAAGAAAAGGAATATTTTAAAGAATTTGAAGAACATAAAAAAAACCTTGCAAACAGACTTAGTAGATTTGGATTAATTGAGAAAAGACAAATCAACTTTACTCACAATAAACGAGTTACAGGTTTCCTTACATCAAGCATCAGTAAACTAAATGGAATTAAGGAAATTGTTGATTTTGAATACAAACAATTAGGCAACAATTTGCGAATGGTTATACTTTCTGACTTCATTCGCAAAGAGTTTTTCATAAATTCACAAGAAAATAACATTGAGCTAAATAAAATCGGAATAATTCCAATTTTCGAGAAACTAAGAAGAGAAAATACAAACAATAAAAAAATTGGAGTATTGACAGGTTCGATGATTATTATTCCAAAATCAACTTATCCTGTATTTGAAGCGAAAGCCAACAAACACGGTATTACTCAAATCAACTCATCAGTCGTTCCCTATGACACCAATTACATTTTAATTCATCAAAATCAACAAATCAAAAATGACGTCATTCATATTGTAACTCATATTTTTCAGTGTGGAGAAATTGAAGTTTTGATAGGCACAAAATCTTTACTTGGTGAAGGTTGGGATGCACCTGCAATCAACTCTTTAATATTGGCAAGTTTCGTTGGATCATTTGTTTTGTCTAATCAAATGCGTGGCAGAGCAATAAGAACACAAAACGGAAATAAAGATAAGACAGGAAACATTTGGCACTTAGTAACAATTGACCAGACTTCGCCAACAGGTGGAGACGATTTTGATTTACTAAAAAGACGATTTAGAAGTTTTGTAGGCGTTTCATTCAAAGAAGAACCCGGAATTGAAAACGGAATGGCACGCTTAAACCTGCCTGAAAACATTCAACAAAAAAAAGAAGCAGAGAAAAAAAATGACGAAATGTTTTATTATGCAGGTGACAGAGAAAGTCTAAAAAAAAGATGGGAGTCCGCACTTGAAACAGGTGTTGCCCTGGTTGAAGAAATAAAAATTCCATTCCCTGAAAAAAAGGAATATAAAGCTGTTAAGTCAATGTATTTGAACAAGACAATTTGTAATCTTTTGGCAACTTTGAGTTCAGGACTAGTTGGTTTTGGTTTAGAGAGTTTACAAGGACTTGGAAGAGCCTCAAAAAATATAAAATCAATTCAGGACTTGTATGTTTTTCTTGCTATTGTTGGAACAATAGGTGTAGCTGTTTTCGGAAGACTCGCATACAAAACACTTCGGCTTTACTTTAAATATCGTGACATTTCAAAAGATATTCAACAAATTGGTGACGCTCTTTTGAACTCATTAATTAAAGCAGAAGCAATTAAATCGGACTATTCAAAATTGAAAGTAGAAACATCTATAGACAATTGGGGTGCTGTCTTCTGCCATTTAAAAGGTGGTACAACTTTCGATAAATCAACTTTTATAAACGCACTTCAAGAAGTAATTGCACCAATTGATAATCCAAGATATGTGATTATTAGAAAGAACAAGTTTATGATTTTCATTAAACAGAAAGATTATCATTCAGTTCCGGAAATAATCGGACGAAACAAGAAATTAGCAGAATATTTTAAGAACCAATGGGAAAGACTTGTTGGCTCTTGCGACCTTATTTTCACAAGGACAATTGACGGAAGAAAACTACTTTTGAAGTCAAGAGTAAAATCTTTAGCAGCACAATTTAACGAAAAAGTGGAACACGTAATCAAATGGAGATGATAAGACAACATAAACCCCAGACATGTCTCTTGCAATTTGTGAATTTTGTGTAATTGCTATTTTTTATTGTATTGTCGTTCGACAAAAAAACTTGTTTTCATAACTTGACGACCACAGGAGCTCAAGCAATGAGAATAAATTTTATGTAATGTCATCGGGAGATGAGATTGAATCTCATGGTTATGATTCACTTTTTACTAGAGGAAGTTAAGACGGAATCAAAACAGATATAAATAGTTATACCGATAAATCAATTTATATTTCGTTTTTTAATTCTGAAGAAAGGTGATTTGTATTTAAAAACACAGACTCTATGTGAAAATGGGAAAACTAAAATTAATCAAATTTTAGAAAAAAGAATTAGACAGTTTGGATTGGAAAATAATATTCTAAAAAATAAGAAAAACTGCCGAAGACAGTTCGATTTTTTTGACCTTGAGTTAATAACTTATGGCTGGTGGAATTGTGGCAATAACCAAATAATGAACAATGGAAAAAGAGTTAAGAAACTGTTTATTAAAATTAAAACTAAATGTAACGAATCATAAATATAATTGCATTTCCACACACCAGCATCCACAACAAATTGAGAATTAAATTAATTTAAAATAACTTATTTATTTGGATTTTTTTGAAATAAAAACGGAACGGATTTTCTAAAAAAGCCAAATCTTCCCGCTTCAAATTAATAATCGAACTCCGTTTATAGTTATTAAATCATCAACTTCGTACCTTTGTAGTATTGGTAAAAACCGAAATAAGCAATAAAGAGACAAAATGATTGAAGATAAAAACCCACAACGTACCAGTATAGCGCAATTAGGCGAGTTTGGCTTAATAGAACATTTAACCAAAAATTTTGATGTTAAGCAGGAATCAACCTTGAAAAGTATCGGCGATGATGCGGCAGTTCTTGATTTCAAAGACAAAAAAGTAGTGGTTTCAACCGATTTATTGATTGAAGGCGTACATTTTGATTTGGCTTACATGCCACTAAAACATTTAGGTTACAAGTCAGTAGTTGTAAATGTATCAGACATTTGCGCTATGAACGCCAAACCAACGCAAATTACGGTTTCTGTAGCCGTTTCTAATCGTTTTCCTCTGGAAGCCTTAGAAGAACTATTTGAGGGAATTACACATGCTGCAAACGAGTACAAAGTAGATGTTATTGGCGGAGACACCACCTCGTCGCAAAAAGGCTTAATTATTAGCATTACAGCAATTGGTGAAGCAGACGCAGATGAAATCGTGTACAGAAACGGGGCTAAGCAAACCGATTTGTTAGTTGTTACCGGCGATATTGGTGCTGCTTATATGGGATTGCAGGTATTGGAACGCGAAAAACAGGTTTTTCAGGTAAATCCGAACAATCAGCCAGATTTAGATCTTTATACCTATTTAATTGAGCGTCAATTGAAACCTGAGGCTCGAAAAGATGTCCGTACCTTATTGCATGCCCTTGAAATAAAACCAACTTCGATGATCGATATTTCAGACGGATTATCTTCTGAGATTATTCATTTGTGCAAACAGTCAAAAGTGGGCTGTAATTTATATGAAGATAAACTGCCGCTGGATCCACAGTTTATTTCGAGTTGCGAAGAGTTTAATATTGACAGCACAACAGTTGCCATTAACGGCGGAGAAGATTATGAACTATTATTTACAATTGACATTAACGACTTCGATAAAATAAAAGGAAATCCAAACTTTTCTATCATTGGTCACATGGCCGATGAAAGTGAAGGAATACATCTGGTAACCCGTGCTAATACCAAAATTGCCTTAAAGGCAAGAGGGTGGGATGCTTTGAGTGAATAATTATTAAACTCCAAATAAAAAATTCCAAATTCCAATAACATGATTATTAGAGGTTGGAATTTTTTATTTGGAGTTTTTTTAAAAAAGACCTTTGCTTTTTGCTTCTTTTACTAAGTCATCATCAGAACCCGTTTTTATTTTGAGCAATTCCTTAAGACTCTTTTTTCGCCTTCCTATTGCATTTATCGAAATAGGAATATAATGTGGCATTTCTTCATCAGACGTTCCTTTGGATAAATGAAATAAAATCTGTTTATCGAATTCATCAATTTCAATTGAATTGTGAGGAGACTGATTCAGCATTTTTTGAACGGACTGACTATAATATTTATCGTTTTTCATTACTTTATCAAAAGCAAAAAGCAATTCATCAAATGTCAGGTCATTTTTAATAATAAGGCCATTTGGCTGTATACTTCGAATGATTGTTTTTATTTTTAATAATTCGGTATACATGGTCAGCAAAATAATTTTGCAGTTTGGCATGTATTCCATAATTAATTTAGCTAAGTCTTCCCCTGAAAAAATTTCTTTTTCATCGTAAGCAGGCATACTTATATCTAAAAAGGCTATATCAAAAGGTTTGGTCTCAGGATTTATAATAATTTCATACGCTGATTTGCAATCTTTTGCCTGAGAAATAAAAAACTCATAGCTATCAGGATTGTAGCGGGTTATAGCATTTTTATAACCTTCGATAATAAATGGATGGTCATCTACAATCAATATATTGCTTATTTGTTTAAGTGATGGGGGTAAATCAGCTTTCATTATTAATTTTATTTATTTTTTGATCTATTGGTATCTTCACTATAATGGTAGTTCCTTCACCTTTTATTGAGTTTATATCGACATTTCCGTTGCATTCTTTTGTTCTGTATACAATGTTCTGCAGTCCAATACCCTTTTTGGTTTTATGAGTATTAAATCCTATACCATCATCAGATATTGATAAAACTAAATAATTGATCTCACTTTTGAATTCTATAATAATTGTTTTTGCCTGGGCATATTTATTACCATTCTGAAGTGCTTCCTGAATAATCCTGTATAAATTAATCTTTACGACATTGCTTACTAAATCCCATTTGATATTAAAATCAATATTATAAACCAATTTAGTATTAAATGTATTGGTTTGATTTTGAAATAGCTTTTCTAAAATCGCAACAAAATTATTAATTAATCCAGATTTTTCTTTATTTAAATCATGTGAAATTTCCCGAATATCCTGTTCGATCTCTTTTAATTCAAGCAGGTATTTTTTTCTTTTATCTGCAGCCGTTTCTTCATCTAGCTTATCCAGGCTGTCTAAACTGATTCTGACACCAAACATTCTTCCTAAAACACCATCGTGCAGTTCTTGGGCGACTTTTTTCTTTTCCCTGATCCGCATTGTTTCAATCGCGTTTTGCTGCGAAATCATCAAATTATAAATGTCCTCGTTTGCAATTTGCTGCTGCTGCTTAAAAAGCAATTCCCTGTTTCTAGCCTGCTGTGTTTTATAAATATAAAAAAACAAAGCGATCAGTAAAAAGAAACTAAAAACGTAAACCAAAGTCCTGTTCTGTATTTCTAAACTCGAATTTTCGCTTTTTATTTCATTGGTTTCATATTCTATTCGGGTAAACTTATCACCCATCTTGCGCTCGGCCTTTTGCAGACTGTCATTTATGCGAATATAATCTTCTGAAAATTTTGAAGCTTTTTTGGGATGAATTAAGGATAACTGCTTCAAAGCAACTAATACATTACGAAAATTTTTAGTACGCTTTGAAACCAAAAGTGCCTGATTTGAATAATGCAGAGCCTTTGCAGTATCTTGTATTGAAGCAAAATACTCTGACAAATGCATTTTACTAGCTGTTATACCTGCCGTTAATTGCAGACTATCCCTTATTTTGAGTGCTTTGTAAAATAAATTTGGAAGCTCTTTATTCTGATTCAATTTAAATTGTGAATACGCTAAATTATCCAGTAAAATAGCATACAACTCAGGTTTTTGAGTAAATAAATTTTTCTCTTTTAATCCTTCCTGAAAATATAAATTAGCCTTTTTGTAGTCTTTAAGATTTTGATAAACAAATCCTATATTGTTTAATGAAGTCGCTTTTGACTGGAACTCAGCAGGAATTATTTTATCATCAATACTGGCAATGGCTTTGTTATGAAATTCAATCGCTTTTTCATATTCGCCTAACTCATTATAAATAACACCAAGCAAGTTGTAAGCTTCATATAAAATATCTTTGTTTTCTTTTCCTTTTATGACCCTAAGTGCATTAAAAACTGCTTTTTCACTACCATAAAAATCACCTTCATTAAATTGCAATAATGCTTTACTCAGTCTTGTTTTTGCCAGATTATAAAATAAATTAGATTGAGAATATAACTTTTCTGCTTTATAATAATATAAAAAGGCACTATCAGAAATTGCCTGAGAACTGTAATAATCTCCCAAATAAGTATAAGCCTTAGACATTGAAACTGAATCATTTGCTTTTTGCGCTTTCTCTAAAATAATTTTCACCGTTTTATTATATCCGTTCCAATCCCGCATGTTATAATAACGATTGGCAACCTTAAAAAGATTTATCCTTTTAAGAGAATCGTCTGGCTGGCTCATAATAACTTCAAAGGCCTTGCGATTGTATTTTTGTTTTATCTGAACCGGTAATTTATATTCATTTGCGAGTGACAAATACAAATCAAGGCTATCTTTAGATTGACTGGAGATATTAGTGCCCTCATTTTGTTTGGTACAACTGATAAAAAAAAGAAGTAATATAAGACAGTTTTTTTTCAATTTTGGCTTTTCTATTTTAATCAAAAATACAAAACTATCTATTAGGCATAAAGAAAAAGACTACCTAAAATTAGGTAGTCTTTTATATATTGAAATGAATTAAAAATAATTAATCCACTTTTCTGCTTTGTCCTACTGACTGATTTCCATCAATACTTATTGTCATACTTTGACTAGATAAATCTGAACCCATCATATCAACTTTTCTGCTTTGTCCTACTGATTGGTTTCCATCAATACCAACTGCTGTATTGTTTACTAAAACACCATTTGCAGTTTCAGCAGTATTAAATGAAGTTAATACCATTACTAAAGAAAATAATCCGATTGTTAAAGTTGCTTTTTTCATGTTTGTTGGGATTTATATTGTTATAATTTTTACGATTTTTGATTCCTTTTCTGTTGGAATTCTTTTGTAAAACTAAACAGTAAACCGCAACAATTGCCTTAAAAAAAGGCGTTTATGGTCAATGCTACCCGTTCGTGAGTGAATGGATAGCAAATCAGGGCAGATGGTTATTTTTAAGTTTCTATATAATTTTCATTGGCAAATTCACTAATTATAAAATCAACATTTGCTTTATAAGATTTGGAAAATGGCAGCTTTATTGTTGTTTTCTTAATGTAACATAATGAGTTTCCTGTATGTATTCTTGAAATATAATTTCTGTTTACAATATAACTGTTATGTATTCGAATGAAGGGATTTGACAAAACGGTTTCAAAATGCTTTAAAGTTTTAAAAGCTGTTATCATTTCTCCATTTTTCAGATGAATATCCGTCGAATTATTATCTGCCTGAAAATAGCATATTTCATTTGAATCAATATAACGGTGATCTCCATATGATTTAACACATAAAATAAAGGATTTTCGATTTTTATTAATTTGGATTTCTTTTGAGTTTGATTTTTCTTTATGTTTTAAATTTTGGAGTAAAAGTACCTCATCTTCACTACTTAACTTATTCAATTTATGAATCAGTTTTACAAAATCTATTGAAGCTAAAGGCTTAAGAAAATAATCATTCACTTCATACTGAATACAATCAAACGCTAAATCTTTGCTTTTTGTTGTAATAACGATTTTTGGCATTTCTTTCAAATACATCAATAATCCATTAATTAAATTAAGAGAAAGACCACTAGCCTTATCTTTAGGTTCTATTTCTAAAAAAATCAGATCCGGTGTATGTTTTAAAATCAGGTTCAGTCCATCGGTATAATTATTCGCAGATGCTATAAAATTCAGCTCTGAAAACTCCTTTGCAATTGTCCTTATTTTTTCAACACTTTCAGGATCGTCGTCTAAAATAATGTAGGTGTAATTCATTTTGAGACATTTATATTTTGGGGTTAATTTTTGGTGCTGTTTCTTTAAAATAAAATATCTAAAGTTATAAAAAAATAATCAAACGTATTAACATTAAAAACAGACCTTCAAATTTATGAGTAAAAAAAATCCCAAACTCTTTGTCAGAATTTGGGATTTTATATATTGAAGCTTAACAACTTACATTTTCATCAACCAGTTTTTCATTGAAACTTCGTTTTCGATAATTGATTTCAAATCGGCAATAGCAACACGATCCTGTTTCATAGTATCTCTATGACGAATGGTTACCGTTTGGTCTTCGATAGTCTGATGATCTACCGTAATACAAAACGGAGTTCCAAGAGCATCTTGTCTTCTGTAACGACGACCCACAGCATCTTTTTCATCATACGCTACACTGAAATCCCATTTTAAATCATCAATGATTTTTCTGGCGATTTCCGGCAATCCATCTTTTTTAACCAGAGGCAAAATAGCTGCTTTTGTTGGCGCCAAAACTGATGGTAATTTTAGAACTGTTCTTGTAGAACCGTCTTCTAATGTTTCTTCTTTTAATGAAGTGGCAAAAACAGCCAGGAACATACGGTCCAAACCTACTGAAGTTTCTACTACATATGGCACATAGTTTTCATTTAGTTCCGGATCAAAATATTGTAGTTTTCTGCCTGAGAATTTTTCGTGTGCTTTTAAGTCAAAATCAGTACGGGAGTGAATTCCTTCTAATTCTTTGAATCCGAATGGGAAGTTGAATTCGATATCAGCAGCTGCATTTGCGTAATGTGCTAATTTTTCGTGATCGTGAAAACGGTAATTCTCTTTTCCTAATCCTAAAGACAAATGCCATTTTAAACGTGTTTCTTTCCAGTATTCATAAGATTTCATTTCTTCGCCCGGACGAACAAAAAACTGCATTTCCATTTGTTCAAATTCACGCATACGGAAAATGAATTGTCTGGCCACGATTTCATTTCTAAAGGCTTTTCCGGTTTGGGCAATTCCAAACGGCACTTTCATACGACCTGATTTCTGCACATTAAGGAAATTCACAAAAATTCCCTGAGCCGTTTCCGGACGCAGGTATAAATCCATTGCAGAATCTGCAGAAGCTCCTAATTTGGTTCCGAACATCAGGTTGAATTGCTTTACTTCTGTCCAGTTTCTGGAACCGGTTTCAGGATCAGCAATCTCTAATTCTTCGATTAAAGCTTTTACATCAGCCAAATCTTCGTTTCCTAAAGAACGGGCTAATCTTTCCAGAATTTCTCTTTCTTTTGCAAGGTATTCTACAACACGCGCATTAGTCGTGATAAATTCCTGTTCGTTAAAGGCATCACCAAAACGTTCTTTTGCTTTTTCGATTTCTTTTTTAGCTTTTACATTAAGCTTTTCAGCATAATCTTCAACCAGAACGTCTGCTCTGTATCTTTTTTTGGAATCTTTATTATCAATTAACGGATCATTAAAGGCATCTACGTGTCCTGAAGCTTTCCAGGTTGTAGGATGCATCAATATTGCAGCATCAAGACCAACAATATTCTCGTTCATCTGAACCATTGATTTCCACCAATATTCACGGATATTCTTTTTTAACTCGACGCCATTTTGTGCATAATCATACACTGCACTCAATCCATCGTATACTTCGCTTGACGGAAAAATAAATCCGTACTCTTTTGCGTGCGAAACCACATTCTTAAATATATCTTCTTGTTTTGCCATAGTGATGCAAAAATATAAAAAGTGAATTTAAAAAAAAGAAAAATAGATGAAGATTGCCCCTTGATTATTAAATTTTTAGAAATGAATAACCGTTTTACTATTTCCGAATAGAAATTCATAATTATCAAAACCTTTTAAAGTCGATTTAAGAATACTTTTCAAAATAAAAATCAGATAAAACTAGACTTTCCTTTCATTTTTTATACTTTTATCTTACAATTATTCAGAAAAACACTTACAAGAATGTTAGAATCTTTAAAGAACCTATTTTTCCCCAAAGTTTGTGCGGGCTGCCACACACTTTTAATGACAAATGAAACTGTTTTTTGTACCAATTGCCGTCATGAATTACCCCTTACACAATATCATTTAGACGCCAATAATGAAGCGGTGAAGAAGTTTTATGGAAAAATTGAAATAGAACATGCATCTGCTTTTTTATACTTCAACAAAAAAGGAATGGTTCAGGAACTCATCCATAATTTGAAATACAAAGGATACGAAGAAATTGGAACTGTCCTGGGAAACTGGTATGTAGAAGATTTAAAAAACATCAAACCCGAAACACCTTTTGATGTTGTAATTCCTGTTCCGCTTCATCGAAAGAAATTTAAGGAACGCGGCTACAATCAGGTAACTACTTTTGGAAATGCCTTATCCGAAGGATTGAATATCGATTATGATGATACTGTTTTGTTTCGGAAAAAGTATTCCAAAACACAATCCAAAAAAAATCTTTTAGGCAGGTCTGAAGGAATAGAAAATGTATTTGATGTACATTTTTCAGAAGAAAACCACAACAAACATTTTTTACTTATTGATGATGTGCTTACAACCGGAGCCACACTTGAAGCCTGCTCACGCGCCTTGCTTAAAATTCCCGGAGCAAAAATTAGTATTGTTTGTATGGCAATGGCTAATTCTTAGAATTTAGTTTACAAGTATCTTTTTGACTATTTTTCTATCGCCGTTAATTATGGTAACCAAATACAATCCGGAAGCCGATTTTGGCAATTGAATATTTTGAATAAAATATAGTGTTTTATCAAAAGTCTGATCGTACACTTTTTGTCCCAGAATATCATGTACCATCACCTCTACAACTTTCGTGCTATCACATTCGAACTCTACTTTAAAGCTGCCTTTGTTTGGATTTGGATATAGAACAAAATCTTTACTTTCAAATTCAGAATCATCCAGAGTAAACGTTTGACTGCAAATATTTACTGAGGCCGAATTTATAGTTCCGAAGCGCCCCGAAACAGCATCACGAACCTGAAGTGTCCATGTTCCCTGAGGATTCTGTCCATTGAAAGTGCTTAAAAATTCAGTTGGTATAACAATCTGACTGGTTGTTTTAGAACAATCTAAAGCAGCTCCTGAATCATCATAATTAAGTATTAAAGTCGAGTTGGCAGCACTACAATCTTTATCAAACAATTTCACAGCTGTTCCCTGAGGGTTTACTATTTGAATTTCTAAATCAGAAAACCTTTCATGGGTTGCGTTTACAATAACATTTACATCAGAAACTATACCTATTGAAGACGGAACATTTACTGTTTTATTTGTAAAAGATGTCCCGAAAGGAATACTAAATGAGCTGCCAAAACTATAAGAATTACAGGTTGTCGCAGATGTATATCCTATAGCAAAAGGACTTGAATTTAAAGCATAATAAATATTAGCAGTTGGCTCAATTAAAATTCTGCAATTTGTAGCTTCAACATCTAGCGGAACAGTAATAGTCTGAGAACCATCGTTGGGCGTATTTGAAACCAGAACTGTTGGAAAAGTCAAACCTCCATCTGTAGATAATTTAATATTTACATTAGCAGAACCGGTTAATGTGTTGGTGTTGTTTACATCCCAGGTTACAGCCTGAAAAGAACCCTTTTGCCAGCCAATATCACTTGTATTTTGCGAAGTCACTGCAAATGGTCCAATAGATGGATTTACAGTAACCACCATATTATCTGTATTAGTCTGTGGTATGTCTAAAGCAGCATTATCTCTTCCTGTCAAAGAAAAATGTAAGCTTCTCGCTACTGATGAAACAGATTCCCAGGTTGTTGTTAATTTATTTTGAAGTACTGTACTAAAACTTGGCATATACCTAATTGGAGAAGTTTTAGGCGGGAGTGAACGAAACATTGGACCATCAGGTTTTGCGGGATAAGCAATACTATTGTTTCCGGATGCTGTCGTTGCACTATCATTTTGCTCCCAACAATAAGTAAGAGCATCTCCTTCAGGATCTGAACCAGTTCCTCTTAAAACAAAAGGGGTATTAAATGGAATAATATAATCTAAACCTGCACTTATAACCGGTGGATTATTAATTATAGTGGTAGTCACAGGACATGTTTTAGTGGCAAGATTATTCTGGATTTCCAAAATACTCGCATAGGCAAAGTAATCATCTGAGTTGTTTTGCATATCAAAATCCCCTGTTACGCCTGCATAAGCCATAATGGTTGAGCCACTGCCCGGTTCTACATTTACACCTGTTCCTTCAATTGAGTAAGAAAAAGTATGGCTTCCACCTAATTGATGACCCATTTCATGAGCTACATAATCAATATCAAAAGTATCCCCCTGCGGAATAGAATTTGAAGGCGATGTAAAAGCACTTCCTTTTGCTTCATCATCTGTAGATGAAACAGGATCTTTGCATACGCATCCTATGCACCCTGCATCTCCTCCTCCTCCTGATCGTCCAAACAAATGTCCAATATCATAACCATCGTTTCCAATAAGTGAAGTCAACGTTTTTTGAACTTCAAGGTTCCATGCGCCATTTGCACCAACATTAGCATTAGAATATGGATCTGTTGTTCCGTCTGTATAAATAACATCCAGATTATTTGCTATAATAAGTAGTTCTACCGCCAAATCTCTTTTAAAAATTCCGTTAACCCTTGTCATCGTTGCATTCATACCTGCTAATGCTCCTGCCTTTGTTCCGCCAAAATAAGCAGCATATTCTCCAGTGCATGATAGTGCCAATCGAAGGGTTTTAAATAATTTTGTATTGGAAGCTGTTTTTGCTGTTTTTGCAGAATTATTGTTTGTATTATCGTGTTTGGTTTTACAAACCAGTGATTTTGATGTATCCTTATTTTTTGATGTAAACAATACATATTCTGATGTATTTTCCGGATTTTGCTCAATAAATTCAGTTGGTTTATCAGAACGAAGTACCATAGTCTGAACTCCTATTGGGGCAACACTAAAATGAATTTGTGCAGTTTTATCATCCAATCCGGTTCCTTGATAAGCTCTGATTTCGGGATATTTCAACTGCAATTCTGGCTCAAAATTTGAAGACTCCCAGACCATAAATCGTTCTAAATTACCCTCAGCATTAGGAATTGTAATTTCTGATGTTGCAATTTGTGATGATTTACTTGTTGAAGCTGCAATTTTTTGAATCAGAAGACTCTCATTCAATTTATAATATAACTTATCCTGATTAGAAATGCTTCCTGTTTTTTTAGCCGAAACCGAATTAACTTTCTCCCAAAGAACATTAGTTTGAGCATGAATGGCGGTACAACAAAAAATAAAGAGCAAAATAAGTATTTGTTTTTTCATAATCAGAAGGTTGTTAGAAAATCAAAATTAAATCAATTAAGTTAAATTTTTATCTATTATCGACAGATATTTGTTTCGTATCGACGAATTACACCTTTTTCACAAAAACAATTCTAATCAAATTAAAAAATCAATTCAGGTTAGTATCAGATTTAAAATAGATAGTATAAATTTGCAGCATCTTAAACTATTTGCTTTGAAGCTTTTCGAATCTATTAATGAATTTCATTCCAACAAGAAAACTATTCTAACTCTTGGAACCTTTGATGGCGTTCATATTGGTCATAAAAAAATTCTTGAAAGACTCAATCAAAATACGGAAAACGGAAAATATGAAAGTTTAGTGCTTACTTTTTTTCCGCATCCGAGAATGGTTTTACAGGAAAAATCAGAAATTAAACTTTTAAATACGATTTCAGAAAAATCTAAACTGCTGAAAGCAACCGGAATTGAAAACCTGGTAATCCACCCCTTTAATGAAAGTTTTTCAAGACTAACCGCCGAAGAATTTGTCCATTCTATTTTAGTTGATCAGTTTCATATTCATAAAATAATTATTGGCCACGATCATCGTTTTGGACGAAACAGAACAGCCAATATTGACAATTTAATCGCTTTTGGTGCTGAATATGGTTTTGAAGTTGAACAAATTTCTGCTCAGGAAATCCAGGATGTTTCAGTAAGTTCGACTAAAATCCGTAAAGCATTACAAGAAGGCAATATGGATTTGGCCAATGAATATCTGGGGTATGCTTATTTTTTAACCGGTGAAGTTGTAAAAGGAAAACAACTAGGAAGAACAATTGGTTTTCCAACAGCCAATATCGAGATTAAAGAAGAATACAAACTGGTTCCTAAAAATGGCGTTTATGTTGTGAAGACTTGTATTGATCAAAAAGAAGTTTATGGTATGATGAATATTGGTTTCAACCCAACTGTAAATGGTCAAAAACAAACTATCGAAGTAAATCTTTTTGATTTTGATGCTGACATTTATGGCCAAAAACTTGAGATTTACATGTTAAAATATCTTCGTGAAGAGCAAAAATTTGGTTCAGTTGATCTACTGAAAGAACAACTGAATCAAGACAAAAAAAGGGCATTGGAATTTGTGAGCCAAATCTAAAAAACTCATAAAACATTGTTTTTGTTATTTTTAAATTATTGTATCTGTTTTTTTAGTAAATTTAATACACCATACTGTTTATCAAACATTTACTATTAACTTCTTTAAAAATAACCATTATGAAATTACCGAAAGAAATTGTCAATGGATCTTTAATATTCCTTGGCATTGGCATTTATTTTTTATTGATGAATGTGTTAGGCTTAGCAGATTTGTTTTATTTACGTACACTGAATGTATTTTTTATCTTTTATGGTGTAAACAGAACGATGCAAATGAACCTGCACGAAGGGGAAACTAATTTTGTATCAAATGCTGTCTCGGCAATGGCAACTTCCGTAGTTGGGGTGTCGATGAGTGTTTTCGGATTATTAGTTTACAGTTATGCCAGAGGTGGTGATGCCTACGTACAAACCTTATCGGAAGCGTTTATGTTTGGCGGAAACCCATCTGTTCCCACTTATTGTATTTGTTTGCTTTTTGAAGGAATCGCTTCTTCTGTCATAGTTACTATGATGATGATGTTATACTGGAATAATAAATACATAGCCGATTAATTTTTGAAAATAAAAAGATTAAATAAGCACTCTAAAATCATATAATTGTACATTTTTATGATTTTAGGGTGCTTATTTTTTGAAAATAACTACCAAATATTCATTTACAGAAATCAGCATTGGTTGATTAGAACAATTTAACTACTTTTGAAGCATCAAAAACAATGTATCAATGAGCATTACAAAACACAACTGGACCAAAGACGAAATAATTGCCATATATAATAAACCTATGATGGACTTGCTGTATGAAGCAGCAACAATTCACAGACAAAAACACGATCCGAACGTAGTTCAGGTATCAACATTACTATCTATTAAAACCGGAGGCTGTCCTGAAGATTGCGGGTATTGCCCTCAGGCTGCACGTTACAACACAGGCGTTGAAGGAAATGACTTAATGAGTGTAAGTCAGGTAAAAGCTCAGGCTTTGCGTGCCAAATCAAGCGGATCATCCCGTGTTTGTATGGGAGCTGCCTGGAGAAACGTAAAAGACGGTGAAGAATTTGACCAGGTTTTAGAAATGGTTCGTACCATCAACAAACTGGATATGGAAGTTTGCTGTACTTTGGGTATGATTACCGAAAATCAGGCGCAGCGTCTGGCTGAAGCAGGTTTATATGCTTACAACCATAACTTAGATACTTCTGAAGATTATTATAAAGATGTTATTTCAACACGTGCTTTTGAAGACCGTTTAGAAACAATAGAAAACGTTCGTAAAACCAATGTTACGGTTTGCAGTGGCGGAATTATCGGAATGGGAGAAAGTATTGAAGACAGGGCCGGAATGCTGGTTGCGCTTTCTACGTTAAATCCACAGCCGGAATCGGTTCCAATTAATGCTTTGGTAGCTGTAGAAGGAACTCCTATGGAAGATGAAAAACCAGTTGAAATCTGGGAAATGATTCGTATGGTAGCAACCACAAGAATCGTGATGCCGGATACTCAGGTACGTTTATCTGCAGGAAGAACCAATATGAGCCGAGAAGGTCAGGCAATGTGTTTCTTTGCAGGAGCGAATTCTATTTTTGCAGGAGATAAATTGCTTACCACACCCAACCCAGATGTACATGAAGATATGAAAATGTTTGAAATGTTAGGGTTAAATCCCCAAAAAGCTTTTACAAAAGTATCTCAGCCTAAAACAGTTGAAGCAGAAGATTCTCAATTTGCTCCGTTAGGTGAAAAACCAAAATGGTCAAGACCGGGACACACTATCGATAGAAATATTGAGGCTTCAGGAAAATTAAAAGTATAATATTACCCGAATATATATAAAAATGCTTTTGCCTCAATTTGTCAAAAGCATTTTTTTGTTTTAATTATTTGAAATTGTTTCTCTTAATTCATTTCCCAGCATTTCAAACTTCTTTATGGCATTTCCGGAAACCAAATCCTTGTCAACTGCCATTTTTAAAGTTCCATTTTTAAAAGTGACTGTATAAACTATTTCATCTGAATCGGATTTTTGCCATATCAAAGTTTTACCTACTGATTTCATATATTTTGTATCCAGATTGTCCATTAATATTGTTTTTACTTTTTCGTTTTTATCTGAATCAAAATGGGCTTTAAGACTATAAGATGAATCCGAATTTTGAATTGAGACTGACGAACTTGAAGTCTTGCTGTATTTCGATGTATTTGTATTCTGGCTGTTCGCTAAAAAACTAAAAGCCATACAGATAATTGCTAAAATAATTTTCATAATATGCTGATTTAATTGTTAATCTTAAATTCAAAACCCAATCCCCTCACGCTGGTTATAGTGATATTGGAATCTTCCCTAAAATATTTCCGTAATCGACTAATAAATACATCCATACTTCTTCCAGAAAAAAAATCTTCGTTACCCCAGATGTTCCTTAAAATTTCTTCTCTTTTAACGACTTTATTTCGATTTGCATACAAAAACCCAATCAATTGAGCTTCCTTTTCAGTAATACGATGCGTTATTATTTCGTTTTTCAATAAATAATTTTGGCTATCGAAAGTATAGTTTCCAATTTCAAATTTGTTTTCCAGAAAAATTTTACCCTCTCTCTTCTGGTATCGTTTTAAAATATTTCCTACCCTCAAAATTAATTCTTCTACTTCAAAAGGCTTTACGATATAATCATCTGCTCCCAATTTCAGACCTTTGATTTTATCTTCCTGAAGTGATTTTGCAGTTAAAAAAACAAATGGCGTTTCTGGATAATCCTCAACAATTTTTTCGGCTAATGTAAAGCCGTCCATTTGCGGCATCATGACATCCAAAATACAAATATCTGGCTGACCTGAAGGAAAAGACAATAAGGCTTCTTGGCCATTTTTTGCCCATGTTACCTTAAATCCTGAAAACTGAAGATATTGTTTCAATATTGAAGCATAATCAAAATCATCTTCTACTAATAAAATGTGTTTCATCATAACGGAATTGACATTAAAAACAAGGCACCTTTATCTTCTTCACTAATTACTCTTATTTCTCCATGATAGGCTTCAACCAACTGTTTTACATAAAATAATCCTAAACCGAGACCTTTGGTGTTATGAAGATTTCCTTTTTCTACTCTGTAAAATTTATCAAAAATGGCTATATGTTCTTTTGTTGAAATTCCTTTTCCATTGTCTTTTATATTGAGTAAAAATTTATCCTCAATGCAATTCAACTCAATATTTATTTGCGTAGCTCCGTATTTCGCAGCATTGTCCAGAAGATTTACCAGAATTGTATTAAGGTGAAAACGATCCATTTTTATGTTAATCGTTTCTTTTATTTGATGACAAGAAATTGTAATGTCAGTTTTAGAAAGCCTGAAATCATCAATTATTTCTTCAATTTCATTACAACCGATTCCGATTTCGGAACTCCTATCCGCTACAGGATTGAGTGAAACCCCTGCAACTTGCTGAAACAGTTTTTGAAGTTTGGAGTTTTGCCTTTCCAATAATGATAATGTAGTTTTATAATCATCATTAGACATTTGTTTCTCTTTACGTTGTAATGTCTTGATTGCGACATCCATTGTTGCCAGAGGAGTCTGAAACTCATGTGTAATATTGTTCACAAAATCCGTTTTTATATCGGCAATACGTTTTTGATTAATCAGGTTTTTAATCGACAGATAATACAGATACACGACAAAAAACATCAGAACCACTGAAAATAAAAGCAATCCTGCCATTTGACTTAAAATCGTTTTTTGCCAGTTTGCAAAACTGTAATATTGCTGTGTTTTCAATAAAATAGTGTAATTCGTTTTTTTTGAATCAGGATTGTCAAGTTCATTGTTGTTTTCCCAGCTTGCAATAGAAGAAGAAATTTCATTATTGCTTTTTATTTTATTATCAAAAATCAGCAATTTGCCCTTATAAATAGTATCAATTTTATTATCTGCAATAATTATCAATGATGTTAAATAATCACTGTAGCCAATATTATAATCTTCTGTTTTTTTTCTCTTATCCATATGTTTTTTCATAGCATCGGAAAGTGAATCATAACTTTTTTGAATTAATTCTAAATATTCTTTTTTTGATATTTTTTTATCGACATATCTTTTGGCAGACTTTGCCAAGTTATCCATCCACGTATCTTTTATCGCATCAAATTCAGGATGATCTTCCAAATCTGTTACCTGCTTTTTGATTTTAGCATTTACTTCTCTTTCTGTGAGTTTATAAGTATTGTAAATAAAATAACCCTGAATGACCGCTAATGCGATCACTGTAAAGATACAGGCTCCTATTAAATACCCAATTTTCTTTTTCTTTTGCATACAATTATACTATTAACCAAAACAAATTTACCTTAATAATTCATTTCACGTTTCAACAAACAGCTGATTAACCCTTTATTAACCAAATCCTGAAATGAATACCATAACTAACCGACTATTCGGTCAATAGACTCTCGTCGCTGCTATATTTTACAAAACCCTTTAACCCATCGTTAACCCTCTATTAACCCAATACTTGAAAGAGCTTTCAGAGATTTGCTCCAAACAAATCATCATTATGAAACAGTATATTTTTTTATTCTTGTTATTCCCTTTTATAGGAATTGGACAGCAAAAAATTTCAGGAACTATTTTAGATTCTACTAAAAATCCTGTAGCATTTACTGCTGTTGTACTATTAAAGCAACAAGATTCATTGTTTTATAAAAGTACACAAACAGATGAAAAAGGTTTTTTTGAAATAATCGAAATTGAAAAAGGAAATTACATTTTGACAATCAACACTTCTGGATTTTCTGAAAAGTATCTGAATATTGATTTGCAAAACGATACTCAACTTACACCAATTATCCTGGATCAAACTACTGAAATGCTCAATGATGTAACCATTACGGCATCAAAACCAATCATTAAAAGAAAAATTGACCGATTAGAATTCACGGTAGAAAACTCCTCCCTTTCAAACAATAATGCCTGGGAAATATTGGGTAAGACACCAAGTGTGACGACGATGAGTAATGGCACTCTGACAGTACGTGGAAGTAATAGCATTCTGGTCACTATTAACGACAAAAAAGTGTACTTAACAGGCGATGAATTAAAGCAATTTTTAGAAACCACCAATGGAGAAGATATTAAATCGATTGAAGTCATTACAAATCCGCCGGCTAAATATGAAGCACAAGGTGTAACAGTTTTAAATATCAAATTGAAAAAAAATGTAAAATTAGGATATAAAGGAACGGTTTCGGGCTCATACGTGCAATCCATTTATCCAAAAGGAGTTATTTCGACAAGCCATATTTATAAAGGAGATAAACTTTCTCTTTCCGGAAGATACACTTTAGGATCGGGAACGTATGTTAGAGAAGGACAGGATTTTGTTCATTATTTAGATGATTCCGGAAAAACCGTTTCAGTTTGGAAAAGCAATTTGAGGAGAAAAAATAAATCGGCATCACAAAACTCATATAATTTGAACTCCGAATATGAAATCGACAGTCTAAACACGCTCTATTTTGGAGCAAGCGGTTCAATAACACCTAATGTTCATGGCTTTTACAATGTTCCAACTTATATTTACGGTGGTAAAGGTCATCTGGATTCATTATATGTAACACAAAATAACAGAAAAAAAACATCCAGAAACAATGCTTATAATTTATCGTATGATCATAAATTCAAGGAAAAAGAGAAACTTTCATTTTCTTCAGATTATACTTTTTATTATTATAATGAAAATCAGGATGTATTTTCTTCTTTTTCATTACCCGATAACATTCCTTACAGAGAAAACCGTTTTATAAGCGATAACAATCAACAAATTCAGCTTTTTTCAGCACAGTCAGATTATTCTAATGAAGATAAAGGCATCGAATTGGGAATTAAATTTGGAAAAGTAAAAGCAGACAGTCAACTTAATTTTAAAGATCAAATCAATGGAGAATTAATTGAAAATATAAACAGGACTAATCAATTTTTATATGATGAAAATATTTTAGCAGGATATGCAAGTTATAATAAAGAGATAAAAAATTGGACCCTTAAAGCAGGACTGAGGGGAGAATACACGAAATTAGAAGGCAACTCGGTGACAATAACGGAAACAATCGAACAAAATTATTTTAAACTTTTCCCAACTTTTTATGCTCTTTATAAAGCTAATGAAAAAAATCAGATTGGGTTTTCTTACGGAAAACGAATCAGCAGACCACAATATAGCTGGCTAAATCCTTTTCGGTCTTATTATAATTCCTATTCTTACTTTATTGGAGATCCCAAATTACAGCCCACGATCATACACAATCTGGATTTGACCTATATTTTAAAAGATAAATACAATTTTGATTTATATTACAGGCAGGAAAAGAATCCTTCAATGGAAATCTCTTATCAGGATTATGAAACGACTACCGTTATATATCATCTTACCAATATTGAAAAAAACAGTGCTTTAGGATTGGAATTTAATACTGATCTTGTTTTATTTGACTGGTGGGAATCTGGTATTCAAACCGGAATAAATTATACTCAGGATACTTTTCAGGGAATTGATGAAAAAATGTATCAAAATAAGCGTTTACAATTCAATGGAAGCTCTAATAATCGGTTTACTTTCAATAAGAAAAAAGATATCACTGCAGAAGCCAACTTTTATTATAACTCTCCTTCTGTTCAGGGTACATTTACTATTAGTCAATCCACAAGTTTAGATTTTGCATTCCGTAAAAAAATATTTCATGATAAATGGGAGCTTTTTGCTATTTTTTCAGATGTTTATCGCGGAGAAAAACAAACAGTCACGACCAATTATGCCAATCAATATAATTATTTTACCGATTACAGTGACAGCCAGAATTTCAGAATAGGATTTAAATACAACATTGGAAATCAAAAATTAAAAGAAAAAAACAGAGAACAGACTGAAGAGCAAAAAAGACTTTAAATAAAAATAATCCATTCTATTATTAAAACCAAAGGGTTTATTCAAGTCAAAAAATTAATTAAATGAGTTAATAAATCTCATTAAATATTTTTAAATTGCTCATAGCTAATACTATAAGCAATTTTTTTATTTTAAGAGATGAAGTTAGAACAAATCCAAAGGGTAAAAAAAATCTCGAAAGCTGATTTTATTTCCCAATATGTAAAAAAACAAATTCCGGTTGTTATTGAAGAGCTGACTGAAGACTGGCCGGCTTATCATAAATGGAGATTATCCTATATTAAAGAAATAGCGGGTGATAAAACTGTTCCTTTATACGATGACAGGCCTGTAAATCACGAAGATGGTTTTAATCAGGCTCATACTTCAATGAAGATGCATGATTACATCAATTTGCTTGAAAAAAAACCAACAAATTATCGCATTTTTCTTTACAATTTAATGAAAGATGTTCCTTCCTTAAAAAATGATTTTTTATGGCCTGATATTGGCTTAAAACTAGTCAGACAAATGCCGATGTTATTTTTTGGCGGAGAAAATTCAAAAGTTTTTATGCATTACGACATTGACTACTCAAATATTCTTCATTTTCATTTTCACGGAGAAAAGCAATGCATGATTTTTTCACCAGATCAGTCAAAATATATGTACAAAGTGCCACATGCTTTAATTTCGAGAGAAGATATTGATTTTGATAATCCTGATTATGAAAGATTTCCTGCCCTGAAAAATGTCGAAGGGTATATTACAAATCTGAAACATGGGGAAATGTTATATATGCCAGAAGGTTACTGGCATTACATGAAATATTTGACACCAGGTTTTTCTATGAGTTTACGCTCTTTTCCTAAAAGCATTACCAATTTATCGAAAGCAGCTTATAATGTTTTTATTATGCGGCATTTTGATATTTTGATGCGCAAATTCAAAGGACAGAAATGGATTGACTATAAAAATGAAAAAGCCATTCAGAATACACATGAAAATTTACTCAAGAAAGCTTCTTAAAAAATCACTTTTTTTGTTTCTACAGCATTTTCAGTTGTAATTTTAAAAACCAAAACCTGATTTTTAGGTTTCAGATTTGAAATGGTTAGTATATTTTGATCGGAGTTTTGTTCAAAAACCAATTTACCCAATGTGTCAAAAATCTGAACTTTTTGAATAATTAAATCTTCTGATTCTATAACTAATTGGCCTTTCTTTTGGTAAACTACGAGTCTTTTTTTATTTGGTAAAATTTCCTTGGTATCTAATGTTTTATTAATAAATTTCAAAACAAAACGATTATTAAAAACTCCTTTGCCGGTCGAAAAACTATAGGGCTCATTTTTTAAATTATGCAGAATCATTTTGTCCTTATCTTCAAGATAAACTGATTGACTGTTAAAACTTTCATCAAAATGGTCAATACTTATGATAAAATCCCCATTGATTTGGGTTTTATATCCCAGTGTAATTTCATCTGAATCATGAAAAGGGAATTCCCTGCCTTGTATAGTCCAGTTCATTCCTTCATTAAAACTATAAAAATCTATATATTTATTTCCGTCAAATGTTTCTCCATCAAAAGCTAAATCATAACCATTTGTAGCTCCTTCAATATAACCTATTAAAAGCTGCTTGAACGCATTTTCATCATTGGTAAGATTGAGCCATATTCTGGTTTTTTCTGTTATTTTATTTTTTTTGGCAATTTTAACCGGTTTAAAAAAAGATGAATTCTGTTCTATAATCCGCATCCCATTTTCAAACTTCACTTCTCCGGCGGTTACACTCTGAATAAAAAAAGATTGTGCTGCAGCAATTTTACCTTCTGGTAAAGTTTCATTTTTACCAGAAGCCAGTGAAGGTCTGGTTCCTACCCCACCCAATAAATTATAAACAGCATAATCATCTGAAGTATACTTGTTGGCAAAAGGGGTATTGTGGGTCCAGAAATATAGGGTTCCTTTAATGACATCTAAATTGTCTGTTAAAAATGTATCTGCATCAAGTGCTGAAGGATATGGATTGCCAATTAAATTGAAACTATCCGTATTACCAATAGTAGTTGTAATTTTTCCGTTAATAGGGATGCCTTTAAAAATAGCTTCATATTTTTCAGGAACGGTAGCTGATAAATTCTGTGGCCCGCGAATGATGTAACCTTTTCCTAAACTCATACTAGTTGATGGGATTTCCTCTCTCCAATAATTTACCTCAGGATCAAAAGAGAAAAATTTATCTGATAATGTATTTGGAGAAACATCTGTCAATTTATGGTTTTCGACAGGAGAAGACCAATACGTATAATCGAATTTTAAAATAGGTGTTGTTTGTCGTTTAAGATGAATAATTCCTGTATTCACCAGTTCATCATCTGACTGATATAAAGATGCCGAATCTTCTAAAATCAAAATTCCCGAGCCTGTATAATTGAAACTTAACCCAAGAGTTTTTCCACTTAAAATTGTTACTGTTTTAGCTGAATTTATACTACAGCTACATCCATTTGCTGAAACTGAAAATAAATAATCTTCATCAAAAGTTAGTTCTTTTGCTTCTGACGGAAATCCGTTAGACCACTCTGAACCATTCCATTTTGAACTATTAGTACATAATTTTAAGCGAGAAATCCTATGCTTTGCTATTCCTGAAACCGAATTAAAATTACCTCCGATTATTAGTTTATAATCGACTGTAATTCCCATCGTATATAAAGTACTATTAAGACTTACTGAAAATGAGGTTTCGAAAACACCATTCGTAGACAAACGCAATAAACGCAAAGAGACTGTCCCGTTGTAATTACCGGAAAAAGCACCTCCAATCAAAATTCTGTCATCGGGCTGCACCAAAATACTTCGAACATCACCATTACTAAAGCCAGTTCCTGAATTAAAAGTGGTATCTAAACTTCCGTTGGCATTCAGTCTTAAAATACGTTTTTTTGAAACTCCATTGTAATTTAAAAAAGAACCGCCCACAATAATTTTTCCGTCAGATTGCAGATCAAGTGCATATATGTTTTTATCGAACCCAGAACCTACAGAAAAACTATTGTCTATACTTCCATCGGCATTTAACCGTATTAATTTAGAATATCCTATTCCGTTAAACGTATCAAATCTTCCTCCTAAAATGATTTTTCCATCAGCTTGAACTAATATTGCATCAATAGTTCCGTTTGCCCCTGTACCAGTATTAAAACTGCCATCAATTGTACCGTCTTGCATTAATCTCACTATGCGGCCAAACGTTACACCATTATATTTAGTAAAACTACCTGCAGCCAATATTTTTTGGTCTGATTGAACAGCTACAGAAAATACCTGCCCATTGAAACCACTTCCAGAAACAAAACTATTATCTAAACTCCCATCAGGTAAAATTCGGGCAATGCGATTACAAATTGTATTGTTATAACTGGTAAAAATTCCTCCTATAATAATTTTGCGATCTAGTTGTTGTACTGCCGTTTTTATGGTGTTATTAGCACCTGTCTGTGCAGAATTAAAACTGGCATCCAAATTACCACTTGGTAAAATACGTGCAATTCTTGAAGAAGAAAATCCATTAAATTTTGAAAAATTACCAAAAACCATTGTTTTATTATCTGGCAATGGCAAAACTTTTAAAACCGAATTATCGAACCCAACTCCGGCCGAAAGATAACTAATATCATGAATTCCATTTGTATCAATTTTCGCCAGTTTACCTTGGTTTTGAGAGTCAAAAACCGAAAAAGAACCGCCAATGTACCAATCCCCTTCAGCTGAATTTGCTAAACTATATACCGATGCAGAACCAGGACCGGCTCCTATATCAAAGTCAGATTTAATTGTTCCGTCAGGATTTAAAAGTATTAATCTGTTTACATCTTTTCCATTATACAAATCTGTAAAAGAGCCTCCTAGCATAATATTTCCTGCAGCGTCTGTTTTAATAACATTTACAACGCCATTACTTAACCCTGTACCTGATAAAAAACCAGAATCTATTGTACCATTTGGATGTAATCGAATAATTCTGTTTGCTGCTATTCCATTATAATTTGTAAATTCTCCCCCAAGAATAATTTTACCATTCGGTTGTAAAACCATTGCATGGATTTCTTCATTAAATGCATTTCCTGTATTAAAAGTCATATCTAAACTTCCATCTGGATTTAACCTAATAATTCGATTGACATCTACTCCATTAAATTTTAGAAAATTCCCTGCCAGAATAATTTTACCATCTGACTGAACTTGTATTGCATTAATATTTGCAGGAGCACCGTAGCCAGTTAAAAACATGGTGTCTAAATTTCCATCAGGCAAAATTCTGGCAATCCTGTTTACTGTAATACCATTATACTTTGTAAAGCTTCCTACAATTATAATTTTTCCATCTGTTTGCTGCACAATATGATTTACTATACCAGAACTGGCAGCTAATGAAGTATTAAAAGCAGTGTCATGAGAACCGTCACTATTTAAACGAATAAGCCTTCCTGTTGTAAGTCCTTTATAACTGGTAAAATTACCTCCAACAATGATTTTGCCGTCAGGCTGAATATACGATGAATACACTTTTCCATTAAAACCGGAGTCTGTATTAAAATTTTCATCAATTGTTCCGTCTGCCTTCAATCGTGTTAAATACGAAAGTGATTTTCCATTTAAATTTAAAAACTCTCCCCCCACAATTAAGTTCCCATCTGTTTGTATTGATAAAGTTCTTATTGTATTATCGAAGCCGTCACCATTATGACCATCATCATAAGTATTGAAAGATATATCTACTTTTCCCTGCTGGGCATTATTGTGAATCGATAAAAGAGAGAAAAAAATGGTCAGGAAGAAATGTAATTTTGATTTCAAAATATAGTAGGTTGGTTAATTATTTTCTTGTTTTTATTAGTAAGAATTTACCCGCAATTTATATTTATAACTAATTTATTGCAATACCCACATTTAGTGATTTTCACAATAATATATGAAATGCAAACTACACTTTAAAAACAAAAAGATCCGATAACGAAAGTTATCGGATCTTTTTTATTGTTTATCCCGTCCTGAAATAAGTTGACTTATTATAGGGCGCTTCAGTTTTTGTTATTTTATTTAAAAATCACTTTTTTAGTTGTAGTTGTACCATTCTCCAGAACTACTTTGACCAATAAAATCTGTTGGGCAAACGGAAGGTTCTGCATTACCAGCTCAAGATTATTCACGCTCTCTTTTTTGTACAAGTATTTTCCAGAAAGATCGTAAATAAACACGTTCTCAATGTTCTCTACAGTCGAATTTACGGTAATGTTTTTATTCTGAATTACAACTGAAACTGCATCCTCTGTTGTTTCAAAATCTCCTGTACCTAATGTTTTATTGGTATATTTTAATACAAAACGATTATTGAAGGT